>JBBDMO010000001.1:0-8937 GCA_040878255.1 Ilumatobacteraceae bacterium
GGGGCGAGGTCGTGCTCGAGCGCTACGGCCGCCAGCCCGACACGGTCTTCGGAGCGGGCGGACCGGTCGACGCCGACACCACCCTCATCTCGTGGAGCATGGCCAAGAGCATCACCCAGGCCGCTCTGGGCGTCGCCGTCGCGGACGGCCTGCTCGACGTGCACGCCCCGGCACCGGTGCCCGAATGGCGCGGCACCGACAAGGAGGCCATCACGCTGCTGCAGTTGCTCGAGATGCGGTCGGGTCTGCTCTTCGTCGAGGACTACGTCGATGACGCAGTGAGTCACTGCCTCGAGATGTTGTACGGCGCAGGCAAGGACGACGTTGCGGGCTATGCAGCATCGCTACCGCTCGAGCACCAGCCCGGGTCGGTGTGGAACTACTCGAGCGGCACGACGAACATCGTCAGCCGCTGCATCGGCGAGGCCGTCGGCGGCGGTCGAGACGCGATGGAAGCGTTCCTGCACGACCGCATCTTCGGGCCGGCCGGCATGACCAGCGCGATCGCGAAGTTCGACGAAGCCGGCACCTTCATCGGGTCGTCGTACGTGTTCGCGACCGCCTGCGACTTCGCCCGTTTCGGACAGCTGTACCTCGACGACGGTGTGGTCGACGGCCACCGGATCGTGCCCGAGGGGTGGCGCGACATGGCCCGCACACAGGCGGCGTTCGACGACGTCGAGCAGATCGGCTACGGACGCCACTGGTGGCTGTGGCCGCAGTACGACGGGTCGCTCGCCTGCCAGGGCTACGAGGGTCAGTACACCCTGGTCGTACCCGATCGCGACCTCGTCGTGGTCCACCTCGGCAAGAGCCCCCAGGCCACGCGTGGGCCCCTGCGCGACGAGATCGAGCACATCGTCGAGGCGTTCACCCCGGCGTTCGGGTGAGGTCACGATCCCCGGTGCATGGTCGGCGCGAGGCGTCCTGATCGGCTAACAAAGAGGGGTGGAACACGAGTACGACGGGCCAGCGACCGGGGAACTGCCCCGGGTCTCCGTCGACGACACCGGTGGTCCGCCGCGTCCACGACGGTTCGCGAAGGGTCGCCTCACCCTCAAGGTCGTGGCCTTCGTCGCCATCTGCTACTTCGCCTTCGTCACCGTGCTGCCCCGTGCGCGTAACGCCGCCGGCAACCTCACCCAGCTGAACCCGGCCCTGGTCGCAGTGGGTTTCGGGCTCGAGGTGGCGGCGCTGTACGCCTACTCGTTGCTCACCCGCGCGTCGCTCGGCGAGGCCGGTCATCTCGTGTCGTCATGGCGGCTGTTTCGCATCCAGATGAGCACCAAGGCGCTGTCGAGCATCGTGCCCGGTGGCAGCGCAGCGGGCTCGGCGCTCGGCTACCGGCTGTTGACGCTGTCCGGGGTGCCCGGCCCTGACGCCGGGTTCGCGTTGGCGACAGCAGCACTTGGTTCCGCCGTCGTGCTGAACCTCGTGTTCTGGTCGTCGCTCATCGTCTCGATCCCCGTCCGAGGGGTCAACGGCGGCTACGCGACGGCGGCGGTGGCGGGGGTCATCATCATGTCGTTCGCCGCAGCCCTGGTGTTCGGGCTGCTCGAGGGGCAGGGGCGCGCCGAGCGGATCCTGCGCTGGATGGCGCGCAAGCTGCGCATGGACGAGAACCGAGCTGCTGCAGGCACGAAGCACATGGCGGGCCGCCTCGAGGAGCTCGCCTCCGACCGGGCGCTGCTGCTGCGCGTCATCGGCTGGGCGGTCGCCAACTGGCTGCTCGACGCCGCTGCGCTCTGGGTGTTCCTGCGCGCGTACGGCGCCACCACCGACATCGATGCGCTGCTCGTCGCCTTCTGCCTCGCCAACGTGCTGGCCGTCATCCCGATCACGCCGGGTGGTCTGTTCGTCGTCGACGTCACGATCTCGACCGCGCTCGTCGGCTTCGGCACGCCGGCGAACATCGCGCTGCTTGCGGTGGCCACGTGGCGCCTCGCCCAGTACTTCTTCCCGATCGTGCTCGGCGGCATCATGTACGGCAGCCTGCGTGTGGGGCCGTGGAGCATCCACCGCCGCGAGCGCCTCAGCCGACTGCGCGACCTCGCCGCGGACGAGGCGAGCAACCCCGAGAGCGCACTCGACTTCGCGGTCCGGTTCGGCCGTCGCCCCAAGCACGAGAAGGGCGAGATGGCGAACCGGGAGCGGAAGGACTTCGACAGCTAGCGTCTCGGCCCATGACCACCCACGAGCGCCCCTTCGGCCGCTGCCTCGAGGACTTCGTCGTCGGCGATGTCTACAAGCACTGGCCCGGCAAGACGATCACCGAGTACGACGATCATCTGTTCTGCATGATCACGATGAACCACCACCCGCTGCACACGAACGACTGGTTCGCGAGCCAGAGCGTGCAGGGCCGCAACGTGGTGGTCGGCAACCTGGTGTATTCCCTCGTGCTCGGCATGAGCGTGCCCGATGTCAGTGGTGCCGCCATCGCGAACCTCGAGGTCGAGACGCTGCAACACAAGTTCCCCACGTTCCACGGCGACACGATCCACGCCGAGACCCGGGTGCTCGAGGTGACGGAGTCGAAGAGCAAGAACGACCGGGGCACCGTGCTGGTCGAGAGTAAGGGCTTCAACCAGGACGGCAAGGAGGTCTGCTACTTCCGGCGCCGGGTCATGGTCTGGAAGCGTGACTTCGCCCCCGGCCGCAAGCGCCCCTACGACGGCACCGAGGTGTGGGACTGACGTCCCCAGACGCCGAGCCCTTCGTGAGGCTCGACCCGCTCCAGCCGGGCCGAAGCACACGAACACCGCTGGTTCGTGAGGTTCGAGCCGCTCAGGGCGGGCCGAACCTCACGGATGCGGTGCTGGTGTGGGGCGAGCCGCGACTGCGCGACTTGCCGTGGCGGCGCACGCGTGACCCCTGGGCGATCCTCGTCAGCGAGGTGATGTTGCAGCAGACGCAAGTGCCGCGCGTGATGCCGAAGTGGTTCGCGTTCCTCGAGGCGTTCCCCACGGCCGAGGCGTGTGCGGCTGCCAGCCTTGGCGACGTCCTGCGCCTGTGGCAGGGCCTCGGCTATCCGCGCCGGGCGCGCAACCTCCACGCGTGTGCGCAGCGAGTCACGGACCTCGGGACGTTCCCCGACACGCTCGACGAACTGCTGGCGCTGCCCGGCGTCGGGCAGTACACGGCACGTGCGCTGCTGGCGTTCGCGTTCGAGCGCGACGCTGCGGTGGTCGACACGAACATCGCCCGTGTCTACGCCCGGGTCGAAGGCCGACGGTTGACGCAGCGCGAGGTGCAGCGCATGGCCGATGCGGTGGCGCCGGCGGGGGAGTCGTGGCTGTGGAACCAGGCGATCATGGACCTCGGTGCCGTCCTGTGCCGGCCGACGTCGCCTGGCTGCAAAGAGTGCCCGGTCGTGGCGTTGTGCGCGTGGCAGGGTCGGGGCGATGACCCGGCGGTCGGCTCCGCCGGTGTCAGCGGCAAGCAAGCTCGTTTCGACGGCAGCTTCCGTCAGGCCAGGGGAGCGCTGATGAAGGCACTCACCCTCGGCCCGGTTGCTCGTGCCGACGTCGCCGCGATCATCGCACGCACCGACGCCGTGGCCGCCGAGGTCGTCGCCGGCCTGATTGTCGATCGCCTCGTCGCCGACCTCGCCGGCACCCTCCACCTCCCCTAAACCCCCACGAACTTCGGCACCACAGTGGGGTCCAGCCCCGCCGAGGTGCCAGAGTTCGGGGGATGGATGCGTTGGAGATGCGGGTTCGGGCGGCGGCGGAGGCGACGGGGGTGCCGTTCGAGGTGGTCGAGTGCGACCCTGCGCTGGCCGACACGGCGGCGTTCTGTGAGGCGTACGGCTATTCGACCGACATCTCGGCGAACACGATCGTCGTCGGCAGCAAGACCGACCCCCCGATGTACGCGGCGTGCGTCGTGCTGGCCACGTGCCGGCTCGACGTGAACGGCACGGTGCGACGGAAGTTGGGGGCGCGCAAGGTGTCCTTCGCTCCGGCCGAGGCGACGGCCGAGGTGACTGGCATGGTGATGGGCGGCGTCACGATGTTCGGTCTGCCCGACGGCTTACCGATCTGGATCGATGCCGAGGTCATGCGTCGTGACCGCATCATCGTGGGTGGTGGCAGCCGCGGCCTGAAGTTGCTCGTGCCGGTGACAGCGTTGCTCGCGCTGCCCGGTGCCGAGGTCGTCGACGGTCTCGCCAACCCCATCCCCACGTCGACCGACTGACCCAGCGACCGAGCCGGCTTCGTGAGCTTCGACCCGCGCAGAGCGGGCCGAACCGCACGGATGCCGCTGATCGTGCGTTTCGAGCCGGTCCTGCCGGGCTGAACCTCACGGATGAACCGGCAGGCGGCCGGACCGGGTGCCGGACCGGCGCGATGGACCGGCGGGCGGGTGGACCGGGGTGACGGCGGTCAGGCGAGGATGTGGCTGACGATCTCGTCGTAGGCGGCGTCGGCGTAGGCGCGCATCTCGTCGTCGGTGCGGTCCTGGATGGGGTGCGGGGTGAACACCCGTGACACCGAGGGGAAGCCGAGCGAGGTGCTCTGTGCGATGGCGGCGGTGACGAACTCGGCCGACGCGACGAACACGCCCGGCACACCGCGGGATTCCAGATCGACGATGTCGTGCACACTGCACGACGTGCAACTGCCTCAATCGGCGAGCGCCTCGATGACCAACGTGCAGTTGGCGGCGATCTCGTGGCGCAGGTCGACCGGCGCCGGCTTGGTGAACGTGGGCTTCTTGTAGCGCTTCACCTGTGCACCTGCCTGCAGCAGTCGTTCCTCGAGGCGATCGAGGAAGACGTTGCCGCGCGGCTTCGAGATGTCGAGCAGGCCGATGACCTGATCGGACAGCGACGCCGGACGGGCGAGGCGCGTGCGCTCGGCGACGCGTCGTTCGCTGGTGGGGTCGAGGAGCAGCTTGCTCACGGGCGAACCTCTTTCGTCACGGGCTTCGAACCGATGTCACCATTGGCCCATCCGCCAATCATGGCCGAGAACAACCCGGCGCCGCCACCTGCGTGCACCACGAGGATGCCGTCCGGTCGGAACTTGCCGAGCGTCGCGTCGGCGAGCCAGTCGGGCACGCCCTCGGCGATGCCGCCTGCGCCGCGCACGAGCTCGCTGCCGTGGATCTGCAGGCGGGCATGCAGCTCGGCGAGCAACCGGTCGCGGTCCCAGCCGGCCTCGGCGAACACTCGGGCGTGCTCGGGGCCCACCACGAGGATGACGTCGAACCCCAGCACCGATTTCGGGTTGTGCAGTGTGCGGAGGCAGGCGGCGAAGGTGTTGGCCAGGCTGTCGGGGTCACGCGCCAGCTGGTCGACGATGCACCGGGGCCCTTCGCCGGCGAACACCGTCACGGCGTTCACCCCCGGGCCGACGCCGCGTGACGCGGCCAGCGTGCCGAAGGGGGAGCCCTGCTCGAGCTCGGCGAAGCAGAAGCTGATCTTGCCGGGGTTGCCGTGCGTGGCACGGTCGACCTCGCCGGGTCGGCCCCCGCCCACGTTACGGACCACAAGCTGGACGGCGCGGCCGATCGTGAGGTTGGCCCGATTGCCCTGGCCCATCGCGTTGCCCTCGGCGTTCATGCCGATCGCCTTCGCTCCGGGTCCGTTGCACACGATGACCGGACCCACCGGCATCGTGGTGGCGAGCACGCCGTGGATGTTGAACTCGTCGGTGCAGATCGCCTCGATCGCAGCGATGACCCACGGCAGGTACTCCGGCTTGCAGCCGGCCATCACGGCATTGATCGCGATCTTCTCGATGGTGACCTCGACGAGGTCGGGCGGCACGATGGCGACCACCTCGTTGGGGGCGCGGGTGGTGCCCTGCAGCATCCGCAGCACCCGCTCGGGCGTCGGTGGCACCACGGGCAGGCCGTCGGTGAAGCCGAGGTCGAACAGCTTCTCCATCTCGTCGTCGAGGTCGGCCAGCTCGATACGACGGGCCTGCAGCACATCGCCCGAGAACGCGGCGCGCAGTGCGTCGACGCGGTCGGGGTCGACGCTCATCGAGCCGCATCCGGGCCGCATGACGGGGAGGTCGTCGCCCAGGGTCGCGATGCCGGTGATGCGCTGCCACTCGGCACGGGACCAGCCGACGGTGCGCTCGATCTCGACACCTTCCATCACCCGGATCAACGTCGGCACCGTCTCGATCTCGTGGTGCCAGCTGACCGCGAGGTCGGCGTCGTGCAGCGCCGAGACGCTGTGTGGGAACGACGGGTCGTCCTGGGTGTAGACGGTGCACTCGAACTGGGCGAGGAGCGGGGCGACCATGCGGCAGGTCTCGCACTCCTCCTTCACGATGACGACGAGGCCGTCGGGCAGGCGTGGTGTGCTCATGACAGGAATCCCATCACGAGGCCGTTGACGACGGCGGGCTGTTCGAGCTGCAGGAAGTGGCCGGCGTCGGGAACGACCTCGAGTCGTACGTTGGGTCCGCACTCGGCCCGAGCGACCTCGACCAGTTCCGCCCTGATGCAGCCGTCGTCGGCCCCGTGCAGGTAGAGCGTCGGCTGCGTGGGGATGCCCTGCGTCGCCGCCTGCACATCGGCGAGCGCCGGATCGTTGTAGCCGGCGCCCAAGGTGGCCCGGTAGTAACCGAGCGCGGCGGTGAGGTGGGCCGGGTCGCGCAGGCAGGCCTTCACGTTCTCGACGTCGGCCGGATCGCTGTGGCCGGGTGACCAGTCCCGCCACAGCATGTCGATGAACGCCATGTCGTTCGCCGGCACGACGATGTCGGCGAGGAAGTGCTGGAAGAAGAACATGTACCAGCTGTTCTTGAGCTGCGCGAGGTCGGTGACGAACGCGGTGCCCACGGCGTTGCCCGGGGGCACCGCCATGCCGACGACCTTGCTCCACCGTTCGGGTGCGAAGACGGCAGCTCCGTGCGTCGCCGGTGCGCCCCAGTCGTGGCCGATGATGACGCCGGGCTGCCCGCCGCCGAGTGCCTCGTGGAAGCCGATCGCGTCCATCGAGAGCATGCCGGTCTGGTAGCGACCGTCGGCCGGCACTGCGGTGGGTGCGTAGCCGCGCTGGAACGGGGCGACAGCGTGGTAGCCGGCGGCGGCGAGCTCGGGCAGCAGGTGTCGCCACGAGTACGGGCTGTCGGGGAAGCCGTGGAGGCAGAGCGCGAGCGGCCCGTCACCACCCGCCGACAGGTATGCGAACTCGACCTCGTTGACCGTGATGGTGCGCTGTTCGATGACGGACATGGTCGAACCGTAGCCAGGTAGCTCGACCGGCCTGCGACGGACGTCACCGACACACCCCGTTTACCTCGTGTCCTCCTCGGCCCTAGGGTGGCCCTCATCGGGGGATCGCAGGACATCTCCGTCACGTTCCATGGGGTTCGGGGTTCCACACCGTGCCACGGCGATGACGTCAAGCGTTTCGGCGGTAACACGTCGTGCGTCTCCGTCGACGTACCCGGTGAGCCGCCGTTGCTGTTCGACATGGGCACCGGTCTGCGCTACTTCGGTCATTCGCAGCCGCACGACGGCAGCTTCCGCGGCACGTGCCTGCTGACCCATCTGCACTGGGACCACACGCAGGGTCTGCCGTTCTTCACGCCGATGCTGCAGCCCGGGTCCGAGATGGATGTGTACGCACCAATGCAGGACGACGGTCGGTCGCTGCTCGAGGTGATGCAGGCGACGATCAAGCCACCGCTGTTCCCGATCTCGGTCGACCAGTGGCCAGGAACGCTGCGCTTCCACGACATCGCCGATGCCGAGTTCAGCGTTGGTGGCATCGACGTCATGTCCCGTCTCGTGCCCCATGTCGGCAACACCCTCGGCTACCGCATCGAGGTCGGCGGGCGCAGCGTCGTCTACATCAGCGACTACCAGCAGCCGTACGACGGCAGCATGCGTGCCAGTGACGGTGCGCTCGAGCTCGCCCGCGGAGCCGACTTGCTCATCCACGATGCCCAGTACACGCCCCACGAGTTCGCGCAGAAGTTCAACTGGGGCCACTGCACGTTCGAGTACGCGGTGTGGTTCGCGGCCGAGGCCGGGGTGAAAACGCTGGCGCTGTTCCACCACGATCCCACCCGCACCGACGACGCGGTCGACGCGATCGGCGCGTGTGCCGCCGAAGCCGGTGCGGCACTCGGCGTCGAGGTCATCGTGGCCCGCGAGGGGCTCACCGTCACGGTCGGCTGACGGCGTGCACACTCTCGCGGTCACCGCCTCCGTGGTGCTCGGTCTCGTGTTCGTCGTGGCGGGCGCCGCCAAGGTGGCGCAAGGGGTGAGGTGGCCGGCTCAGGCAGCGCAGCTCGGTGCACCATCGGCAGTGGCACCGGTGGTGCCATGGTGGGAGATCGTTGTCGGCGCATTGCTCGTCGTGCAGCTCGGTACGCCGTGGCCGGCGATCGCGGCGCTGGTGACGCTGGTCGTCTTCACGGCGCTGATCGGTCGAGTACTGGCACGCGGCGAGCATCCGCCGTGTGCGTGCTTCGGTGGGTGGGGCGCCGCGCCGCTCGGGCGACGCCACGTCGTCCGCAACGCAGCGCTGCTCGTCTTGGCCGTGTTGGCACTGTTCGCCTAGCTGTTGGCGCAGATCGCGAAGGTGGTGACCTGCGCCTCGTCGCGCCAACGGTCGTAGCGACCGCTCGGGCCACCGTGGCCGGCGCCCATCTCGGTCTTCATCACCAGCGTTGGTGTGCGGTCGGTGCGCACGGCGCGCAGCTTGGCGCACCACTTCGCCGGTTCGTGGTAGCTGACCCGTGGGTCGTTCAGCCCGGCCGTGATGTACACCGCCGGGTAGTCGGCGGGCACGGTGTTGTCGTACGGCGAGTAGCTCAGCATGTAGCTGGCGGCCGGCTCGCTGCGCGGGTCGCCCCACTCCTCCCACTCGGTGACGGTGAGCGGCAGCGTCGGATCGCTCATGGTGTTGACCACGTCGACGAACGGCACCTCGGCGACGACGCTCGCGAACAGATCGGGTCG
>JBBDMO010000002.1:0-8933 GCA_040878255.1 Ilumatobacteraceae bacterium
ACCATCCGCGACCGCTCGGCCGAACTGGTGCAGTCGTTGTTCGGCGATACGCCCGTCGACCATGCCGACACCGTCGAACTGGTCGACTTCGACCCCGACGCCGAGGACAAGCTCCTCACGGCCATCTGCTACCCGCACAGCAACCTGCCCGAGCACCAGATCGCCGAACGGGTCCGCACGATGGGCCCGGCTGAGCGCCTGGCGCTGATCCGGGCCTATGTCGGCGAACGCGAGAACCGGCGGCACAAGCCGGGCCGTGCCTTCGAGCGCGTCGACTACCGCTTCGATGTCCTCAGTGATTACGGCGCATTCCGCGACATGCAGCGCCACCGCATGCTCACGATCGAGTGGCAGAAGCTCACGCCCAACCACGGTTACGTCCGCCCCGAACTGGTCGACGAAGCCGGCATGGCCGACGTCTTCGACGATGCCATGGCTCGTTCGGCCGCCCTGTACGACGCCTTGAAGGACGAGTTCCCCGAGCAGGCCTCGGCGGCGGTGTCAATGGCGTATCGCTTGCGCTACTCGATGCAGTTCAACGCCCGCGAGGCGATCCACATGCTCGAGCTCCGCTCGTCGCCGCAGGGGCATCCCGCCTACCGACGTGTTGCGCTCGACATGCACCGCCTCATCGCCGAACAGGCCGGCCACCGCGCTGTTGCCGAGTCGATGGTGCACATCACCACGGCAGCCCCCGAGCTCGAACGACTCGAAGCTGAGCGGCGCGCCGCCACACGTCGCGGCGAGTGATCATCGGCACGATGTTTGACCCCAGGTCAGAGCGTCGTGTGCCACGTGTGACCTAGGTCACACTCTGGTCCGACCGGCACGGCGGCTCTGGCTCGTATCATCCGCGCCCCAACGGGGAAGCAGGGAGAGCCGATCCCGCTGCCGAGAAAGAGGACTACGATGGCCGACGACGACGAGATCATGGAGCCCGATGAGGAGCTGGAGGTCGACGCCGACGACGAGGCCACCGACCTCGACGGGCCCGACCTCGATGTCGACGAGCTCGACGCCGACGAGCTGGTCGAAGAAGACGACGACGAGTTCGTTGGCCTCGACGACGACTTCGTCGAGACCGATGACGATGCCGACTCGGCGTCATCGGGTCCCGTCCGCAAGTCCGTCGTGGTGGCCGAGGACGAGGACGAGGACGACGACATGCTCGCCCCCGACGACGTCGAAGCCGACCTCGACACGATCCTGAAGGATCGCCTCGTCGCCACCGAGGACGAGGTCAACGAGGACGAGGAGGAGCCCGAAGAGCGCGGCGAATCCGCCGACCGCCTCCAGCCCAAGCGTGCCGACGAGCAACTCTGCCCGAGTTGCTTCCTGCTGGTGCGCCAGACGGCACCGGTGTGCCCCGTCGGCGACGACGACTGCCCACTCTTTTCCGCCTGAGCCGACGGTGGACCGCGAGGACGAGACAGCACTGGCCGAGCCGGCCATCGAGCGACTGCTCGACCTCGCGGTCTATGCGCCTGTCGGACTGTTCGTCACCCTCCGCGACGATCTCCCGAAACAGGTCAGGCAGCGTCGTCAGGCACTCGAGAACCGTGTCCAGCTCGCACGGTTCATCGGGCAGCTGGTTGTGCAGCAGGGACGCAAGGAGATCGCCAAGCGCCTCGATGAGGCGGCGCGTGAACGAGCCACCGCCGGTGCCGGCCGGGTGCTCGATGCCGGTTCCATCGACCTGAGCGAGGCGATCGAGACGTCGCCATCGGACGCACCTGGGGCCGTGCCGGCGGCCGCCGCCTCGTCCATCGATCCTTCGACGCTGCCGATCGCCGAGTACCAGAGCCTCGCTGCCGTCCACGTCGTGCAGCGCTTGGCGACCCTCGGCCCCGACGAGCTCGAACAGGTTCGATGTTTCGAAGAGGCGCACCGCGCGCGGCGCACCATCCTCGCCAAGATCGCGCAGCTGCAGGACGAGGCGTGAGCTTCGCCGTGCGGGCAGCCACGGAGGCCGACGCCCCCGCATTGGCCCAACTCGAGCGCGAGGCACGAGACGCCCTCGTGGAGGCACGGGGCGGGCCACAGCTCCTGGCCGAGCAACCCGAGGTGGGCGAGTGGACGGCGCTGCTGGCCGATCGTGCCACGCGGGTGTGGGTCGCCACCATCGACGACGTCGTCGTGGTCGGATACCTGCAGCTCGCGTTGCCCGCACCGGGTGGCGCCGGCGTTGTACGACAGGTGTTCGTGCTCGACGGTGCTCGCGAGCTCGGCTTCGGCGACTGGATGCTCGCCGAGGCGATCACCGCCACCCGTGAGGCGGGTGGCACGGTGATCGAGTCGTTCGCGCTGCCCGGCGACCGGGACACGAAGAACCTCTACGAGCGGGCCGGGGTCACCGCTCGGAAGATCATCGTCAGCAAACGTCTGGGCTGATCGACCTCGGACGACCTCGGGTTCAGCGACCCTGCCAGTTCGGAAGGCGCTTCTCGATGAATGCGGTCAGGCCTTCCTTGGTGTCCTCGGATGCCATGATGCCGGCGAACTCGTCGTTGGTCATCTTCTTGAGCGTGTCGTCGTCGGCGTAGGCGGCTGCCAGCACGACCTTGCGGCTGGCCCACACGGCGAGCGGTGCGGCAGCGGTGATCTGGTTGGCAAGTGCCACGGCGGCGTCGAACGCACCGCCCGGCTCGACCAGCCTGTTGACGAGGCCGAGGTCGAACGCTCGCTGCGCACTGAGCGGCTCGCCGGTGAGGATGACCTCCATGGCCGCCGACTGCCCGATGGCGCGCGGCAGGCGAAAGAGGCCACCGGCACCAGCAATGAGGTTGCGCTTCACCTCGGCCAGGCCGAACGCCGAGCGGGTCGTGGCGACGACGATGTCGGCAGCGAGAACGATCTCGCATCCGCCGGCGGTGGCGAGGCCATCGACCGCAACGATGACCGGTTTGGTGCGCTCGCGGTACGCAAACCCGGCGAAGCCACCCTTGCGGGTGCTCAGCCCCGCGGCGTTGCCGGAGTTGATCGCCTTGAGGTCGGCACCGGCGCAAAAGACCGGCTTCTCCTGGCCCTCGGTGTTGGCACGAAGGATGCCGACCCACACCTCGGGATCGGCCTCGAGCTGATCGATCGCAGCCTCGACGCCGGCGGCGACGTCACCGTTGACCGCGTTGCGGGCCTCGGGACGGTTGAGCGTGATGATGCCGATCCGGCCCTGCACTTCATACTGCACGATGTCTGACATGGCAGTCGATGGTAGGTGCGGCCCCGCGTAGGCGACGAACCCGGTGGGGTCAGCTCTCGACCGGAGCGTCCTCGGCGGGTGCGGGCGCTTCCGCCTCGACTGCGACGGTCTCCTCGGCGGCGGCGGGCGCTTCCGCCTCGACTGCAACGGTCTCCTCGGCGGGGGCAGCTGCTTCCGCCTCGACTGCGACGGTCTCCTCGACTGCGACGGTCTCCGGCGCAGGTGCCGGGGCGGCGGCCTTCGGCGGCGGCGGAGGCGGCGGGGCCTTCTTGGTGGCGGACGTGGGCTTGCCGGGGCGTAGCGGCTTGGGAGCCGAGGCGCCGGGCTTGACCTCGACGCCGAAGAGGGCGGCGATCTGCGGCAGCAGGGGAGCAAGCCGCTTCATCGTGGCGGTGAGCTCGTCGCCCGGCGTCTCGGGGCGAGCCGTGGGCACGATCTGGGCGCGGACCGGTGAGAACGCAGCGGCCTCGAGGACGGCAGCCCAGCGGTCGCTGGCGGCATCGGCCGTCAGCGACGCAGTCGCCGCCTCGGCGAGGCGCTTGGCGAGTTCGGTGGGGAAGGGCACGCCGGCCTTGGGTGGCTGTGACGAGAGCTTCAGGGCGCGGATGACGCGACCGACGCCGATCGCGGCATCGATGTCACCGAACCACAGCTGGAGCTCTTTCTCCTGCTTGGCCACGAGCGCCTGCTTGAGCTCGTCGGCGATGGTGCGGGTGGATTCGTCACGAGCGACCATGGGGTCGTCGCCGGCAGCGACGACGCTGCGCAGGTCGCGGAGGTCGAGCTCGTCGAGGTCGGCCTTCGCGGCATCGGCACGGTCGAGCCACTCGGCGACGCGCAGCTTGGGGAGCAGCTGCTCGGCCATCGACAGCAGGCCGGCCGCAGGGATCTCTTCCTTGCCCTCGGACTTCAGACGCGCGTTCTGCTCCTGCACGGCGAGGCGCACGGCGGGGATGCCGCCCTGGAGCGCACGCTCGGCCACGGTGCGCTGCGCCTCGGGCAGTTCGGCGAGCACGAGGTTGCGGTGGGCGCGACCCGGCTTGAGACGCTTCGCCTTCGGGCGCTGCGGCAGCTCGGGCGGCGGGGTGAACGACGGACGGCCGCGACCCTGGGTGCGGGGGCCACGTGCGTCGCCGTCGCGGGCAGGGCGGCGGTCCCCGGCGGGGCGGTCACCGGCGGGGCGGTCACCGCGTGGGCGGTCGCCACCGGGGCGGTCGCCGCCCGGACGGCTGTCGCGGCGGGGACGGTCACCACCGGGGCGGTCACTGCGGGGGCGGTCGCCGCGCTCGCGGCGGGCGAGCTGCTGTGTGACCGCTTCGAACTTGTCGTTGCTCGGGATGAGCTCGAGGACGTTGCCCTTTTCGACCTTCGCCTTCGTCTTGGGGTCGGTGACCGAGACGATGGTGAGCCCGTCGACCTCGGCCTCGGCCTCGGCCCGAAGGATGGAACCGGTGACGGCCCCGGACGGGAGGAGTGCACCGTCGAGCACGCCCTTCGGCGCACGTGCACCGGCAGCGCGCCAGGTCCACGAGCCGTCGGGGCGGGCGCTGGTGAGTTCGATGTCGATGCGGCGAGACATGGGTGTCCACGGTATCCGGAGGCACACGGGTTCTCCACGGTCAGGACCAGGTCGATACGGTCTCCGGGTGCCCATCTACGCCCTCGGTGACCTCGTACCCGACATCCACCCGGACGCCTTCGTGCATCCCGATGCCGTCATCATCGGTGCGGTGACGATCGGTGCGGAGAGTTCGATCTGGCCCGGTGCGGTGCTGCGCGGCGACGATGGCCGCATCGTCATCGGTGCCCGCACCTCGATCCAGGACAACTGCGTGGTGCACACGACGTCGATGTACCCGACAGTCGTCGGCGACGACTGCGTGGTCGGTCACCTCGTGCACCTCGAGGGGTGCACGATCGAGGCGGGTTGCCTGATCGGCAACGGGTCGATCGTGCTCCATCGGGTCGTCGTCCGCAGCGGTGCGATCGTCGCGGCGAACGCGGTGGTCCTGAACGACACCGAGGTGCCTTCGGGCTCGATCGCAGTCGGTACCCCAGCGGTCATCAAGGAAGGCCGTGCCCGCTCCGGTGACATCACCGCCGGCGCCGCGAGTTACCGCGAGCGAGCGGTGCGTTACCGCGCCGAGATGCGCCGCATCGACGCATGATCGCGCTGGTGGTCACGGTGCCGGCTGACCAGGCAGAGCTCGCCTCCGATGCGCTGTGGGCACTCGGTGTGGTGGCCATCGAAGAGCGTGTCGCGGTCGGCGGGGCGGTCGAGCTGTGGACGTCGCTCGGAGACGACCAGGACCTCGTGACCTCGGCGACGTCGGGCTTCGCGCCCTCGTGGCAGTGGCGAATGGCGTTCGTGGACGAGACCGTCGCCGACACGTGGCGGCAGTTCGCTGCGCCGGTGCGCGTGGCCGACGATCTGGTGGTCTGTCCGGCCTGGCTGCTCGAATCGTTCGACGTGGACATCACCGTGGTGCACATCGAACCGGGCTCGACGTTCGGCATGGGTGATCACCCCACCACCGTCGCGTCACTACGCGCCCTGCGCCGCCAGCTCGTGTCGGGGGCCACCGTGCTCGACGTCGGGTGTGGCTCCGGGGTGCTCGCAGTTACGGCCGTCATGCTCGGCGCGTCGTCGGCGCACGGCATCGACATTTCGCCGGCTGCAGTGCCCACGACGGTCGCCAACGCCCAGCGCAACGGCGTGGCGGACCGCATCACCGCAGCGACGACGCCGCTCGCCGACGTGCCGGGCACCTACGACCTGGTGCTTGCCAACATCCTTGCCCCTGCGCTCGTCGAGCTGTCGGGCGACCTCTGCCGGGTGCTCGCCCCTGGCGGCTCGCTCGTCATCAGCGGCATCCTGGCCGACCGGTACGACCACGTGCTGGCCGCGCTGACGCCGCTGCGCGTGGTGCACGTCGACGAGATCGACGGCTGGGTCGCGGTCACGCTCCGGCGCTGAGCAGCGCGTCGACCTCGTCGGCCGTCGGGATCGACGGCACCGCCCCGGCGCGGGTGGTGCTGATGGCGGCGGCGGCCGACGCATGACGCAGCGCAGCGGGCAGGTCGTCGCCGAGCGCCAGGCGCGCCGACAGCGTGCCGCAGAACGTGTCGCCGGCGCCGGTGGTGTCGACCGCGTTGACCGCGAACGCGTCGATGTGTTCGACACTGCCGTCGCGGTGGTGCACCTCGGCGCCTTTGTCGCCCAGCGTGACGACCACGTGGCCGACGCCCTGTGCGAGCAACGCGTCGACACCCCCGAGCAGCCCGACCTCATGCTCGTTCGGCACCACGATGTCGGTGAGTGCAAGCATCGACGCAGGCACGTGGGCCGCAGCTGGAGCGGGGTTGAGGACGGTGATCGCACCCAGGGCACGAGCCTGCGTGAAGGCCCGCTCGATCGCCTCGAACGGCACCTCGAGCTGCGACAGCACCACGTGTGCCGACGCCGGCACCTGATCGACCTGCACGTGCATGTTCGCACCCGAGACCACGATGATGAAGTTGTCGCCCGAATCGCCGACGCCGATGATCGCCCGCCCGGTGGGCACGCCCGTCACCACGGCCACAGACGTGGTGTCGATTCCCTCGTCGCGCATGACCTGCAGCAGACCGGCACCGGCAGCGTCGTCGCCGACGGCCGACACGAACACTGTTGACGCACCGGCGCGCGCCGCGGCTACCGCTTGGTTCAGGCCCTTGCCGCCGGGGTGCTCGGCATAATCCCTCCCCATCACCGTCTCGCCCGGGGAGGGGAGAAGCGCTGCCGTGGCGACGAGGTCGAGGTTGGTGCTGCCAACGACACACACGTCGCAGGCAGCGCGATCGGGATGGCTCATGCGTCGGGTGTGGGCCGGAAGACGGGAGGGCGCTTGGCGATGAACGCAGCGACGGCCTCAGCATGCTCGGGCGACGCCCAGCAGGCGGCGAGCTGTTCCTGCTCGCGCCGCTGGATCAGCCCGAGGTCGGTCTCGACGACGTTGTCGGTGAGCAACTGCTTGGTCATGCGGAGCTGCAGGTCTGGGTTCGCCGCATACGACGACGCCACGCGCACGGCCTCGTCCATCAGCTCGTCGGGTTCGGTGATCCGGTCCGCCAGACCGATCGCGTGCGCCTCGGCAGCTGTGATGACGCGACCTGACAGGAAGAGGTCGCTCGCCCTACCGAAGCCGACCCGAGCCGCGAGCAGACGGGTGCTGGCGAGCTCTGGCACCAGGCCGACCTTGATGAAGCCGGTGCCGAACTTGGCCGCCGTGCTGGCGATGATCTGATCGGCGGGCAGACACATCGTGACGCCGATGCCGACGGCGGCGCCGTTCACGGCACATACGATCGGCTTGCTCTCGCGCAGCAGCGCCACCCAGTCGAGGCCGCGTGGCATCCCACCAACGCCGCCCGCCGTGTCGTTGCCCGGATCGGTACCGCTGATGCGTGTCTGGAACGTGGCCTCCATGTCGGCGCCGGCGCAGAACCCGCGCCCGGTGCCTGTCATCACGATCGCCCCCACCGACGGGTCGTCGTTCGCGGCGCGGATGGCGGTGGCTTGCTCGTCGGCCATCGTGGGCGTCCAGGCGTTCAGCCGATCGGGGCGGTTCAGGCGGATGATCACGACCTCGTCGCGACGGTCGACGGTGATCTGCGTGTACGTCATCGGTGCATCGTGCCACGCCATCAGGCGAGGTCGTACAGCGGTGAGAAGTCGTGCCGTTCGAACGCCGGCAGGTAGCTCCGCACCGCATCCCGACGGAATGCGGCGCACAGGTCGGGGCGGAAGAAACGGGCACCCTCGCGCACGACGTAGTTGAGGATGAAGAATCGATAGACCTCGGGAAGGAAGCGGAGCTCTTCCGCCGTCATCGGGAACACCTGCTTGTAGGCCCGCACGAACGCGAGGAAGGTCGGTTCCGTCAGCGTGTGCGGTCCGTAGGTGAACTGGGTGCGGTCGCCGGTGCTGCTCGACACACGCGACAAGAAGTAGAAGTCGAGCATGCGTGGCTCGATGCGGAACCAGTCGTAGTCCCAGCGGCTGAAGAGACGGAACGTGCCGTCGGACTTGGTCTGCACCGAGAAGTTGCCGAGGTTCCAGTCGATGAGCACCGGGATCTTCTGCCACTCGTCGTAGCCCAACACGACGAGCCGCTCGAGAAAGTCGTGCGTATGACGCCACAGCAGGTTGATCGCTTCGGGTGGGAGGTCGAAGTTGCGCGGTGCGAACGGGCTCTCGAGGAGGTCGAGGAGGTGGATGGCATCGCTCTTCACCGTCGTGGAGCCACCGGGGATCTGCGCGGCGAGGTCGGTGCACGCGTGGTGGAACTCGCCGATTTCGCGGCCGAGGTTCTCGACGAGGTCGACCGACAGGATGCGCGGGAGCGCATCGGCGCGAGGCACGTCGTCATAGAAGACGGCCCACATCGTGCGGTCGTACCACGTGAAGATCTGGCCGGCGCGCTGCGTGGGGCCGAGGCGGTCGAGTCGGGTCGTCCAGACGTCGGCGAGCATGCCTGCGAAGCGCGTGTCGTCGAGCAGTGACGCGCATCGACGGAGGCGTTCGTGGTCCTCGACGAAGAGGAAGTACGACCCGTACGACGACACCTTGCAGATGAGCGTGCTGGCGTCGTCGAGGTGGATCCGGTAGACGCGGTTCGTCGAGACGTTCGCGCTCACCTCGTCGAGCATCGTGATCCGGCGTGGGTCGCCGTAGGCGTCCCACGCGGCCTGG
>JBBDMO010000003.1:0-8859 GCA_040878255.1 Ilumatobacteraceae bacterium
CCCGACGAGACCTTGTAGTCGAGCTCGGTCCGCACGATGCCGGTGTCGTCCATGAGCGAGGTCAGGTACGGCCCGAACGCACCGGCATCGGAGTCACCGGCGATCAACATGACCGCCGGATCGTCGGCCGTCGGCGGGCCGGCAACGTCGGCGACGGTGGTGTCCGGTGCCGACGCGGTGGTGCTGCTGGCACCGACAGCCAGATCGTCGGTCGGCACGACCAGTGGTGGCGTCGACGTGGCCGAGGCAACGTCGGTGGCCTCTGCGCCGATCAGCGCCCGAGCACCACCGACGACTGCGGCGACGAAGGCAACCACGACGATCAGAGCCACGGTGCGGCGGAGGAGGTACCGCCTGCCGCTGACCCGGCGACGAGGCCGCGGACGTGGGGAACGAGAGTCAGGCGTCATGGTGATCGCGGAACATGCTACGCACCCGCTCGGACTACCATGGGTCACGGATGACCATCCAGAACACCAACACTCCAAGGGGGAAGACATCATGCGCAAGACCAAGCGCGTAGCAGCGCTGGCACTCACGGCGTCGCTCTTCGTGGTCGCAGCCTGTGGCAGCGACGACAGTGAAGCCACGACAACGGATGCCCCGGCTGCTTCAACCGCCGACTCCACCGCACCGGCCCCCGCCGGCGGCAAGGCCGGCATCGCCTACGACACCGGCGGCCGCGGCGACGGCACGTTCAACGACTCGGCGGCAGCGGGTGCCGACAAGGCGAAGGCCGAACTCGGCTTCACCATCGACGAGCTCGAAGCAACGAGCGACGAGGATCGCACCCCGAACCTCGAGACCCTCACCGCCAACGGCGACAACCCGATCATCGCTGTCGGCTTCCTGTTCAGCGACGCCCTCGCCGCCATCGCGCCGAAGAACCCCGACACCACGTACGCCATCGTCGACGGCTACGTCGACCCGGCCGTCGCACCGAACGTGGCCAACCTCGGCTTCGCCGAGGAGCAGGGCTCGTTCCTCGTGGGTGCCGCAGCGGCGCTCAAGAGCAAGACCGGCTACATCGGCTTCATCGGTGGCCAGGAGATCGACCTGATCAAGAAGTTCGAGGCTGGCTACATCGCCGGTGCGAAGTCGATCAACCCCGACATCAAGATCGAGTCGAAGTACCTCGGCGCCGCTGGTGACAACGCCGCCTGGGGCTCACCCGACAAGGCCAAGGAGATCGCGGCCGGTTGGTACGCCGACGGCGCCGACATCATCTACACCGCCGCCGGCGGTTCGGGTGCAGGCACCATCGAGGCAGCAGTCGAAGCCGACGCCTGGGCGATCGGTGTCGACTCCGACCAGTACCTCACCGCCAGCAGCGAGGATGCCAAGAAGCACATCCTCACCTCGATGCTGAAGCGGGTCGACGTGGCCGTGTTCGAAACCATCAAGTCGGTCCAGGACACGGGCAAGGCGTCCAGCAAGGCCTTCGACCTCAGCGTCGACGGTGTGGGCTACGCGACGTCGGGTGGTTACATCGATGACATCGTGCCGCAGCTCGAGGCCCTCAAGGCCGACATCATCAGCGGCAAGATCGTCGTCCCGACCAAGCCCTGAACGGCTTGATCATCGATCAGCACTGACTCCCTTCGGGGACACGGAGCATTCACGGAGAGGCCTTGGCCCCGGGCTCTCTGCTATACAAAGGTCGTCCAACGGGGGGAGTGCGACGCGTATGACGGCCAGTACGAACGACGACATCGCGGTGGAACTGGTCGGGATCGAGAAACGGTTCCCCGGCGTCATCGCCAACCACGACGTGAGCCTGCGTGTGCGCCGCGGCACGATCCACGCGATCGTCGGCGAGAACGGTGCCGGCAAGAGCACGCTCATGAAGACGCTCTACGGCATGCACCAGCCCGAGGCTGGCACCATCACGGTGAACGGCGCCGAGCAACACTTCAAGTCGCCCGGTGACGCCATCGCAGCAGGCATCGGCATGGTGCACCAGCACTTCATGCTCGCCGACAACCTCACGGTGCTCGAGAACATCATCCTCGGCAGCGAACCGGTGTCGCGTGGACTGCTCAAGGTCGACGACGCACGCCGCCGCATCCAGGAGCTGGCGGCCGCATCCGGCACGCACGTCGACCTCGATGCACCGGTGTCCGAGCTCGGTGTGGGCCAACGCCAGCGCGTCGAGATCCTGAAGGTCCTGTACCGCGGCGCCCGCGTTCTCATCCTCGACGAGCCGACGGCCGTGCTGGTACCGCAAGAGGTCGACGAACTGTTCTCGAACCTGCACCGCCTCGTCGCCGAGGGCGCAACGATCATCTTCATCTCGCACAAGCTCGACGAGGTGCTTGCCGTCAGCGACGAGATCACAGTCATCCGCAAGGGCACCACCGTCACCACCGTGCTGCCGGCCGACGTCGACCGCGTCCAGCTCGGCGAGCTGATGGTCGGCTCCGAGCTGCCGTCGCCCGAAGGTCGCGAATCCACGGTGGGCACGACGGTCCGGTTGCGCGTCACCGGGCTCACCGTCCCCAAGCCCGGCCAGCGCAACCCCGTCGAGGACGTCACCTTCGAGGTGCACGAGGCCGAGGTCGTAGGCATCGCGGGTGTCGAGGGCAACGGCCAGTTCGAGCTGTGCGAGGCGATCCTCGGCCTCACACCGATCGCCGCCGGCACGATCGAGCTGGCAGGCGAGGACGTCACCCACGCCACGACCCGCCACCGCAAGGCCGCCGGCGTCAGCTACATCCCGTTCGACCGGCACCGCGAAGGGCTCATGCTCGACTCGCCGCTGTGGGAGAACGCACTGCTCGGCCGAGAGCACGAGGAGAAGTTCACCACCGGCCCGTTCATCGACGCAGGCGCGGCAAAGGCCGACTGCCGCGATGTGATCGACCGGTTCAACGTGCTCACCCCCAGCGAGAACGTCCCGGCCTTCGCCCTGTCGGGCGGCAACCAGCAAAAGCTCCTGGTCGGCCGCGAGCTCAGCAACGACCCGCACATCCTGCTCGCCGCCCACCCCACACGCGGTGTCGACATCGGTGCGCAGGCGGCGATCTGGGGCGAGTTGCGGCATGCCCGCGACCAGGGCCTGGCCGTGCTCCTCATCTCGGCCGACCTCGACGAGCTCATCGGCCTCAGCGACACCATCCTCGTGATGTACGACGGTCGGATCACCGCGCGGCTCGACCCAGCCACCGCCACACCCGCCCTGCTCGGGTCCTACATGACCGGTGGCACCCAGGAGACCAGTCAGGAGACCGTGGCGTGAGCACACCGGCCCCACTTCCCATCGAGCATGCCTCGAAGTCGCTCCTCGGCAAGATCACCACGCCGGCAAGCAATCCCGGCGTCAAGCGATCGCTCGTCACCCTGGCCAGCTCCATCGTCGCCGTGCTCATCGCACTGGTCATCTCCGGCATCCTCCTGCAGGTCACCGGCAAGGATGCGCTGACGGCCTACCAGAAGATCATCGAGACCGGCACCCAGGGCGACAAGCTGCTCGAGATGTTGCAGCGTGCTACGCCGCTCATGCTGTCCGCCGTGGCCGTGGCAATCGGTTTCAAGATGAACCTGTTCAACATCGGTGTCGAGGGCCAGTACCTGTTCGCCGCCCTCATCGCCGCCGTGGTCGGCGCCGAACTCAGCCTGCCTGCACCACTCCACGTCGCAGTCATCCTCATCGTCGCGATGGCCGCCGGGGCGTTCTGGGCCGGCATCGCCGCCGTGCTGAAGGTGAAGCGCGGCGTGAACGAGGTGATCGCGACGATCATGCTGAACTACATCGCGCTGTCGGTCATCCAGTGGCTGTTCGACTCGTTCTTCCGCGACGACTCGGTGAGCGGACTGAACGTGAAGACGAAGCTGATCCCGACGAGCGGGTGGATGCCGAACATGTTCGACGGGCGCCTGAACTCGATGCTCATCGTCGCACTTGCTGTCGTCTTCGCCTACTGGGTCCTCGTGTTCAAGAGCCGGTTCGGGTTCCGACTGCGCGCATCGGGCTTGAACGGCGTCGCGGCACGCACCGCCGGCATCAGCTCCAACCAGATGATCGTGCTGGCCATCCTCATCTCTGGTGCTGTCGCCGGCCTCATTGCGATGCCGTCGGTCCTCGGTGAGATTCACGCATACGGCCAGGGCGTGCCGGACGGGCTCGGCTTCGCCGGCATCGCAGTGGCGCTACTCGGCCGCAACCATCCCGCCGGCATCGTTCTCGCCGCAATGCTGTTCGGCTTCCTCGACTCCACCGCCGGTGCCCTGCAGTTGGCCAAGATCCCGAACTCGATCCTCGACGTGATCCAGGCGATCATCGTGTTGACGGTGGTCATCGTGAACGAGGCGGTCACACGTTCGATGAACAAACGAACGGCGAACCAGACGGCCAGGGAGCTCGAGGGCGCAGCGCCAACGGCGGCAACGCTGCCCGAGGCGGTGACCGCATGAGCATCGTGGCTCCCACCCAACTCGAGGCGCCCAACACGGCACCGTCAGCCGGCTTCATCGCCCGCATCAACCGCACTGCCGCCACCCGCACCCTCACGGCCGGCCTCGTGCTCGTCGTGCTGCTGTCGATCACCCGTGTCATCACCGGTGCCGACGACCTCACGTCGTCGGGCACCGTCGGCACCACCCTGCGACTCGCGATGCCGATCCTGCTTGCCGGCATGGCCGGCCTGTGGGCAGAACGCGTGGGCGTGCTGAACATCGGTATCGAGGGCATGATGATCCTCGGCACCTGGTTCGGCGCCTACGGCGCCTGGCAGTTCGGCCCGTGGGTCGGCCTGCTCCTCGGCCTGCTCGGCGGTGCCCTCGGTGGCCTCATCCACGCTGTCGCCACTGTGCGCTTCAACGTCGACCACGTCATCTCCGGTGTCGCCATGAACCTGTTTGCGTTCGGGGCGATGCGCTATCTCAGCGAGATCGTCTTCACCGGCGAGCAGGGTGGCGGCATCTCTCAGTCGCCGGTGCAGCAAGCGCCGATCCCCCGATTCAACATGCCGTTCCTCGCCGGCGGCCAGATCGGTGGCTGGAAGTCGCCCGACATGCTGGGCTGGCTCGAGGAGAAGCACTGGTTCCTCATCGGTGATGTTGCCGGCCTGGCCCGCGGCCTCGTCTACAACCTCTCGTGGGCCACCGTCATCGCGCTCGCCCTGGTGCCGTTGTCGACGTTCGTGCTGTGGCGCAGCCGGTTCGGCCTGCGGCTTCGGTCGTCGGGCGAGGCCCCCGATGCGGCTGAGAGCCTCGGCGTGAACGTCACCCGCGTCCGATATTTCGGCCTGCTCATCAGCGGGGCGTTCGCCGGTCTCGGTGGCGCCTACCTGTCGATCGTGGCGTCGTCCTACTACCGCCAGGGTCAGACAGCTGGGCGGGGCTTCATCGGCCTTGCCACCATGATCTTCGGGAACTGGATGCCGAGCGGCGTGCTCGGAGGCGCCCTGCTCTTCGGGTTCTCCGATGCGCTGAAGCTACGTCGCTCCGACAGCCTGACGGCGCTCTTCCTGTTCATCACCTTCGTGGCGGGTCTGCTGGTCGTGCTGTCGCTGTATCGGCGCAAGGCGGTCAGCGCCGTGGTCGCAGCCTTGGCCGGCGTGCTGTTCCTGATCGCCTACCTCACCGTCGAGGAGGTGCCCGAGTCGCTCACGCAGGCAACGCCGTACGTGATCACGCTCATCGTGCTCGCCACGGCCAGCCAGCGCCTCCGCCCGCCCGCCCATGCCGGCAAGCCCTGGCGCGCCGGCGAAGGCCACTGACCCCCGACCCCGAAGCGGCCCTCAGCGGGTGAGGTGGGCGACGGCTTGCACTTCGATGCCGCCGCGGGGTCGCTGCGTCAGGGTGACGGTGACGTCCGTCGGCTGTGCGGTGGCCATCACCTCGGTGGCGATCTCGGCGGTCAGCGCTTCGGCGAAGACGGCCCGGTCGCGAAAGCCCCACAGGTAGAGCTTCAAGCTCTTGCTCTCGACACACCACTGATCGGGCGCGTACTCGATGACGACGTGGCTGATGTCGGGCTGCTGGGTGACCGGGCACATCGACTGCAGTTCGTCGGTGGTGAAGCGGACGGTGGTGACGTGGGCGGGCGCCGGAAAGACCTCGACGTGGTCGATCGCGTGGCGCACGGTGTTGCCGAGGACGGTGAGCTCCATCCGGTCAGGGTACGGGCCACCGCGGTGACCCCCTACGCTGTGTCGATGGGCGACTCCCTCACCCCCACCCAGGTCTCGCAGTACGAGCGCGACGGGTTCCTGGTTCTTCCGGGCTTTGCGACGGTGGACTCCTGCCATGAGCTGCGGGCGGCGGCCGAGGCGATCGTCGACCGGTTCGAGCCCGACGAGCACCGCAGCGTCTTCACCACCGACGAGCAAGAGCGAGTCAGCGACGCGGCGTTCCTCGGGTCCGGCAGCGGAATCCACTGCTTCTTCGAGGAGGAGGCGTTCGGGCCTGACGGTGTGCTGCGTCAGGACAAAGCGCTCAGCATCAACAAGATCGGGCACGCGATGCACGACCTCGACCCGGCGTTCGAGTCGTTCAGCTACACGCCGCAGCTCGCAGGTGTCGCCACCGACCTCGGTCTCACCGATGCGCTCGCGTTGCAGAGCATGTACATCTTCAAGCAGCCCCACATCGGCGGCGAGGTGGGCTGCCACCAGGACGCCACCTTCCTGTACACCGAGCCGATCACGGTGACGGGCTTCTGGTTCGCGCTCGAGGACGCCACGCTGCAGAACGGCTGCCTGTGGGCAGCACCGGGCGGTCACCGCACGCCGTTGCGCACGGTCTTCCAGCGGGCCGGTGCCACCGACGACGACGGCACCGCGTTCGAGGTGCTCGACGAGTCGCCGCTGCCGGCACCGGCCGAGCTGGTGCCGCTCGAGGTCGAGGCCGGCACGTTGGTGGTGCTGCACGGTCTGCTCCCCCACTGGAGCGACGTGAACCGCTCCGCCACCAGCCGCCACGCCTACTCGCTGCACTGCATCTCCGGCGCGGCCGAGTACCCGGCCTGGAACTGGTTGCAGCGGCCGGCATCGATGCCCCTGCGGAGCCTGCAGCGCACGGCGGTGGCCGCATGAGCCGCATCGATCGCGACGTCCTCGTCGCCGCACCGAAGGTGCTGCTGCACGACCACCTCGACGGCGGCCTGCGCCCGTCCACCGTCATCGAACTGGCCGACGAGTACGGCTACACGAACCTGCCGACGCACGACGTCGACGAGCTGGCGCTGTGGTTCAACCGCGGCGCCAAGCGCAATGACCTCGTGCTCTACCTCGAGACCTTCGCCCACACCGTCGGTGTCATGCAGCACCGCGACGCCATCGAACGGGTGGCGTACGAGTGCGCGCAGGACCTCGCCGCCGATGGCGTGGTCTATGCAGAGGTACGTATGGCCCCCGAGCTGTGCACCGAGCAGGGACTCACCCTCGACGAGGCCACCGAGGCGATGCTCGACGGCTTTGCTCGCGGCGCGGCCGGCACCGACCTCGTCATCAACCTCATCTGCTCGGCGATGCGCACAGCGGCGCGAAGCCTCGAGATCGCCGAGTTGGCGGTGCGCTGGCGCGATCGCGGCGTGGTGGGTTTCGACATCGCCGGCGCCGAGGCCGGCTACCCGCCCACGCGCCACCTCGACGCGTTCCAGTACGTGCAGCGCGAGAATTTCCACACCACCATCCACGCGGGCGAGGCGTTCGGCCTGCCGAGCATCTGGGAGGCCGTGCAGTTCTGCGGCGCCGAGCGCCTCGGCCATGGCGTGCGCATCGTCGACGACATCACCGGCCCCGAGGGCGACGAGCAGCTCGGCCGCCTGGCCGCCTTCGTGCGCGACCGCCGCATCCCGCTCGAGCTCTGCCCCACGTCGAACGTCGGCACCGGCGTGTGCGCGTCCATCGCCGATCACCCGATCGGCCTGCTCCGGCGCCTCCGCTTCCGCGTCACCCTCAACACCGACAACCGTCTCATGAGCGCCACGTCGATGACCCATGAGATGGCGCAGTTGAACGACGCATTCGGGTGGGGCCTCGATGACTTCGAGTGGCTGACCATCAACGCGATGAAGAGCGCGTTCGCCCCGTTCCCCGAACGGCTGCAGATCATCAACACGATCATCAAGCCCCGCTACGCAGCCCTCCGCAACGCCTGACCCCCACGAACTTCGGCACCACAGGGGGTCTCAGCCCCGATGGGGTGCCAAAGTTCGTGGGGGTGGGGTGGTCTGGCAAGCTGTCGGCCATGCCTGTCGTCGTCCACCATGTCGATCATCCGCTCATCGCCGACTCGCTCGTGCGTGTCCGCGACGTCAACACGCCAAACGCGCTCTTCCGCCAGGAGCTCGAGCGGATCGGGTCGCTGTTGCTCGCCGAGGCGACGCGGTCGCTCGAGACCCACGTCGTGAAGGTGATGACGCCGCTGATCGAGACCGAGGGTCGGGCACTCACGTCGCAGCCGATCGTCATCCCCGTGCTGCGCGCCGGTCTGGGTTTCCTCCACGCTGCACAGGAGCTGCTGCCCAATGCCGACGTGGGTTTCATCGGCGTGGCCCGCGACGAAGAGACGTTCCAGCCGAAGCAGTACGTCAACAAGCTGCCCGAAACCATCGCCGGGCGTCAGTGCATCGTGCTCGACCCGATGCTGGCCACCGGCGGCTCACTGGCACACGCGTGCCAGTTGCTGCTCGAGCGCGGTGCCACGGGCACGATCATCGTCGTGTGCGTGCTTGCTGCACCCGAGGGCATCAAGGTGCTCGAGGACGCCGGCCTCGACCTCGCCATCTACACCGCCTCGGTCGACGAGCGCCTGAACGACAGCGCCTTCATCGTGCCGGGCCTTGGCGACGCAGGCGACCGCCAGTTCGGCTCCCCCGCCTGACGAACGGCGCGTTCTGGTCGCGATCTCGTA
>JBBDMO010000004.1:0-3075 GCA_040878255.1 Ilumatobacteraceae bacterium
CGGCCAGCGCGCGCGCAAGCTCGGTCTTGCCGACGCCGGTCGGTCCGACGAACAGAAACGAGCCGATCGGGCGGTTGGGGTCCTGCAATCCGGCGCGGGAGCGACGCAGCGCGTTCGAGGCCGCCTCGACGGCCTCGTCCTGGCCGATCACGCGATCGTGTAGACGCTCCTCCATGTGGATGAGCTTCTCGACCTCGCCCTCCATCAGCTTGGAGACGGGGATGCCGGTCCATTTGGCGACCACCTCGGCGACCTCTTCCTCGGTGACCTCCTCGGAAAGGAGAGCTGGACCCTCGGCAGAGTGGATCGCCTCAAGGCGATCCTGATGTTCTTTCCCGAGCTTCTCAAGCTCGTGAATAACTCCGTAGCGCAGCTCAGCCGCGCGCTGAAGGTCCTGATCGCGCTCCGCCCGCTCGGCCTCGCGGTGGGCCTGCTCGAGCTGCTCCTTGGCATTCTGCATCGCCGTGATCGCGTCCTTCTCCGTCTGCCAGCGCGCCTTCATCTCGTCGGAGCGCTCGCGCAGATCGGCCAGCTCCTTCTCGATTGTCTCCCGTGCCCGCATGGTTGGCGAGCCCCCAGCGCTCCCGTCCGACGGCTTGCCGGCGGGCGGCTCATTTTTCAAAGCCTGCATCTCGATCTCGAGCTGCTGGATGCGACGCTCGACCTCGTCGATCTCGGTCGGCAGCGAGTCGATCTCGATCCGCAGTCGCGAGGCGGCTTCGTCGATCAGGTCGATCGCCTTGTCGGGCAGGAAGCGATCGGCGATGTAGCGGTTCGAAAGCACCGCCGCGGCGACGATCGCCGAGTCCTGGATGCGAACGCCGTGGTGGACCTCGTAGCGCTCCTTGAGGCCGCGCAGGATCGCGATCGTGTCCTCGACCGTCGGCTCGCCGACGTACACCTGCTGGAAGCGACGCTCGAGCGCCGGGTCCTTCTCGACGTACTTGCGGTACTCGTCGAGCGTGGTGGCGCCGATCATGCGCAGCTCGCCGCGGGCGAGCATCGGCTTGATCATGTTGCCGGCATCCATGGCGCCCTCGGCGCCGCCTGCGCCGACGATGGTGTGGATCTCGTCGACGAAGGTGATGACCTCGCCGGCCGCGTCGGTGATCTCCTTCAACACGGCCTTCAGCCGCTCCTCGAACTCGCCGCGATACTTTGCGCCGGCGAGCATCGAGGCGATGTCGAGCGAGATCAGCCGCTTGTCCTTCAACCCTTCGGGGACGTCACCGTCGGCGATGCGCCGGGCGAGGCCCTCGACGATGGCGGTCTTGCCGACGCCGGGCTCACCGATGAGCACGGGGTTGTTCTTCGTGCGACGGCTGAGGACCTGGATGACTCGGCGGATCTCGTCGTCGCGGCCGATGACCGGATCGATCTTCCCCTCGCGAGCACGAGCGGTGAGGTCCTGGCCGTACTTGTCGAGTGCTGCGAACTGCTCTTCAGGGTTCTGGTTCTTGACGCGATGGCTGCCGCGGACCTCCTTCAGCGCCTGGAGCAGCTCTTCGCTACCGATGCCGAGGCGGCTGTTCAGCGCCAGCAGCAGGTGCTCGACGGACAGATAGTCGTCCTTCAAGTCCTTGCGGTACTGCTCGGCGTTGTCGAAGGTGTTGGTGAGCTCGCGGTTCATGCGGGGCTCGTCGCCGCCGTAGGCCTTCGGCAGCTTGGCGACGGCCTCGTCGGCCTTGTTGCGCACCATCAGCGGGGCGAGCCCGAGCTTGGCGAGCACGGCAGGGGTGAGCGTGTCGTCCTGACGCGCCAGCGCCGCCATGACGTGGTCGGCGGTGAGCTCGGGGTTACTGAGGGCACGAGCCTGGTCGATGGCCGCAGCGACGGCCTCCTGGGTCTTGATGGTCCACTTCTTCGGATCGATCGCCATGTCCGAAGCCTAGTAGCAATATCACAAAACTTGCTATGGGTCGTATCAACCTTGGGGTTGATCGACCGTATGACGTCGGACACGTGACCCCACCGAGGTCGTTCCGGCCGGTGGCCCGGCGACACACTGACCGCCCCCCTACAACGGAGTTGTCATGTCTGCACGCCGCAATACCCTCATCATCGCCGCGCTCGTCTGCGCCACCGTCCTGCCCGCAGCCTGCGGCAGCGACGACGCCACCACGACGCCGAGTTCGGCGGCGACGGCCGACACCACTGCGCCGATGACGACCGAGCCGGCAACGACCGAGCCGATGACCACCGACGCAGTGACCACCGAGCCGGCAACGACCGAGCCGGCGACCACCGAGGCCGCACCGAAGGGCTCGATCATCGACGTCGCCACGGCAGCCGGCAACTTCACCACGCTGCTGGCCGCCGTCGAGGCCGCCGGCCTCACCGAGACGCTGGCAACGAGCAAGCTGACGCTGCTCGCGCCCACCGACGAGGCGTTCGCCGCACTCGGTCAGGCGACCATCGACGCAGTGCTCGCCGATCCGGTCGCACTCACCGCGCTGCTGCAGAACCACGTCCTGCCGGCTCCGCAGGACGCCAAGACGATCTCGATCTTCTCGAACGTGGTGAACCTGAACGGCACGTCGCTGCCCGTCGTCGTCGACGGCGCCACCGTCACCATCGGCGGGGCCACCGTCATCACGGCCGACATCGAGGCCGACAACGGCTACATCCATGTCATCGACACGGTGATCGTGCCGGCAGCCGCCTGACGTCAGGGAGCGGACGGGTCGGGTGGCACGGGGCCGCCCGGCCGAGGCCCCATCGAGTCGACGGCGTGCGCCAGCGCCTGCTGCAGGGCCGTCAGGCTCGCAGCGATGGCAGTCCGCTGACGTTCGACCTGAGCGAGCTCGGTGCGCGCCGTCGAGCCCGCCAGGGACGAGGCGTCGTGCGCCCCGCGACGCAGGGCCATCGCCTCGGCGTTGGCCCGGTCGAGGACCGCCATCGCTTCGGCGTTCGCACGATCGATGATCGCCGATGCGTCTCGTCGCGCTGCGGCCACGGTCGCGTCGCTCTCGGCCCGAGCGCCGCGCACCAGATCGTCAGCCACCTGGTTCCAGTCGCTGGCCGGCATGCGTGCCGCGTCGTTCACCCGGTGGACATCGGCCACCACGAGCGCCG
>JBBDMO010000004.1:3085-8850 GCA_040878255.1 Ilumatobacteraceae bacterium
CCCCCCCGGCAGTGGGGCCGACGCTGAACCAGCGCGCTTGGCCTCGTCGAGGGCCTCGGCGGCCATCTCGGCCTCGGCATGGAGACGCTCCATCCGCAGGCGCAAGCGGGCGTTGTCGTCGGTGAGGCGCCGGAGTTCGGCATGGGCGGCCGAGACGAACGCGCGCACGCTGTCGGGCGCGTAGCCACGGCGCACCGTGGGGAAGTCGACGATGCCGAGCACCGTCTCGTCCACGGGAACCCCACCAGGGTCGCCGCTGTTCATCCGTTGAAGTTACTGTCACCGCCTCCAGCGGTGGGACGCGAGACCGTTTCTTCACCCTTTCTTGCCGATCGACCCCGACACCCATCAGGATGTCGCCGTGCGCCTCCTCGCCACCGACCTCGACGGCACCCTGCTCGGCCCCAGCGGAACACTGTCGGACCGCAACATCCAGGCGCTGCGGGCTGCACACGATGCCGGTGTGCTGGTGGTCTTTGCCACGGGCCGGCCGCCGTTCATGGTCGAAGAGCTCGTCTCGCGAGTCGGCCCGGCGGTCTCATACGGCGTGCTTGCGAACGGATCGGTGGTGTGCTCGTTCCCCGATCAGCAGGTCCTGCGCTCGGTCGAGTTCGACCTCGCCACCGCCGTGCGTGTCATCGAGCAGCTCCGCGACTACGACACGCGGTATGGGTTCGCGCTCGCCACCGACACCGGTTTCACGTTCGAAGCAGGCTTCGTCGAGCGCATGCCTGCGGCCACGCTGGGCACCCCGGTGGCCGACGTGCTCACGTCGGCCCACCTGGCGACCGAGGCGCTGAAGCTCATGGTCTGGCACGACCACCACCGCGCCCACGAGCTGCTCGCCCTCCTGCCCACGTTGCTCGACCATGCGCTGGCCGTCACGCACATGGGTGCCGATTGCGTCGAGGTCGGGCCGGCCGGAATCGACAAGGCGATCGCGCTGGCATGGCTCTGCGAACGGCTCGGCATCGATCGCTCCGACGTCGTTGCGTTCGGCGACGAGTACAACGACCACGAGATGCTGCGTTGGGCCGGTCACAGCGTGGCGATGGCGAACGCCGGCGAGGTCACCCGAGCGCTCTGCCACGAGACCACATCGAGCAACGCCGACGACGGCGTGGCGGTGGTGATCGAGCGGCTGCTCGGGTCGCGCTGATCCGTGTGCGGTGGCGGTGCGCTCAGCGACCGTCGCCGAGGCGCTTGCCTCCGAAGACAGCGACGGTCTGGCGAAGCGGCACCAGATCACGGCGCGGCGCACGGCGCGAGGCATCGGCCTCGGTGCTGGCGAGTCGCTGGCGGAGCGCCTCGTTCTCGGCCTGCAGGTGATCGACCTCGGACTCGAGCTCCATGACGCGGCGGATGCCCTCGAGGTTCATGCCGTCGGCGGCCAGATCTTGGATGCGGCGCAGGCGATCGATGTCGACGTCGCTGTAGCGACGGTTGCCACCCTGTGTGCGAGCGGGCTGGACCAGGCCGCGGCGCTCGTAGATGCGCAGGGTCTGCGGATGCATGCCGGCAAGCTCTGCAGCGACCGAGATGACGTACACGGCGTGCGTGCGTGATCGCATGGTCAGACTCTCTCTCCCGAGGCGGACGTGGCCGATCTGGGCGACACGGTAGTCGCCGATCCGAGGGCCTCGATCGCGCCACGTTGCTCCGGGGTGAGGTGCGTGGGCACCACGACATCGACGGTGACGATGAGGTCGCCGGCGTGCTTGGGCGTGACGACCCCCTTGCCACGGACGCGGTGTCGCGAACCGCTCTGGGTGCCGGCCTTGAGGCGGAGCTTCACGGTGCCGCCGTCGAGCGTGGGGACGTCGATGTCAGCACCGAGCGCTGCCTCGGGGAAGGAGATCGGCACGCGCAGCGTGAGGTCGGGGCCCTTGCGGCCGAAACGGTCGTGCGGGATGACGTTGCAGGCAACGATGAGGTCACCGGCCGGCCCACCGTTGCGGCCAGGGCCGCCGCGACCCTTCAGCCTGATGCGCTGACCGTCATCGACGCCCGCCGGGATGCGGGCCTGCACCTCGCGCTGACGCTTCTCGACGCCCGTGCCGTAACAGGTGGAGCAGGGTTGCTCGATGATGACGCCACGGCCGGAGCACCCCGGGCACGGCGACGAGAGCGAGAAGTAGCCCTGGTTGTCGTCGATGACACCGCGACCACCGCAGCGCGAGCAGACCTTCGGCGAGGTGCCGGGCCTGGCGCCCGAACCGTCACAGGTGGAGCACTGCGCATCGGTGGTGAGGTACAGGGTGGTGGTGAGGCCGTGCACGGCGTCGGCGAAGTCGATGGTGAGCGTGGCCTCGACGTCGGCACCGCGCTGCGGGCCACCGGCGGCCGAGGCGCCACCACCGCGTCGGCCGCGACCGAACATCTGGCCGAGCAGGTCGCCGAGGCCGTCGGCGCCGACGTTGAAGCTGTTGCCACCACCACCACCGCCGCCGCCGCCTGCAGGGCCGAAGCCACCGACCGGGCCAAGGCGCCGGACCTCGTCGTACTCCGTGCGCTTGGCGTCGTCACCGAGGACGTCGTACGCGGCGCTGATCTCCTTGAACCGGTCTTCCGACTTCGGGTCGTCGGGGTGCGTGTCGGGGTGCGACTCGCGCGCGAGCTTGCGGTACGCCTTGGTGATCTCCTTCGGCGTCGCCGACTGAGCCACACCGAGGACCTTGTAATAGTCCTTCTCGTACCACTCGCGCTGGGCCGTCACTCAGCCACGCACCTTCACCATCGCAGGCCGCAACACGCGGCCCTTCCAGCGGTAGCCGGTGCGGAGCACCTCGGCCACCACCGGTTCGCCGGCCGTGTCGCCGTCGTGGGCCGGCTCGTGCATGACCGCCTCGGCGACCGCGGGGTCGAACGGCTGGTTGGCCAGGTCGAGCGCCTCGAGACCGTGCTTCTGCAGGGCCCCGATCAGCGACGACCAGACCGACTCGATGCCCTGGACACCGTGGCTGAACGCTGCCTCGCAGGCGTCGAGCACGGGCAGCAGGCCCTCGGCGATCTTGCCGGTGGCCCGGTCGATCTCGTCGACCTGCTGGGTGGCGACGCGCTTGCGGTAGTTCTCGAAGTCGGCCTGCAGGCGGAGCGCGATGTCCTTGTAGGAATCGCGCTCCACCAGCAGTGCCTCGACGTCGTGTTCGACGGCCTCGACCGCCTCGTCGACCTGGGCGGCATCGGCTGCCGCGAGGGCGTCGAGCTCGGACGCGTCGTCGGGGACGTGGAAGTCGTCGGTCATGACCGGCGGCTCACTTCTCGTCGACGATCTCGGCGTCGACGATCTCGTCGTCGTTCACCGAGCCGGTGCCCGACTGACCGCTGGCCGACGAACCGGCAGCACCGGCGTCGTCGCGGGCAGCGGCTTCGTACAGCTTCTGGCTGAAGGCCTGCGTGGCGCCCATGAGCGCCTCGTGGGCCGACCGGATGACGGTGAGGTCGGAGCCGGCGAGCGCCGACTTCAGCTCGGCGAGGGGGTTCTCAACGGCCGCCTTCTCGTCGGACGACACCTTGTCGCCCTGGTCGCGCAGCATCTTCTCGGTCTGGTACACCAGCGAGTCGGCGTTGTTGCGCAGCTCGGCTTCGTCGCGGCGCTGACGGTCCTCCTCGGCGTGGGCCTCGGCGTCGCGCACCATCTGCTCGATGTCGCGCTTGTCGAGCGTGCTCTGACCGGTGATGGTCATCGACTGCTCCTTGCTCGTCGCACGATCCTTCGCGGACACGTGGACGATGCCGTTGGCGTCGATGTCGAAGGTGACCTCGATCTGCGGCACGCCACGCGGGGCAGGCGGCAGATCGACGAGCTGGAACTTGCCGAGCGTCTTGTTGTAGCCGGCCATCTCGCGCTCGCCCTGGAGGACGTGGATCTCGACGCTGGGCTGCATGTCCTCGGCCGTGGTGAAGACCTCGGTGCGCTTGGTGGGGATGGTCGTGTTGCGCTCGATGAGCTTGGTCATGACGCCACCCTTGGTCTCGATGCCGAGGCTGAGGGGGGTGACATCGAGCAGCAGCACGTCCTTGACGTCACCGCGGAGCACGCCGGCCTGGACCGCGGCACCGATGGCCACGACCTCGTCAGGGTTCACCGTTCTGTTCGGGTCCTTGCCGGTGAAGCCGGACACGAGGTCCTGCACGGCCGGCATGCGGGTGGAGCCACCGACGAGCAGCACGTGATCGATCTGGCCCTTGCTGAGGCCGGCGTCCTTGATCGCCTGCTCGAACGGAAGGCGGCAGCGCTCGAGCAGATCGGCGGTGAGCTCTTGGAACTTCGAGCGGGTGAGCGTCTCGTCGAGGTGGAGCGGACCCTCGGGTGTGGCGGTGATGAACGGCAGGTTGATCTGGGTCTGTTGCACCTGGCTCAGCTCGATCTTGGCCTTCTCGGCGGCCTCCTTCAGACGCTGGGCCGCCATCCGGTCCTGGCCGAGATCGACACCGTGGGCCGACTTGAACTGCTTGACCAGCCAGTCGATGACCCGCTGGTCCCAGTCGTCGCCGCCGAGGTGGGTGTCACCGTGGGTGCTCTTCACCTCGAACACGCCGTCGCCGATCTCGAGCACCGACACGTCGAACGTGCCGCCACCGAGGTCGAACACGAGGACCGTCTCGTCCTCGGCACCCTTGTCGAGGCCGTAGGCGAGCGCCGCAGCGGTCGGCTCGTTGATGATCCGGAGCACCTCGAGGCCGGCGATCTGGCCGGCTTCCTTGGTGGCGGTGCGCTGGGCGTCGTCGAAGTAGGCGGGGACGGTGATGACGGCCTGCGTGACCGTGTCGCCCAGGTACGACTCGGCGTCGCGCTTGAGCTTCATCAGAATGCGGGCGCTGATCTCCTGCGGGGTGTAGCGCTTGCCGTCGATGTCATCGCTCTTCCAGCCCTGACCCATCTTCGACTTGATGCTGCGGAAGGTGCGATCGGGGTTGGTGATCGCCTGACGCTTGGCGACTTCGCCGACGAGCACCTCGCCGGCCTTGCTGAACGCCACGACCGACGGCGTCGTGCGAGCGCCTTCGGAGTTGGGGATGACGACCGCGTCGCCCGCCTCGAGGACGCTGACGACGGAGTTCGTGGTACCGAGGTCGATGCCGACTGCCTTGGCCATGGTGTGTTGCTCCTGGGGTTGGATGTGAACCGGGTGGGGGGGGAATCGTCCGGTCCGCTCTCGCGATTCGTTGAGCGAACCTGACGCAAGCTTAGGGACGCCCGATCCGGCCATCAACCTCCGACCTAGAAAACATGAGTGGTTGTGACTCAGCTTTTTCGAGCGCTCTCGAACCGGTGGGGCTACACCTCGGCCAACTCGGTTGTAGCGAGCACGGGCGTGTGAAAAGGTCCGCTGCGCTCGGGGACGAACTTCGGCCACCGATGCCACGCCACGCCAACGCCAACGCACGATGACGACCGCCGACTCACCGCCCGCAACCGAGTACTCCACCTGGTCCGGTGTCCGTCAGCGACGGCACCTGACCGAACTGGTGGGCACGGTCCTCGCCCGGTACCCAATCGCGGTCGGGTCGGTCCGGCTGGTGCAGATGGGCTTCAACGCCACGTTCCGCGTGGAGGGAACGATTGATGGCTCCCCCGGTCGGTGGGCCGTGCGCCTCAACGCACAAGGCCTCCGTTCCGCAGCCGAGACCGCTGCCGAGCTCGCATGGGTGACGGCACTCGGTGAGCACGGCGACGTGCACGTGTCCCGGGTGGTCCGCTCGACCGACGGGCTCCTGATGGAGGCCGTGCCCAGCAACCCCCTGGCGCGCAACGTGACCGG
>JBBDMO010000005.1:0-8848 GCA_040878255.1 Ilumatobacteraceae bacterium
TCAGGGCGTTCGTCGCCGAGGTAGTGACCATGATCGGTGCACACGATGACCGCCGTGTCGTCCCACGCGCCGGACGTATCGAGTTGGTCGAGCAGCCCCCCGAACCAGTGGTCGATCATCGACAGCTTGGCGCCGTAGTTCGCCCTGATGTGTCGGCACTCGGCGTCGGACAGCAGCCCGGCGCTGCGGCCGCCCACCACGTACGGCGGCCAGATGAGGCGCTCCGCCGTCCATGGCTCGTCCTCGTAGAGCGCGGTCCATTCGGGCGGCGTGTCGAAGGGCTCGTGCGGGTCGAACTCGTCGACGAACAGCATCCACGGCGCAGCGGCAGCGCCCGCAGCACGCGCATCGGCCAGCCACTCGGTCGCTGCCGCCATCGTCCGCGGACCGGGAAAGTCGGCCTCGGTGCGGAAGTGCGTGCGGGTGCGGTCGTATCCGCGGTCGATGTGCGGTGCGTTCGCCCCGAAGCGGCGCTGCAGCCACCAGCCCCCGTCACGAGCCGGTGGCGCAGGCACCCCCACCCACGACGGGTCGAGCCACGTCTTCCACGGGTCACCCTCGTGGCCGCGCACGTAGTCCCAGCCGCCAAAATCGGTGTGGTAGTTCTCGCCCCCCGTTTCGAACAGGTGTGGGTGATCGGTCACGAGCATCGTGGTGACACCGGCATCGCGCAGGTCGGCGGTGATCGGCCGGTCCCACAGCTCGATCGATCCCCACGGCCGCCACAGGAAGTCGAGCGAACCGCACAGGATGTCGTGCCGGGCCGGCATGCACGGCAGCGAACCCGTGACGTGTCGGGTGAAGCGCGTCGATCGGGCAGCGAAACGGTCGAGGTGCGGTGTGGCGAACTCGGTGCCGCCGTAGCTGCCGAGCATGTGCCGGTTGAGTGAGTCGAGCAGGACCACCACGACGTTCACCGGCGACGCACTCATCGCAGCGCACTCACGATCGCGCTCGTGGCCGCACAGACCAGCAGGCCGAGGACGAGATACCGGAAGCGCTCGGGGTTGAGGTGCTTGCGCAGCGGGTAGCCGACGAACTGCCCGAGGAACAGCGCCGGCAGGGCGACGAGTGCAGCGATGACGCCGTCGCGGGTCACCTTGCCCGCGGCGGCGAACAACGTGATGCCGAGGATGTTCGAACACGCGAACACGGTGTTGATCGTCGACCGGAACGCCTCGGGCTGCAGGTGCCTGGCCTGCAGCCCGAAGACCAGCGGCGGACCATTGGTCGACAGCGACGTGTTGAGGATGCCGCTGATGAACCCGGTGCCGAGGTCGAGACCCGGGCCCACGTGGCGCAGATCGATCCGGGCGGCGAGGAGCACCACGGCGAGCAGCACGGCGACACCGAGGGCGAAGCGGAGCACCTTGTCGTCGGCGACCACGTAGATCCACAGCCCGATCGGCATGCCGCAGTACGCAGCGATCACCATGCGTTGAGCGACGACGCGCTCGGTGTGTTGGCGGCCGTGCCAGGCCTGCCACGTGGTGACCCCGGCGCCGAGCAGCGTACTGATGACCACCGCCTCCTTGGTGGGCACGGCGAGCGTCATCAGCGGCACCGACAGCAGGGCGAAGCCGAATCCCGACAGGACCTGCGTGAGGGCGGCCGTGAAGACGCTGAGCGCCACGACGACGAGCTCGACCGTGGTCATCGGGGGCGCGCTCCGCCATTGCAGTGGTCGGCGGAGCGGGTCACGCTGCGATGATCGCACACGAGTGGCCTCAGAACAGCGAACCCTGCTCGCCCGGCTCGATGACGGGTGCCTCCGGAAGCGGTTCCAGGTCGGGTACCAGCAGCGCCATCTCGGCGTGGAAGGCACGCGCCAGCGCCGGGCCGTCGTTGTTGTCGGGTGTGTGCACGAAGAACGTGGGGCACAGCCCATCGACCAACCACGACGCCACGATCGGCTGCCACTGCTGCAGGCCGTCGGCGGTGACATCGGCATGGTCGGATCCGATGAAGCGGACGATCGGCTCATCGGTCAGCGCGTCGGTGAGTGCTGGAACGCGCGGCTTGGCCGAGTAGGCCTCTCTGCCGGCGTCGGTCAGTGGCGGCCGTGCGAACAGCGGCCGGGAGTCGAGCAGCACGCGCTCGATCCCGTATCGCAAGAGCACGCGATCGGCAGCGACCCGGCCGGACCCGACGAAGAACGCCGGGTGACGGAGCTCGACCGACCAGCGCCACTCGGACGACAGCGTGCGGAGCACGGCGTCGAGCACTCCGAGGTCGACCGGGGCGAACGACGCCGGCAGCTGGAACGTGAGCGCACCGACGCGGTCCGCCAACGGTGAGATCAGGTCGCAGAACGCCGCGAGGTCGGCGCCGATGCCGCGTAGCCGCAGGTCGTGGGTGATGTGCCTGGGCACCTTGAACACGAACCGGAAGCCCGGCTCGGCGAGGTCGCTCCACTTCGCAACCGTGGCGGGGGTCGGCAACGCGTAGAACGTCGTGTTGCCCTCGACAGCGTTCAGCAGCCGGCTGTAGGGGCCGAGCTCGGTTCCTGCCGCCGTACCCGACGGCAGGAACCGACCGACCCACGGCCGGTGTGCCCACATCGGGCATCCCACGTGCAGCACCGCGCCCATCCCCCGACCGTACGCTGCCGATGTGGAGATCCCCGTCATTGACATCGCTGCGCACGACGCACCGGCCAGCATCGATCGAGCGTGCCGCACCACCGGCTTCTTCGCCGTCTCCGGCCACGGGATCGAATCCTCCACCCGCCTCGCCGTCATCGACGCGGCCCGCCGCTTCTTCGCCCTCGACCGGGCCACCAAGGAGCGGGTCGCGCTCGCCGTCGGCGGCACGGCGTGGCGCGGCTGGTTCCCGCTCGGCGACGAGCTCACCTCCGGCGTGCCCGACCTGAAGGAGGGCTTCTACGTCGGCCGCGAATTGCCCAGGGCGCGTGCCGACGTGGCACTGCACGGCCCGAACCTCTGGCCCGCCGAGGTGCCCGAACTGCAGCACGCCGTCTCGGCGTGGATGTCGGCGATGGAGTTGCTCGGCCAGCGCGTGCTGGCTGCGATGGCCACCGGGCTCGGCCTCGAACCGACCTGGTTCGATGACGGCCTCACCGCCGACCCCACCGTGTTGTTCCGCATCTTCCGGTATCCACCGCACCCGAGCGTCGGTGAGCTGGCCGATGCCGAGCACCGCTGGGGCGTCGCCGAGCACACCGACTACGGACTGCTGACGCTCCTCGCGCACGACGGCACGCCGGGCCTCGAGGTGAACGTGCGCGGCACGTGGATCGAGGTCGATCCCAATCCTGATCTGGTGATCTGCAACCTCGGCGACATGCTCGACCGGCTCACCCTCGGCCGGTACCGCAGCACCCCGCACCGAGTGCGGAACACGGCGACGCACGACCGCATCTCGCTCCCGTTCTTCCTCGACCCATCGTGGGATGCGGTCGTGCGGCCACTTCCCCTCGACGACGGCTGGGTGGTCCCCACCGAACGCTCCGATCGGTGGGACCGCGCCGACCTCTCGAGCGTCGATGGGCCCTACGGCGACTGGCTCGTCGCGAAGGTGAGCCGGGTGTTCCCTCAGCTCGCCGAGGCGGTGCTGGGCGACGGTTCGACAGCCGACGGTTCATCGGGCGGTGCCAGCGCGTAACGACGCGCCTCGCGATCGACACCGATCAGGCGCCAGCCATCGTGCAGCGGCCGTTGCAGCGCATCGCGCACCACGAGCCGAGCCCGCATGGCGGCCTCGTTCGACGACGCGATGTCGTCGGCGGTCACGGGTGGCACGTCGACGAACACGGTCGGCGTGGCGGTCGGCGCGACAGGTGCCAGGTCCCAGAAGACAGTGATCCGGTCCGACGGCAGGTCACCGTTGATCCCGCCGAGGGTGCCGTAGTGGTTTTCGTGGTATGCGACGCCCACTGCGCCGAGCGCCACCAGGTTGAGGTGCGCGTTGGCCAGTTGCAGCGGGTCGTACGTCCACCGCATGCCCGTGATGCCGTGGTCGAGGCACCACGCCCGCTGCTCGTGCTTCAGCCGAACCCCGAGACCCTGACGCCGCCACGCCGGATCGACCGCCATGTAGTGCGAGTGCAGCACCGCCCGGTCGTGCGTCGGGAAGCCGAACACCGAGCCGACGATGTCGTCACCGTCGAAGGCACCGATCGCCACACCACCTTCGGCCACCACGGCCACGAGCATGTTCACCGACACCGCATCGTCGCCACCCCAGATGCGATGTTCGAACGGAGGCAGCACCGCCAACTCGTCGGCGGTGCGGAGCACGCGCAGCGAGAGCGACGTCACCGCCGGTGGACCTCGGTGCCCGACGTGACCTCGGCCAGGAACGCTCGGTCGAGGGTGACACCGATGCCGGGGCCCTCGGGTACCGGCATGATGCCGTCGGTGGTCTCGAGTCGTTGCTCGACGATGTCGCGTGCGTAGGTGCGGCTGGCCGACGCCGTGTCGCCGGGGTACACGAACCCGGGCATGGTGGCGAGCTGGATGTTGTGCGCTCGGCCGATGCCGGTCTCGAGCATCCCACCGCACCACATCGGCACATCTCGAGCAACGCACAGGTCGTGGATCCGGCGCACGTGCTCGAGGCCACCGACGCGCCCGACCTTCACGTTCACCACCGAACACGCGCCGAGGTCGAGCGCTGCTTTCGTGCGTGCTGGCGACGTGAGCGATTCGTCGAGGCACAGCGGGGTGGTCATCTGCGGTGCCAGCACCGCGTGGTCGGTGAGGTCGTCGAAGTGCAGCGGCTGCTCGATGTAATGGAGGTCGAACTCATCGAGGCTCTGCAACAACGCCAGGTCATCGAGGGTGTAGGCCGAGTTTGCGTCGACCGTCAGTTCGATGTCGGGGAACCGTTCACGCACTGGGCCGAGGATGTGTCGGTCCCACCCCGGTTCGATCTTCAGCTTGATGCGTCGGTAGCCCTGCGCCACGTGCCGCTCGACGTTGGCGAGCGTGCCATCGAGGCTGGTCATGCCGAGGCTCGCGCCCACCGGGATCTCGGTGCGATCACCGCCGAGCAGCGTGCGCAGCGGCACATTCTGCTGGCGGGCGAAACAGTCCCACACGGCAAGCTCGACGCAGGCCTTGGCCATCGGGTTGCCCCGCCACTTCGCCCACGCGTCGGCCAGTTCGGATGGATGACCGAACTCGTTCGCCAGCATCCAGGGCACGAGGCACCCGCGGATGACGGTGAGCGCTCCGTCGATCGTCTCCTCGCGGTACGACGGCAGCGGGTCCATCGTGCTCTCGCCGTAGCCCTCGACCCCCTCGCTGCGGACCGTGACGATGATCGACGTCTTGCCGAGCTCTTCGCCGAACGAGGTCTTGAACGGCGAGACGAACGGTAGGTGGATGATGGTCAGCTCGACCTCGTCGATGCGCATGCAGGCATCCTGTCACCAGGTGTCGATGTTGGGCCGCTTCTTCCCGGTGCGTTGCGCCGGCTCGGGCGCCGACGTCAGGATCGCCGAGATCCATCGACGTGAATCGAGCGGGTCGATGACGTCGTCGATCTCGAAGTGCGACGCTGTGTTCAGCGCCTTGCCGTGCGCGTACATCCGGTCGACCATCTGCTGGAACACGACCTCGCGCTCGGCAGGATCGGTGATCGCCTCGAGCTCGTTGCGGTAGCCGAGGCGCACGGCGCCCTCGAGGCCCATGCCGCCGAACTCACCGGTGGGCCATGCCACACAGGCGAGCGGCGCCTTCGTGCTGCCACCCATCATCGCCTGGGCACCGAGGCCGTAGCTCTTGCGCAGCACGATGCTGACGAGCGGCACGGTGATGTTGGCACCGGTGACGAACAGGCGGGTGCAGTGCCGCACGAGCGCCGTCGCCTCGACCTCGGGCCCGACCATCATCCCGGGCGTGTCGACCAGGGTGATGACCGGGATGTCGAATGCGTCGCAGAGCTGCAGGAACCGCGCTGCCTTGTCGGCGCCATCACTGTCGATCGCGCCCGCGAGGTGCGTCGGGTTGTTGGCGAGCACACCGCACGGGCGGCCTTCGACACGAGCGAAGGCGGTGACCATGCCGAGTCCGAAGTCGCGGCGCAGTTCGAGCACCGAGCCGATGTCGAACATCGCCTCGATGACCGCCCGCACGTCGTAGCTGCGTTTGCGATCCTCGGGGATCACATGGCGAAGGATGCGCTGGTCGGGGGCAGCCCACTCGGCCACACGGCCCTGGAAGTACGACAGGTACTGCTTGGCCACAGCGACGGCTTCTGCCTCGTCGGCCACGGCGATGTCGACCACGCCGTTGTGCTGCTGCACCGCCATCGGGCCGATCTCGCCGGGGGCGAACACCCCGAGCCCACCACCCTCGATCATGGCGGGGCCGCCCATGCCGATGTTCGAGTCGGCCGTCGCGATGACGACGTCGCAGCAGCCGAGCATCGCAGCGTTGCCGGCGAAGCAGTAGCCGGCATTGATGCCGACCAGCGGCACGAGCCCGCTGAGCTGCGCGAACATCATGAACGCGAGGCAGTCGAGACCGCTGACGCCCACACCGTCGGTGTCGCCGGGTCGCCCGCCGCCGCCCTCGGTGAAGAACACGACCGGGAGCCGCAGTTGCTCGGCGACCTCGAACAGGCGGTCCTTCTTGCGGTGGTTCTGCAGGCCCTGCGTGCCGGCGAGCACCGTGTAGTCGTACGACACGGCAACGGCCTGCGCGGCGCGGCCCTCGAAGAGGTGACCGTTCACCGTGCCGATGCCGCCGATCATGCCGTCGGCCGGCGTGCGCGCGATGAGGTCGGCAAGGTCGCGGCGCCGACGCTGGGCGGCAATGACCACCGGTCCGTACTCGACGAACGACCCGGGTTCCACGAGGTCGGCGACGTTCTCACGAGCCGTGCGCCGACCGGCCGATCGACGCCGTGCAACCGCGTCAGGACGGGCCTCGTCGAGGCCGACGACGTGCCGTTCGATCGTCTCGGCCAGGTCGGGGCGGACACGGTCGATATCGATCGCCGTCGGTTCGGCCAGCGCCGCGGCAGCCGCAGACTCCGAGCCTGCGACGACCGGCCCGATCGTGGCGACCCGATCGCCCTGACCCACCGTCTGCCCGACCACCACGTCGATCGCGTCGATCACGCCACCGGTGTCCGATTCGATCGCGTGGTGCATCTTCATCGACTCGATCACCATGACCGCCTGCCCCGGTCGCACGCTGTCGCCGAGTTGCACGTCGATCGTGACGATGGTGCCCTGCATGGGTGCGATGATGCGCGTCGATGCCACGCGGGCGACCGTAGTGGCCTCGCGCCACAGCCCCGCACGCGGAGTGGGTACCGTGGCGCATGGCTGCCGACGACGACGACGCCTCGATCGTGCGCACGGTTGCGGGTCGCGAGCTCACCATCACACACCCGCACAAGGTCTTCTTCCCGGGCATCGGTGCCACCAAGGTCGACCTCGTCGACTACTACGTCGCGATGGAGGGGCCGGTCATGCGGGCCATGCGCGACCGGCCCGTCCTGCTGCAGCGATTCCCGAACGGATCGGCCGGCAGTTCGTTCTTCCAGAAGCGAATGCCCGACTCGGCACCCGAGTGGCTGACCACCACGATCGTCACCACGCCGAACGGGACGACCTCGAATGCGCTCGTCATCGCCGACCTCGCGCACCTCGTGTGGGCCGTGAACCTCGGCTGTCTCGGCTTCCACTCGTGGCCCATGCGGGCAACCGATCCCGAGCACTGCGACGAGCTCCGCATCGACCTCGACCCGGGTCCCGGCACGACGTTCGCGATGGCCCAGGAAACCGCGCACGAGACCAAGCGGCTCTTCGACGAACTCGGCATCCGGTCCTACGTCAAGACCACCGGCAACCGCGGGCTGCACGTGTACGTGCGCCTGCTCCCGCAGTGGGACAGCATCGCCGTGCGCTCGGCTGCCGTCGCCGTCGCACGAGAGCTCGCACGCCGCCGCACCGACCTCATCACCGACGCGTGGTGGAAGGAGGAGCGTGGTGAGCGCATCTTCATCGACTTCAACCAGAACGCCCCACACAAGACCGTGTTCGCGCCGTGGTCGGTTCGAGCACGCGACCATGCACCCGTCTCGTGCGGGTTCCCATGGGAGCAACTCGACGGCATCCAGCCCGACCTGTTGACCATCAGTGAGGTGCCGGCCCGCATCATCGAACAGGGCGACCCGTGGGCCGACATGGATGACCGGCCTCAGTCACTCGCGCCGCTGCTGGCGATGGTCGCTGCCGATCAGGCCGCTGGCCTGCAGGACGCGCCGTGGCCGCCGGTATATCCGAAGATGGCCGGGGAACCGCCACGGGTCGCACCCAGCCGAGCCAAGAAGCCGAGATCTCGGCCGGCGTCTCGTCCGTGAGCCAGCAACCGGGTGAGCAGCTCGGCACGCCGCTCGTCAGCGGCCGACGAAGATCTGGACCAGGTACACGACGCCGTTGCGGTTGGCGACGCCGATGCCCACCTCGGTGTAGCCGGAGTTGGCGAGGTTCGCATAGTGCGCGGGCGACGCCTCGAGCGCCACCTGCGCCTGCTGGATCGAGCCAGCTGATGCGACGTTCTCACCGACCGAGTTCCACCCTGGCGAGATGCGGGTGGTCAGGCTGGTCGAGTGGAAGATCCGGGCACGACGAGCCATTCGGTCGGCCTGCGCCTGCGCCTTGGTGTCGAGCTCGGCCACCCGGGTGAGCTGGCCGACACCGACGCTCGCTCGGATGCGGTCGATGTCGGAGGCGTTCGTGGCCGCATCGGTCGAGCCACATGCGGTCAGCAGCATGCCGATGACGAGCAGCACGCCCACGACAGCGCCCTGGCGCGTGCGGGGCGAACGGGTGGGCGAACCAGGTGCAACTGGGGTGACAATCATCGTG
>JBBDMO010000006.1:0-8768 GCA_040878255.1 Ilumatobacteraceae bacterium
CTGCCCATGGCGATCGATCGGTTCACCGACATCCGTTTCGCTGCGCACGACTCGGTGCATCTCACCTCCGACGACGAGCCGCAGCCGGTCGAGCTCCCGCTCGAGATCGCCGACCCGGCCAGCGTCGAGCCCGCGTGGGGTCGGTACGTGGCCGGCGTGGTTGCCGAGATGGCATCACTGCGCGGCATCACCGGGCACGTGCGCACGAGCATCCCGATCGGCGCCGGCCTGTCGAGCAGCGCCGCGCTCGAGGTCGCCACCGCACTGGCCCTCGGCTTCGACGGCAGCCCGCTCGCCCTTGCCCAGCTGTGTCAGCGGGCCGAGAACCGTGCGTCGGGGGTCCCGAGCGGCATCATGGACCAGCTCTGCATCGCCGCCGGCGTCGCAGGGCACGCCCTGCTCATCGACTGCGGGGCGCTCACCGTCAGCCCCGCTCCCCTACCTGCCGACGTCGACGTGGTCGTGCAGTTCATCGCCCATCGCACGCTGGTCGGCAGCGCCTATGCAGACCGTGTCGCCGAGTGTGCACTGGCCGAGCGAGCGATCGGTCCGCTCCGCACCGCAACGCTCGACGCAGCCCGCTCCATCGAGGATCCGGTGGTGCGCGCTCGTGCGCTGCACGTGGTCACCGAGAACCAGCGGGTGCGCGAGTTCGCAGCCGCCCTGACCACCGGCGACCTACGCGAAGCCGGTGCGCTGATGCTGGCGAGCCACGCCAGTCTGCGCGATAACTACGCCACCTCGACCCCGGCGATGGACGACGCAGTCGATCGCGTGGCCGCGATGCGAGGCGTGTACGGCGCCCGGATGACCGGCGGCGGCTTCGGTGGCTGCATCGTGGCACTGACCGAGCCGGGCGCTCTCGCCGACGGCTGGGTGGTCCACGCCGTCGGCGGTGCGGCGGTCATCGACGAGCCAGACACCGACGCAGGGCGAGCCGACACAGGAGGCCGACAGCCATGACCGACACCACCGTCCTCGCAACCGGGCTCCGCTTCGGGGAAGGCCCGCGCTGGCACGCTGGCCGCCTGTGGCTCAGCGACATGTACGACCATGCGGTGAAGAGCGTGGGTCCCGGCGGCGGCGGCGACGTGCGGGTCGAGGTCGAGGTGCCGGGGCAGCCGAGCGGCATCGGCTGGATGCCCGACGGCACGTTGCTCGTCGTGTCGATGCTCGACCGGTCACTGCTGCGCCTCGCTGACGGTGTGCTGGTCCAGCACGCCGACCTCTCGGGGGTGGCGGCCTGGCACTGCAACGACATGGTGGTCGACGCGCAGGGCAACGCGTACGTGGGGAACTTCGGCTTCGATCTGCACCGCGCCGAGTCGACCCGCGACTTCTCGACCGCCGCTCCGGCTTCACTCGCGCTGGTGCGACCCGATGGCACCGTCACATCGGCAGCCGACGACCTGGCATTCCCGAACGGCACGGTGATCACACCCGACGGCCGCACGCTCATCGTCGCCGAGTCGATGGGCCGACGGTTGACGGCGTTCACACGCCACGACGACGGCACACTCGGCGATCGCCGTGTGTGGGCCGACCTCGGCCGGCGACTGCCGGACGGCATCTGCCTCGACGCCGACGGCGCGATCTGGTTCGCGAACGCCGGCGGCCCCGAGTGCGTGCGGGTCCGCGAAGGAGGCAAGGTGCTCGATGTCATCGACACCGGCGACCACTGCTACGCCTGCATGCTCGGCGGTGCCGATGGCACCACACTGTTCATGCTGACATCGGCTTCGTCACACCCCGACCGCACCACGACCGAACGGTCGGGTCGCGTGCTCGTCAGCTCGGCGCCAGCGCCCGGTGCAGGGCTGCCCTGAGCCGCCCGACCGCACCCTCGCTGCGCACGCCCCACCAGAACAGGTCCTGGCCGTCGACGAGCACGGGCACCGAATCGGGGAAGGCCTCGGCCATCTGCCGCACGTGACGCTGCGCGAACGGATACGGCTCGGACGGCAGCAGCACCATGCTCGGTCGTCGCGCCGAGACCTCGGCCGGCTCGACCGTCGGGTAGGTGGCGGCATGGTCGTCGAACACGTTCTTGACCCCGATGGCAGCCAGGACCGACGATCCGTACGTGTGCCGGTTCACGGTCATCCACGGCCGCTTCCAGATCGGCACGAACGCCGTGGCCCAGACCGGCTCGCGCTGCCACGTCGGCTCGTCGGGAGCCTGCGCGCCGACTGCTGCGGCCAGCGCCGTCAGCATCGGGCCGACATCGGCCAGCGACGCCACGTGTGTCACGTGGAGCGGTACGGCTGCTCCGGTCAGTGCGTCGGCGTCGTCACGCCGGTTCTCCTCGCGGTCGACCACGACGAGATCGGGCCGGAGCCCGACGATTGCGGCGATGTCCGGGTCCTTGGTGCCACCCACGTGACGCAACCCCGGCTGCTCACAGAAGCGGGTGCAGGCGATGACGTCGACGCCCCACGCGAGCAACGTCTCGGTGACGGAGGGAACGAGGCTGATGACTCGCACGGACGATCGCCGGCGCTCGGCGTCAGCCGAGCAGCTTGCGCTTCTGCAGCTCGAACTCGTCAGGGGTGAGCGTGCCTCGCTGCAACATGCCCTCGAGCCGCTCGAGCTGGTCAGCGACGTTGGCCGGTGCCGAAGCAGGACCGCCGCGCCGTTCCATCGCCGTCTGCATCTGCGAGTGGATGATGCGCTGCACCTGATCGGGGTGCTTGATGTCGGAAAAGCGGCTCTGGCCGTCCTCGCCACCCGATTCGATGAGGAGGTCACCCGCACCGACGATGCGCTCGAACACGCTCTGGCCGAAGTTGACGTTGTTGACCCGCTCGAGGGGGATCTCGACGCCCTTCTTGGCGACCACGCCGGATCGGTAGATGATCCGGTGCGAGGTGATGACGAAGTGGGTGTTCATCCACTTGATGTAGCGGGCCCCGAGCCACACCGCACTGACGCCGAGGGCGACCACGAGGATGACCTTGGCGGTGTCGCCAGCCCACCCGTCGGCACCGTTGGCAAGAACGACGATGCCGAGCACGATCGACACGGCCAACGCGAAGACGGGGCTCGCGAAGTACCACCAGTGCGGGTGGAGGTCGACGGCGATGGTCTCGTTGGCGTTCAGGTTCTTCTGGGCGAACGTCATGGCCACGATGGTAGCCCTATCGTGGCCCGGTGGAGACGGACACGCTGCTGCGCGGGCTCGATGCACAACAACGCCTGGCGGTCAGCACCGATGCGTCACCGCTCGCGATCGTGGCCGCTGCGGGCTCGGGCAAGACCACTGTCCTCACCCGCCGGATCGCCCGCCGGATCGCCGACGGATCGGCCGACGCCCGCCACGTACTGGCCTTGACGTTCACCCGCGATGCGGCGGGCGAGCTCCGCCGACGCCTGCGCCGCCTCGACATCCGCGAACCGATCGAGACGGGCACCTTCCACGCCGTGTCGCTGCGCCTGCTGCGCGACCGGGCGGTCACCGCTGGCACGAGCATGCCATCGGTGGTGAACGACCGTCACCGCCTGATGAAGGAGGTGCTCACCGAGGTGCGCGCCCGCCCCGACGTGTCGGGAGCACTGGCGGACCTCGACTGGGCGCGAGCTCGCATGGTCCAGCCTCAGGACTTCGCCGACGCAACCCGACGCGTCCGACGTCGTACCTCGCTCGATGGTGAGACGTTCGAGAGGGTGGTCGATCGTTACGCCGCACTCAAGCGCCGTCGCGGGGTGGTCGACTTCGATGACCTCCTGGCCGACGTGTTGGTGCAGATGCAACGAGATCCGGTCTTCACCGACATCGTGCGGTGGCGATTCCGGCACCTGTTCGTCGACGAGGCACAGGACCTCAATCCACTCCAGCACGCCGTGCTCGAACAGATCAGGGGCGGGCGCCCCGACATCTGCCTCGTCGGCGACCACCGACAGGCGATCTATGGCTGGAACGGTGCCGACCCGTCGATGCTCTCCGAGGTCGAGCTCCGCTTTCCGGGCGTCACGGTGGTGCCGCTCACCGGGAACTACCGGTGCTCACCGCAGATCGTGCGCGCGGGCGCCGCGGCGCTGCAGGCCGCCAAGATCGACGACGACACCGAGTCTCGCCGTCACGACGGACGTGTCGTCAGCCTGCTCACGTTCGCCGACGAGCGCGACGAGGCAGCCCGTGTGGCACAGCTCGTGCGCGACCTCAGCCAGCGGCACGGCGCACGGCACGTGGCGGTGCTCGCCCGCACCAACGATCAGCTGCAGGCGTTCGGCCGCACGCTGGCCGACATCGGCGTACCCACCATCCGGTCGGTGGGCGCGTCACCGCTCGAGCGCTGCATCGCCGAGACCGCCCGCTGCACCAACCGCGACCAGCTCGCCACCTGGGCCGAGCAGGTGTGGGTCGATGGCGACGTCGACCCGATCCGGTCGCGAGTGGCCGAGGAGGTCGACCGCTTCCTGACCAGCAACGAGCCGGGTGGGTTCCGCGCATGGATCGATGCCCGTCAGCCCTTCGACGACCTCGAGCCGGACGACGACGAGGGCGCCGTGGCGCTGTTGACGTTCCACGCGGCAAAGGGGCGCGAATGGAGTGCCGTGGTGGTCACCGGCGTCGAGGTCGGCCTCGTGCCGCACTCGTCGTCGTCGGCGCCAGCGCAGAAGGCAGAGGAGGCCCGCTTGCTCTACGTGGCGCTCACGCGCGCCGGCGACGAGCTGATCATCACGTCGGCCGCCACACGCAACGGCAACGCCACCGGGCCCAGCCCCTGGACCAGCGCGGTCGAGGCGACGACGATCCACGATCGCCCGGCACCACCACCCACACCGGTCCGCAGTGTTCGGCCCGTCGACCCGCTCGAGCCCCTGCGGGTATGGCGCAACGGTGTGGCTCGGGCCGCCGGTGTGAACGACACGGCGGTGTGCTCCGACAGCACCCTCCGGGCGATGCTGGCCGACCCACCGGCCGATGCCGACGCTGTGGCCGTGTGCCTCGGCCTCGGGCGTTCGGCCGCCGAGCGGCTGGCGCCCCGCCTGCTCAGCGTGCTGCATCCTGACGGGCCTGCATCAGCCGCTGGAACACCTCGGGCTTCATCGAGATGAACAGCCCCTCGGCCTCGGCACACAGTGTGTCGCCGTGGTGCAGGGTGGCGCTGGTGAAGATCTTGCGGCCCTCGGTGCGGTCGATGCGGCCCTCGTAGCGCAGCGGCGTCCCCAGCGGCGTGGTCGACCGGTACGACACGGCCAACCGGCCCGTCATGCCCGGTTGGCCCGACAGTGACTGGGTGAAGCCCAGCACCTCGTCGAAACCGGCCGCGATGAACCCACCGTGGACGCATCCGGGCGGCCCTTCGTACGCAGGCCCGTACGACACGGTGCCCACCACGACATGATCGACGACGCCGATCGAGATCGGCGGGGCGAGTGGGTTGAAGCTGCCGATGAAGGGACTGAAGTCGAGGAACGAACCCGCCTCCTGGTGTTCGACCAGTGACGCCTCGGCACCCTGGTAGTGCCGATCGTGCGGTCGCTCGGCGAGCACGCGGGCAGCGTGCTCGACCAGCTCGCAGGCCTGCTCGAACGCCTCGTCGGTAGCGGTGGACGACACCAGCTCGGTGATGATGCGCCGGGTGGCGGTGGTGAGGCGCAGACGAGCGTCGTCAGGGTCGAGCGCCCGGTCGAAGGAGAACATCGGACTCAGTCGAGCAGGTCGACGACGACGGGTGCGTGGTCCGACGGTGACGTGCCCTTGCGTGCGTTCCGGTCGACGATCGACCAGGCGGCACGCTCGGACACTGATCGGGTGCCGAGTACGAGATCGATGCGCAGGCCGCGTCCCTGATGGAAGTCACCCGCCCGGTAGTCCCACCAGCTGTACAGCTGGGCATCGTCGTAGTGCTGGCGGAACAGGTCGACCAGGCCCCAGTCGCAGAGCTCGGCGAGCAACTGACGCTCGGCCGGACTGGTGTGCGTGGCGTCGACGAACTTCGACGGGTCGAAGACGTCACGGTCGTCCGGGGCGATGTTGAAGTCACCCATGACCACGAGCGGCTCGTCGGGCGAGCCCACCGCGGCGAGGTGCCGCTTCAGCTGCGCGAGCCAGCCGAGCTTGTACTGGTAGTGGTCGTTGTCGAGCGAGCGGCCGTTCGGCACGTAGACACTGGTGATGCTGACCCCACCGCAGCGGGCCGTGATGATGCGGGCATCCGGATCAGGATCACCGGTGCCTGGCGCGAAGTTCGCCACGACGTCGGTGAGGCCCACCTTCGACAGGATGGCCACACCGTTCCACTGCCCCTGGCCGTGGTGTGCGGTCTCGTAGCCGAGCTCGGCGAAGGTGAGCGCTGGGAAGGCGTCGTCGGACAGCTTCGTCTCCTGCATGCAGACCACGTCGGGCTGCACCTCGACGAGCCACTCCTCGACGCGAGGGAGGCGGACCTTCAGCGAGTTGACGTTCCAGGTGGCGATGCGCACGACGACGACCGTAGCGACCGTTCAGCTGGAACGACGTCGGCGCCCTGCGGGTGCGGGTGCGCCAGCAGGATTGACCGGCGGCGCTGCCGCCGGAGCAGCCTTCTTGGCCTGGGTGCGCTTGGCCTGTGGAACGGGCGCTGCCGGCTTCATCGGAAGCTCGGGCGCGGCCGCTGCCTTGGACGCACGCCCGCGGGTCGCCGGCTTTGCTGCGACGGGCTTTGCTGCGACGGGCTTTGCAGCGATCGGCTTTGTTGCGACGGTCTTCGCAGCGATCGGCTTTGTTGCGACGGGCTTTGCAGCGATCGGCTTTGCTGCGACGGTCTTCGCTGCGATCGGCTTTGCTGCGACGCGCTTCGGCTTGGCCGGGGCCGGGGCCACTGCCGGCGTCGCGACCTTCTTCGACGCTCGCGCCTGCTTCGGCGCAACGACGGGCCCAGCCACCACCGGCTCGGGGGTCGGTGCTGGTGCCGCTGCCTTGCGGGTGCGGCGTTTCGGCGCCGGATCGGCTTCCACGTGGGCGACGACCACCGGCTCGACGGCCACAGCCGCCTTCTTCGACGCTCGTGCCTTGCGAGGAGCGGTCGCCTTCTTCGGGGCGGGCGACTCGACGGGCAGGGCGGTGGCGACCGCGGCGGTGGCCAGATCAATGCTGCGGCGAGCCGGTGCGAAGCTCTCGACCACCAGGGTGACGGCATCGCCGATCTTCATGAACTCGCGGGCGCTGCGCGGCGGCGGGTCTGACATGAGGCGGAGCGGGACGTAGGCCTTCACGTCGCCGACACGCACGTACGCCCCGTGCGACGAGTAGCTCTCGACGACAGCGTTGACGCTGGTACCGACCGGGTGGTGCTCGACAAAGGACAGGAACGTCGAGAAGTCGTTGACCGCGCTGCCCGTGGGCGCCTCGGCGCGCTCGGCCCGAGGGGCCCGCTCACGCGGGGTGCGTGGCGCACGCTCGGCCACCGGTGCGTCGGCGGGGACCGGCGCCGCGGCACCGCGGCGGCGGACACCGGGCGGCGGCGTCTTCGGAATCGGCATGGGGAGGCTCGCCTCGGGCGAACCGGTGCGAACGGTGGCGGTGGAGCCCGTCCCAGTGGCACCACGCTTGCGCTTCGCGTCCTTCATGGCGGTACGGCTGACCTGGCCACGGACCGGCACCCGGGGCACGAACACCCACCCGATGTGCGGCACGGGCTTGCCCCCGATGAGGCGTCCCTCCTCGAACAACCAGTCGTACTGGGGGTGGAACTCCTGGAAGGAGTCGTTGCTCAAGATGGTGGCGCTCACCTTGTTGGCAATCGAGAGGACGAAGGCGTCGCCGCGACCCACGGCGCCAGCGGGCGGCGCGACGAGCTCGTTGTTGGCGACCGCCTCGTCGAACTCCTTGGACTCCTTGGCATCGATGCGGTGGCCGAAGGTCGCGTCGACGACGACGGTGATGAGGGCGCTGGGATGCTCCTCCATGAACGCCATCACCGCCTCGTTCAACTGAGCGAGGCTGGGCATCTGGCGCCCTTCGGTGGCGATGTTGGAACCGTCTACGACGACGTGATGTGGCATAACGGGTCCTAGTCAAGCACGGCCGAGGGTCGAATCGCGGTGTCTCGGTACCATGCGGCCCATGTTCGCCTCTCCCGCCGATGACGGATCGCCCCACCGCAGCTTCGATGCCGTCCTGTGGGACTTCGGTGGCGTCATCCTGTCGAGCCCGTTCGACGCGTTCAACCGCTACGAGCTCGAGCACGCCCTGCCGCCCGACTTCATCCGCACCGTGAACGCCACCGACCCGCACACCAACGCATGGGCCAGGCTCGAGCGCAGCGACATCACGGCGATCGAGTTCGACGTGGTCTTCGCCGACGAGTCCGAACGTCTGGGCAACCGCGTGCCGGGCGCTGACGTGCTCGCGCTGCTGTCGGGCGACGTGCGCCCCGACATGGTGACCGCACTCGACCGCGTGCGCGACGCGGGCTACCGGACCGCGTGCTTGACGAACAACATGAGTGGCGAGCACAAGTCGGCCGAGCGCGGCGAGACCATCTCCGCGATCATGGCGCGCTTCGATGCGATCGTCGAGAGCAGCAAGGTGGGGGTCCGTAAGCCCGAGCCGCGGTTCTACGAGATCGCGTGTGAGCTGCTCGGCGTCGAGCCCCACCGATGCGTGTTCCTCGACGACCTCGGCATCAACCTCAAGCCCGCTGCCGCCATGGGGATGCACACCATCAAGGTCCTGGGCAGCGAGCAGGCCCGCGCCGACCTCGGCGCCGCCCTCCACCTCACCCTCTGATCGAACTTCGGCACCGCAGCGGGGTGTAGCCCGGGTGTGGTGCCGAAGTTGG
>JBBDMO010000007.1:0-8765 GCA_040878255.1 Ilumatobacteraceae bacterium
TGTGTGGTGTGCGGTGTGCGGTGTGCGGTGTGCGGAATGCGAGGTGTGATGGCGGAGCAGGTGGGTGCAGGTCGTTCAGGACGGAGCGTTCATCTCGCCCGACAGCAGGGCCATCGAGACGAGGTTGTTCAGCACCGTTGCCTGAGCGACCCGCTTCGTCTTCGCGTCGGTGTACGCGGTGACCATCGCAGTGGTGGTCACGGTCGAGAACGAGACGTTGAGCACCTCTGACACGGCGGTCACCGCAGCGAGCGGGGTGGTGGTCGCGTCGATCTTGCCGGTGAACACCCCGGTGGCTGCGATCTTCGGAGCGAGTGAACGGGCGAACTGCGCCCGGGTCCCGAGCGCGCCGGTGGTCAGGTAGTAGGCGTTGTGCTTCCAACCCGCGACGTTCGGCGGGTCGAGTGCGCGCTGGCCCATGTTGATCGAGGTGTTGTAGGCGCCGGCGTTCTTCGACGTGATCCCGGTGGTGGCCAGGAGGGCCACGATCCACTCGACGGGCGAGCGGAGCATTCCCTGCTTGGCCTGCGTCGAATAGAACAGTGGGTGCAGCAGCAGCGCCTTCAGGAGCGGCTTCAGCTCGAACTGCGCCGTGATGAAGGTCGCTGCAAGGTCGTCGACGACGCTGGTGGCCGGCGAGGCGTACGCCAGTGCTTCCCAGAGCTTGCGGACGACCATCCGTGCGGCGACCAACTGCTTGTCGGCGTTTTCGCGGAGGATGAACCTGATCACATCCGGCCCGTCCCATGCCCGGGTCACACCGAAGAGGGTCTTCATGCTCGCGTCGTGGTTGCTCGCATTGAACACGTACTCGGGGGCGTAGGTGACCGGGTTGGTGCGGAGGTTGTGTCCCGTCCACGCCCGTGAACACGCGGCGACGTCGTCCTGGGTGTAGTTCCCGACGCCCAGCAGGAACAGTTCGAGCAGCTCGCGCCCGAAGTTCTCGTTGGGCCGGGTCTTGGTGTTGTTCTCGCCCGAGAGGTACTTGAGCATCTGCGGATCGATCGACATCGCCTGGGCGAGATCGTGGAAGTTCCCGAGCGCCATCGTTCGGTAGAGGTCGATCTGGCGCATGAACAGGTCGGTGCGCAGGATCGGGGCCCACTCGGTCGTGAAGTGACCATGCCAGAAGAAGGTCATCTTCTCCTGGAACGGCCGCGGGCGGGTCGCCATCAGGTCGAGCCACCAGTCGTGCATGTCGATGTGCTGCTGGCCCCGTGGGCCGCCGATGCCCGTGTCGTACAGCAACCCGGGCGGCAGTGTGAGCGCCGGGTTGGCTGCGAAGTTGAGCACGTCCTCGACGGCTGCCTCGAGCGTCAGGGCCGACAACGCCGTCACACGGGCGGGCCGTGCGATGTACTCGGTGCGCCTCAGCAGGTGCGTGATGTCCTCGATGTCGGCCATGTCTCGATCGTCCGTCTGGTCGTGGGGTGCCCGGCGGTCGCCGTGCGTGGCGTCAGGATTCGTGATCGCCCCCCGGACGACAAGCCGGAGTCGGGCAAGCTGGCGTCAAACTTGGAGCAATGAACGGGGGATGCCCGGGGGAGGCGCGGGGAGGTGGGTGATGGGCCGTTCGGCCCATCACCGCTGGCATCGGGCCAGCGTCGGACCGGTGGCGAGGGCGTCACCCGCGCCGTTCGGCCGCGCCACGGACCGTGTGAAGCAATCACGCACGCCGCTTTCGCGTTTCGGGGGGGGGGGGCGCGCTGGGTCGTTCGACCCATGCGCGCGTCGGTGATCGAGGCAGACGTCGACTGCTGCTTGCCGACGAGGGTTGCCGTGGTCGTCGCGCGCCCCTAACATTTCAGGGTCCTGCGTGGAGTTGTCCGCGCAGCACCCAGAACGCTTGCAGAGGTAGACGCGTGCCCACAATCCAGCAGCTGGTCCGCCAAGGGCGCACCACCAAGTTCTCCAAGACGAAGACGCCGGCCCTGAAGGGGTCGCCGCAGCGTCGCGGTGTGTGCACCCGTGTGTACACGAACACCCCGAAGAAGCCGAACTCGGCCCTCCGCAAGGTGGCGCGAGTCCGTCTGTCGAGTGGTGTCGAGATCACCGCCTACATCCCGGGCGAGGGCCACAACCTCCAGGAGCACTCGATCGTGCTCGTGCGTGGTGGTCGTGTTCGTGACCTCCCGGGTGTGCGCTACAAGATCATCCGCGGCGCGCTCGACGCAGCCGGCGTGAAGAACCGCAAGCAGTCCCGCAGCCGCTACGGCGCCAAGATGGCCAAGTAAGCCCGACGTAAGGAATTGTGATCACCCATGCCTCGTAAAGGCCCCGCCCAGCGTCGTGAGCTCACCCCCGACCCGCTGTACCGCTCGCTCCTCGTCACCCAGATCGTCAACAAGGTCATGCTGCACGGCAAGCGCACCGTTGCCGAAAAGATCGTGTACGACGCGTTGAAGATCGTCGAGGAGAAGACCGGCGCAGAGCCGATCAGCACCCTCAAGCGTGCGATCGACAACATCAAGCCGCCGCTCGAGGTGAAGAGCCGCCGTGTCGGTGGCGCCACCTACCAGGTGCCGGTCGAGGTCCGTCCGCGTCGTGCGAACACCCTCTCGATCCGCTGGCTGGTCGACTTCAGCCGCAAGCGCCGTGAGAAGACGATGGCCGAGTGCCTCGCCGGCGAGCTGATGGACGCGGCGAACGGCCTGGGTGCAGCGATCAAGCGTCGTGACGACATGCAGAAGATGGCCGAGAGCAACAAGGCGTTCGCCCACTACCGCTACTGATCCGGTCCGTCTGTGACGGTCGATCCGCACCGAGCCCGCCCTTTCCGGGGCGGGCTCGTGCCGTTTTCGGGAACTGCGGTGTCGCCGGCCGACGTCGAACCGGCATGCACCGCATCCGTTCGACCACCATGGCCGCGGCCACCGTCTCGATCATCGCCCTCGCCGTGGCCGCCTGCGCTCCTGATGCTCGTGATGCTCCCGATGCCTCCGGAGTTCGCACGACGCCGCCGCCGGCCACCGACCGGCCGGCCACCGACCGGCCGTCGGCCACCGGACCGACGACACCCGACGCTCGGTCACCACGATCGACCGGTGGGTTCGGCACCAGCCGGCTGGTGTTCTTCGAGGACTGCCCCGAACTGCTCGATCACCTCCGCCGGCAGGCGAGTACCCATGTGACGGCGTGGGGCATCGACGGCGGGCCGTCGTTCCCGTTGCTGTACGCCGAGGCCGGGGCGATGGGTGCCACCGACACGACGGATGGTGCCGCAGCGCCGGCGGCCGCAGCCGATCGGAACAGCAGCATGCTGGAGAGCGGTGGATCGGGGACGTCGTACTCGGCAACCAACACCCAGGAGGCCGGTGTCGACGAGGGCGACGTCGTCGAGACCGACGGTACGCATCTCTTCGTCGCCGGGCCGGACGGCGTTCGGATCGTCGACGTCGAACGCGCCGGCGTGGTCGAGTCGCTCGTGGTGCCCGAGGGGAGCCATCAACTGCTGCTGGACGGCGTCAGGCTGCTCGTCGTCACCCAGCCGTACAGCGGGGCGCAGGACACGGTGGCGTCGCTGTTCGACGTGACCGACGTCGATGCACCGGTGCTCGTGCGGCGCACGCACCTCGAAGGCCGGATCACCGCCACCCGTGCGGTCGACGGCATTGCCCGGCTCGTGCTGACGTCGTCGCTGGCCGATCGCCTGCCGTTCGTGCGGCCCGACACGTTCGGCCTCGACGAGGACCTGGCGCTCGCTGCCAACCGTGAGGTCGTGACCTCGTCACCGATCGGCGAGTGGCTGCCACGATCGTTCGACGAGGCTGCTGACGGATCGTTCGGTCCGATGCGTGCAGCGCTCGACTGCTCGACGGTGGCGGCACCGGTCGAGGACGCCGGGCTCGGCATCTCGTGGATCGCGTCGATCGACATGCGCGGCGACGGTGCAGCCACCGGGGCAGCCGGTGTCGTGTCGAACGGCGAGACGGTGTACGCCTCGGCCGACCATCTCTACATCGCCACGCAGCCGTGGAACTGGATGAGGTACGACGGGGCGACACCCACGCCCCCGCCGACGATCATCCACCAGTTCGCCCTCTCCGATGACGGTGGTGCCACGTACGTCGCCTCGGGCAAGGTGGAGGGCCGGCTCGTGAACCAGTTCGCGATGAGCGAGCTCGACGGCGACCTCCGGGTGGCGGTGACGGTCGACGACTGGACGGGTGGGTCACCCAGTGTGTCGTCGGTCCACGTGCTCCGGCCGGACGGGACCGACCTCGCCGAGATCGGCGCGATCGGAGGGCTCGGCAAGACCGAGCAGATCTACGCCGTCCGGTTCATCGGAACGCAGGCGTACGTCGTGACCTTCCGCCAGACCGACCCGCTGTACGTGATCGACCTGGCTGATCCGACGGCACCGGTCCTCACCGGCGAGCTGAAGATCCCCGGGTACTCCGCCTACCTGCACCCCGTTGGCGACGGGCTCCTGCTCGGCGTCGGGCAGCGTGCCGACGACAACGGCCGGGTGCAGGGCACGCAGCTCTCGCTGTTCGACGTGCGTGACCCCGCGTTGCCGCAGCAGCTCTCGACCCTGATGATCGGTGGCTCGAGCGATGCCGAATGGGACCACCATGCGTTCATGTTCTGGCCCGAGGACGGCACGATCGCGATTCCGACCTCGCCGATGTGGGGACCCTGTCCGGCCGACCTGCGGTGCCTTGCCGACTCGGGGGCCCGTGGCAACAGCGGTGTCGTGGTCGCGCAGCTCGAGGGCACACAGCTCATCGGGCGGGGAATGATCACCCACGACCACCCGTCGTCGAACGGCTGCTGGAACCCGTTGCAGCGCTCGCTCGTGATCGGCGACGAACTCGTCACGGTCGGCGCCGGCCAGGCCCAGTTCTCGGACCGGGCGACGCTGGCGACCCGTGATGTCGCACGGTGGGGCTCCGACGACCAGTACGGGTGCTACTACTACGGGTGATGACCTCGCTCCGTCTCGTTCTGGCCGCTTCGGTGCTCGTGTTCGCAGGGGCGGTGGCAGCGTGCAGCGACACGCCGCCGGGTGTCGCAGCCACCGCGGCCAGCACAACCAGCACCGTCACCACGGCCAGCCCGCCAACCACCGCCCGGACAACGGTGCCCGACACGACGGTGCCCGACACGACGGTGCCGGTCGTGACCGAGACCCGCCAGATCGGGACATCGCTCGAGGGCAGGTCGATCACCGCGATACGCCGAGGTGAGGTCGGTGGCCGGGTCGTGCTCGTGATCGGCGTCATCCACGGCGACGAGGCCGCTGGTGCGCAGGTCGTCGATCGGCTCGAGCAACTCGAGGTGCCGGCCGGGGTCGACCTGTGGCTCGTGCCATCGATGAACCCCGACGGCCAGTCGGCGGTCGATCGCCACAATGCGAACCAGGTCGATCTCAACCGCAACTTCCCGTACCGGTGGGGACCGATCGGGGTGCCCGGCGACGGCCAGTACGCCGGCACGGGTCCGGCCAGCGAGCCCGAGACGCAGTCGATGGTCGCGTTCATCGACGAAATCCGCCCTGATCTCGTGATCTGGTACCACCAGGACCTGTTCCGCATCGCTCCGGGCACGGGCCGTGACGGGGTGATTCGGGCGCGTTACGCCGAACTGGTGGGGCTCCCGGTCGTGTCGATCACCGGTGGTACCTACACCGGCGTCGCCGCCACGTGGGCTCGCCAGTCGATCGACCCGGGCGTTGCGTTCATCGTCGAGCTCGGCCCGACCCTGAGCGACGCCGAGGCAGATGTGCACGCCCGTGCCGTCCTCGTCGTCGCGTCCGAGCCGAACTAGACATCCCGATCACGCACCCGATCATGCACCCGATCATGCGCCGAGGATCCAGCCTTCCTCGTTGACCACGACGTCGATCTCGCTGTCGGTCAGCGTCGGGGCGAACGCCGTGCCGAGCATCCCGTCGGCATCGAGCGCAGCGAGGTGTTCTGCGAGGCAGATCACCTGGGCTGCGTCCTTCACCGGGTGGCGGGTGAGGTCGATGGCGATCGAGCTCGGCCACACCTCGGCGTGCACGATCGTGTCGGCGCGGCCGTGCGTCGGATCGGTCGTCAGACCGGTCTCGAACGGCCACACGACCGACCGCTCGCCGAGGGTCGGTTCGTCGCGCCATCGGGCGACCACCGGGATGCCGGTGAGCGATTGGCTCCCGACGCTGCCGATGCCGGCGAGCTGCCAGGTCGAGCTCGGGTGCGATCCGATGGCCTGCAGACGACGTTCGGTGATCCGGTGCTCGGCCAGCACATGGCTCCGGCCGACATGCGGGAAGCCTGGCTGCTTCGTGCGGCGGAGGGTGGGCGTCACGTGCCGATCACTCGTGGTCCCCCAGAACGGGCCGGGGCCGTTGCCCACCCGGGCGTTCAAGGCTGCGGCGACCGCGAACCGGTTGTTCTCGTTGTCGGGACCATCGATCGTGGTGGCAACGAGATGGTCCCACATCGCACGCCACGCCGGGCCGGCCGGGCGGCCAGCGGCAGCAGTGAACCCACAGGGGTAGCCGTATGAGAAGTCGCACCCGACGAGGATGCGGGCGCGGGTGCCGGTGAGCACGTCGAGGACGTGCCGGGATGCGTCGCTTCGTGTGGGGTGGTTCACCGTCGTGCCATCTCCCGATCGCACGTCGAGCACGTGCGACCACACCGAGTCCGGCCCGAGCCGGGGGACCGAGCTCGCGCTCCAGTCGACCACCACGATGCAGTCGAACAGGGCCATGGCGACATCCTGGTCGGATTCGGTCGTACCGGGACAGTTCGGCCCGATGGAGATCACGGGTGCATCGAACGCGCCGGCAAGCGCCGGTACACCCCGCCTCCACACGCCGACGAAAGTGTTGGGCGGCGAGGTCGACGCCACGGTCGTGGCGGCAGCGATGCCGCAGGAGACCTTGTCGCGCATCGAGCGACCCGGCCTGACCTTCTCGCCGACAGGACTCTCGGTCGGGAGCGAGAGCCGGTTCATCGCCGATCTCTGAACGGCACCGCCGTGGCGGTGGTGGTCGGTTCAGGCGGTCTCGTGGACGATCTGCAGCAGGTGCGGCCACGCTGCGGCAAACCCTGCGTGCAGGGGCCGCGCTGTCACGTCGTCGGTGGGCACCCACTCGACCGCATCGGTCTCGAAGTTGATCGACGAGCCGAACGTCTCGGCGACTTCGATGACAACCGTCGTATAGCGCCAGTCGTCGGCCGGGGCAAAGACGTACTCGCCGAGAACCCGATGGTCGGCAGGGATGTCACCGACCTCCTCCGATGCCTCGCGAACCGCTGCCTCGTACGACGACTCGCCCTCGTCGATCGCCCCGCCGGCGCAGCTCCACGTGCCGCCCTCGTGCGCGAACGCCGATCGCATCTGCAGCATGACCAGCGGGCTCTGCGAGGAACGACGGATGACGAAGACGACGCCAGCGGCTCCGAACACACCCCAGCGGACGTGGCCGTCGGCGCAACGCACGAACCCGTCCCCCGATCGCCGATGCACCGCAGCATCCTGCCAGCCGACCCCCACGGCGCGGCAACTCCGGGGGCCGATCCATCTCGCGAGTCGATTGCCGCCGGTGCCGTAGGGTCTGGCCATGCCCAGCGACCTCGTGCTCAAGACCATGAACCTCGTCCACCGGACGGGGCTGAAGATCTCGGGCGGGCGCTGGGGGTGGACCGCTGGTTCGATGCCGGTCATCGAGCTCACCACGACGGGCCGCAAGAGCGGCGAACCACGGTCGGTCATGCTCACCTCCCCGGTGCAGGAAGCCGGCTCGATGGTGATCGTGGCGTCGCGCGGTGGCGACGACCATCATCCGGCATGGTTCCTCAACGTGCAGGCGAACCCCGAGGTGCAGGTGGCAACCAAGGCCGGCACCACCACGATGCGGGCCAGGGTGGCGACCGCCGACGAGCGGGCTCGCCTGTGGCCGCAGGTCACCAGCACCTACCGGAACTACGCGCAGTACCAGACGAAAACCGAGCGTGAGATCCCGCTCGTGTTCCTCGATCCCGCCTGATTCGTGCCTGTTCAGGCCTGATCGTGCGCGGCGGTTTCGGAACATCGTGAGATTTCGCCATCCGCGATCGGTGGATGCTCCGTATCAGTGGCTGTCGTCCCACGAACCGAGGAGCCACCCATGAAGAAGCTGATGATCGCAGCCACTGCTGCCGCCCTGTCCGTGTCGATGTTCGCCCCGACAGCGAGCGCCGACGAAACCCAAACGATTGCGGCGATCGCCTCAGGCGACCCGCAGTTCTCGACGTTGGTCGCAGCGCTCGGCGCCGCAGACCTGGTGGGCCCGTTCGACGCGTGCGATGACGCCAAGACCACTGTCTTCGCACCGACCAACGATGCGTTCACGGCAGCGTTCACCAAACTCGGCGTGACCGCCGAGCAGGTGCTCGCCGACAAGGAGCTGCTGACGAGCATCCTCACCTACCACGTTGTCGCCGGTGCGGTCGATGCCGCCACGGTGGTCACCCTCGACAAGGCGACCACCCTGAACGGCGCCGACGTCACGATCGCCGTCACCGGTGGCAAGGTCGCGCTGAACGGTTCGGTGAACGTGATCGCCACCGACATCAAGGCCTGTAACGGGATCATCCACGTCATCGACGCCGTGCTGATCCCGCCGGCCGCCCCGACGATGATGCCGGCCACCGGTGCCGACAGCGGCACCCTCGCCCTCGTGGCTGCCGGTCTGATGGCCGTTGGTGGTCTCGGTGTGTTCGGTGCACGCCGTCGCACCGCCCGCGCCACCAACTGATCGTCGTCCCCACTCCCTCTGCCGGGGGGGC
>JBBDMO010000008.1:0-43822 GCA_040878255.1 Ilumatobacteraceae bacterium
GCTCACGTCGGGCCGGACTTCGGTCTACCGTGCGGGGGTGCCTGATTTCCTCCCCATCTTCCGACCGCACGGCGATGTCTCGGTCCATCGCTACATCCACGTGATCGGGTCGTCGGTGTTCGTGTCCGACCGGGTCGAGATCGATGAGGCGCCCACCCACTTCATCGGGATGCATGGTGACGATGCGGTGTGGGCCGTCGACGTGCCACGGGGCGAGGACCCGTCGTACGGCGCGGCCAGCGACCTGTTCACCTACTTTGGACGGTCGAGTGAGGTCGAATGGGCGATCGCCGGCCGGGCGGTGCAGCTCACCGAGTGGCTGCGCACGCACCGGTTCTGTGGCCGCTGCGGCACGCCGACCGAGCTGTCCGACAGCGACCGCTCGATGAAGTGCCCCGCCTGCGGCTTGCCCGCCTACCCGCGTCTTGCCCCGGCGATGATCACGCTCGTCACCCGTGGCGAGCCCGGTCCCGATCAGGAGGCGCTGCTGGCTCGTGGTGTCGCGTTCCGGGCACCGATGTACAGCTGCCTCGCCGGTTTCGTCGAGGCTGGTGAGTCGCTCGAGCAGTCGGTCATCCGCGAGGTGCGCGAAGAGGTCGGTGTCGAGGTCGTGAACCCGCGCTACTGGGGCAGCCAGCCGTGGCCGTTCCCGCACAGCCTGATGATCGGCTTCACCGCCGAATGGGCCAGCGGCGACATCGTGTGCGACCCGTCCGAGATCATGGACGCAAACTGGTACCGCAAGGACGATCTGCCGAGCATCCCGCCACACATCTCCATCGCCCGCAAGCTCATCGACGCCTGGCTCGCCGACTGAGGATCACCAGCACGACCGCCGCCGCCAGCAAGGGCAGCGTGGTGCCGAGCCACACCGCCGTGACCGTGCGCCGTGCCGCCCCGTCGCGAACCAGCGCCGTGGTGGCGTCCGACCCGCCGTCGCCGAGAACCAGCACGTTGCACGCGTGGGTCACGGCGAACGCCGCGCCCAGCACGACCCCTGCGACGGCGAGCAGCAGCATCGAGCGCTCGGGCGCCACGAGGCTGCTCCATCAGCGAGGCGGCGAGGCGGCCGGGTCGGTGTGGACGGCGGGCCCGGGCAGCGGCGCAGCGGAGGGGGGCCGCGCAGCGAGCACCCACGTCGGCATCGGTGCCGGCCAGGGCGACGGGCGCATCGCATGGTCGAGCACGGCGACGGCGCCTGCCGCGACGCTGGCCGCGGCGAGTGTGCCGGCGAGGCCCAGCACGGTCGCGACGCAGAATGCCATGAGCCATGGCAGCGAGGCCGGCCCGTCGCCGCTGACCTCGGCGACGATCAGCAACCCGGCCCACACCGCTGCCGCCACGACGCCGGCCGCGAGCGCTACAGCGGCGTGCTGGGGGACCGTGCCGGCGACGTGGTCGCGCGGCGCTCGGCGCCCGGTGATGCGAGGTGTCGCCCAGCCGATGATCGGCGCGGCCACCACACAGGGAATGACGAGGGCCACGAGGACGACGCCGACGGCCATGGCGGGGATCGCTCGCCACCAGTCCTTCGCGGCGCGCCGTGACGAGGCCCGCATGGCGTCGCGGGCGCCGATGTCGTCGGCGAGCACGAGGACCATCGCCCCGTACACCACCACGGCGAGCACGAGGGCGAGCAGTGCCAACACCCACAGGCACACGACCGCCACCGTGTCGGCGGTCAGTGTGGGCGCCGGCTCGTCGTGGAAGGCGTAGCCGAAGATCCAGCCGTTCAGTTGGCCCACCGACGCGTACACGAACCCGGCCGCCGCCGAGGCGCACAGTGCCAGAACGACGAGTCGTCGAGCTCGCATCTGGAGCATCCGCCAGGCCGACTGAATCATCGTCTGATCATGGCAGCCGAGCGGCGGGGCCGCCAGCGAACGAGCGGGCGTCAGGCGCCGAGCTTGTCGGCGAACCAGTCGAGGATGATCTCGGCGCGCTGCACCCGGTGCACCGGTGAGCCGCTGCGGGTGAGCTCGTGGCTCTCGCCGGGGAAGCGGTAGAAGTCGACCGGCTTGCCGAGCAGGCGCAGCGCCATGAACAGCTCCTCGGCCTGGTTGATCGGGCAGCGCAGGTCGTTTTCGCTGTGGATCAGCAGCATCGGGACTTCGATGTCGCGCACGAAGCGGACAGGCGAGAACGCGTGGTACTCGTCGGGGTCGTCGAGGTGCGAGGGGCCGACCTCGGTGCGGAAGACCGAGCCGATGTCGCTCGACCATTCCTCGCTGATCATGTTGTTGACGGCGCGCTCGCTGCAGATTCCCTTGAACCGGTCGCTGTGGCGTCCGGCGAGCCAGGTGGCCATGAACCCGCCGTAGCTGCCGCCGAGCATGCCGACGCGGTCGGGGTCACAGAAGGTGAAGGTGGCCAGCGCGTGGTCGAGCACCGCGAGGACGTCGTCGACGTCGACACCGCCCCAGCCGGTGCCCGGCTTCGCGTGGTGCTTGCGACCGAGGATCGCCTGGCCCCACGCTTCCTCACGGCCGGATGAGCCGCGCGGGTTCGACATCAGCACGACGAAACCGGCCGCGGCCTGGAACTGCGCCTCGTCGAACATCGTCTCGCCGTACTGTGTGTGCGGGCCGCCATGGACGTTGAGCAGCACGGGGTACCGCTGCGCCGGGTCGAAGCCCGCGGGCCGCATGATCCAGGCATCGATGTGCGCGGTGCCGTCGGTGGAGGCAACGGCGAAGCGCTCCCAGGTCTGCGGCTGGGCGGCAGCTCGGAACCGGTCACCGAAGTCTGTCAGGCGAACGAGCTCGTGGTCGCGGAGCACGTACAGGTCGGCGACCGCGTCGACCGTGCCGACCGTGACAGCGATGGTGCCGCCCGCGGCGTCAAACATCTTCACGGTAAGGGCCCCGTGGGTGAGCGCCATCGGCGAGACGCCGTTGGTGGCGACGCGGTAGAGGTGCGTCTGGCCCGCGTCCTCTGCGGTGGTGAGCAGGGTGCCGGCGGCCTCCCACACGGGTGCACGGGAGCCGGCGGTGGTCTCGAACGTGCGGTCGAGTCCCATCGACACGAAGCGGTGATTGCCGCCATCGGTCGGAACGACACCGATGCGGGCATTCTGTGGCGAGGTGGCCGGATCGTCGTGCCCGACGAAGGCGATCATGGTGCCGTCGGGTGAGACCGAGGGGCGGCCGTACATGCCGGTCTGCTTCGTGATAGCCGTGATGGTGCCGTCGAGGTCGACGCGGTAGGTGTCGGTCGCGAAGTCGAGGTCCCATGTGTCGTGGCGCGCCGCGGACGTGACCACACCGGACGAGTCGGGCAGCCAGCCGATGCCACCGTGCTGGAACTCGCCGGGCGTCAGGTTGCGCGGTGTGTCGGTGCCGTCGGCGCGCACCACGTAGACGTGGGTGGGGCGGTCGACGATCCAGCCCTCGTTGTCGAGGCGGCCGAAGAAGCGCTCGATCTTGCGGGGGGATTGCCAGCTCTCGTCTTTGGCGTCGTACCGCTCGTGACGCGTGCGACTGGTGAATGCGATGTGCGTGCCATCGGGGCTGAACGTCGGCTGCGCGATGCCGTCCTTCATGGTCGCCGCCGTGCGGGTCTCGCCCCCCGATGCGATCGGCATGAGGTGCAGCGTGGCCTCGCCCTTGTCATCGCCACGGTTCGAGGTGAACGCAATGGAACGACCGTCGGGGCTCCACGCAGGCTGCCCGTCGTGCTCGCCGGAGGTGATTGCGTGCGGGGCCATTAAGCCGTCTGCCGACGTGAGCCACACCTGGCTGAGGGAGCGGTTCTGCTCGACGTCGACCCGGGTGACGACGAAGGCGATGAGCGAACCGTCGGGCGACACCGCCGGAGAGCTGGCCTGGACGATCGCGCCCACGATCCGTTGCGCGATGGCGGCGTGCTTGCTGGGAGGCGTTGGCATAATCTGAAGACGGTAGCCGGAACTTTTGTGCCATGTGCCAGGATCGATGGGGTGGAACGAACCAATTTGCTCGCTGCGCTGGTGCGCGACGGCGAGGCATTCGCCCGTGCGTGTGATGAGGCGGGTGCCGACGCCCCGGTCGCCTCGTGCCCGGGTTGGACTGTCGACGACCTGCTCTGGCACCTCACCGAGGTGCAGCACTTCTGGCGCTGGGTCCTGGCCGAGCGCGCCGTCACACCCGACGCCTACGTCGAGCCGGAACGGCCGAGCGGTGATGCGCTGACGACCGTGTACCGCTCCGGGCTCGAAGCGCTGGTGACCTCGCTCCGCGACACGCCGCCCGACGCCGCGATCTGGACGTGGACGTCGGACCACAGCGCCGGTTGGCTGGTGCGTCGCATAGCGCACGAGACGGCGGTCCACCGCTGGGACGCCGAAGTCGCTGCCGGGTCACCGCTGGCGATCGACGCCACATTGGCGAGCGACGGCATCGACGAGTTCCTCACCTGGTTCCTCTCGCCGGCCGACCACGCCGAACCGGTGGGCGGCTCGGTGCACATCCACTGCAGCGACGTGGCGGGGGAGTGGACGCTGCGTCCGACGGGCGACGGCTTCGGCAACGGCTTCGACATGACCCGTGAGCATGCCAAGGGCGACTGCGCGCTGCGCGGGTCGGCCAGTGACCTGTTGCTGACGTTGTGGCGGCGTCAGCCTCCGTCGTCAATCGACGTCGTCGGTGATGCCGACGTCGCCGCCCGCTTCATCGCCTGGCCCGCCCTGTCCTGACGTCCCCCGCTCGTGGTGAGCGATGAGTGGCGGAGAGCCTCCCACCCCTCACCGCATCGGTTATTCGGCGATGCCGACGGGTTGGTCGTCGATGATCTGGTCGAGGTACTCGCTGAGGCCGTAGCCGACACGGCCGGCGTATTCGCCGGACTCGACGGTCCACTTGGTCATGCCCTCGCTGATGCGTGTCATCAGCCAGTTGCCGTCGGGGTCCTGGCGGCGGTTGCGCAGCGGGATGAGGTCCATCACCTCGCCGGTGAACTGCCATTCCTTGCCCGAACGCGACGACTTCAGGAGGCCGGTGATGCGGTCGTGGTACGACTCGTCGCCACGCGTCTCGGTGGTGATGGAGACGTCGTCGCAGTAGTGCATCTGGCCGTTCTCCCACACGAACCCGCCACGCGTGCCGGGACCGTCCTTCTTCGCGACACGACTGGCCATGAAGCCGAAGTTCTGGTCGACGTTGGCGGTGAGCCAGCGGTAGTACCACGGCGCCTGCCAGTAGCGCGGGCCCCACGAGTGGTCGCGCAGGCCGTGCCCGTCGATCTCCCACTCGCGGTCGCCGACTCTGATGGTGCCGCGGGCCTGGACGAGTTGCTCGTAGTGGCCCTTCGCGAACTCCTCGCCCGGGGTCTCGTGCGGGGTGTCGGGCTCGCCGCCGAACATGCTCGGCTTGCCCTGGCCGGTGAAGGTGATGTGCGCCTCACACTCGGCGTACGGGTTGTTCTTGAACGCCTCACGAGGGTTCGCCATCTGCTCGGGCTCGTCGAGCAGCACGACTTTGCCGGCGTAGTCGATGTGCAGTTCCTCGAACGGCGTCACGATCGTCCACGTCAGGCCGCCAGCATCGAACGCGTCGTTGTTGTCGATCGCCGGGCGCTTGTACATGAAGCCCACGCTGCGACCGGGCTGACCGTCGACCGGTGGCAGGTACAGGCACACCGTCATCTCGGCGTAGCCCTCGTTGGCGCGGTTGCCGATGCGGAACCAGCCACCGACCTGCTGGGCGGGGTCGAAGCAGTTGATGTACATGCTTTCGTTGAAGTTCGGCTCGGGGCCGAGCTCGTGCATGTACTCGTCGGACGGGTCGAGACGGACGGCCATGTCGGAACCGTACCGAACCCGCCGGAGCAGGTCGTCAGCGTGCGCCTGCCCCACCACCACCGAAGCCGGAACCGCCGCCGCCGAACGACGCACCACCACCCGCGCCGCTGGTGTTCGGCGTGGCCGCCGTGATGATCGACGATGTCGACACCTCGATCGCATCGAAGCCGTCGAAGCGGCGGTTCGTGCCGACGTACCACAGGCCGAACGCCGGGTTGTTGAGCACCTCTGGTACGCGCACGGCCATCCCTCGTACGAGATCGGCGGACACGCCGAGTGCCACCGCGTACACGAGGTACCGCTCCCACAGGATCAGGTGACCGACCGGAGCGTCCTCGAGCCGCGAGAAATCCTCCAGGTACCGCTTCAGTCCAGCGGCCTTGGCAGCCGCCTCGACACCGGCCTGTGTGCGGTTCGACAGCAGACGCAAGCCGGCAATCGCGATGCCCGCTGCTGCGGCGACACCGAACCAGCCGAAACCGTTGCCCGTGTAGATCGTGACGCCGATCGACAGTAGGACCACAGCGGCGCACACACCACCGAGCGTCAGCATTGCGCGGCCGCCCGTCGAGGTCTCGTACTTGCGAGTCGTGTATTCGGCCTTGACGCCGGCGGTGACGGCGTCGAGCAGCCGCTTGGCCTCGCTCTGGTTCTTCTGCGCCCAGTCCTGGAGGTCCTGCGAGGTCGTTTCTGCCACCCCACGGAACACCATGTCGACGACGCGCTGCTCGTAGGGCAGCACGTCGGGTCCAAAGGGCTTCCCCGCCCACCGGTAGCGGTGCATGGTGGCATCGGGACCCAGCCGATCGACGCGCTCGCCGGTGATCGTCAGGTAGCCGCGCTGCGCGAGATCGACGATCGTGCCCGAGATCGTGTGGGCGGCATCGATGGTGCCGCGACGCAGGTTCGCGATTGCCACTGCCGGTGGCTCGTCGAGCGGTTCACGCCAGTAGTCGCCCAGCACCTCGGCGCTCTTCTTCTCACGGCCCGACGTGAACCACAGCGCCCCGAGGCCGAGAGCCCCGAGCGCACTGACGATCGGTGTGAGCACCCAGGCGAGGCCGTGCCTGGCGTTGGATTCCTGTTGGCCGTCACCTTCGGCAATGAAGCCACGTTCCTCTGCCAGGATCGAAGCAAGTAGGGGTGTGGTGGACGGCGCGGCGGTGAAGGCACTCACCGGTGCCACCGCCCGGAGACCCATGAACTGGCCCTCGGACAGGTCGCTGGCGGTGGCACGCACCGTCGAGACGTCGACCGTCACGAGTCCCGTGCCGACAGGACCGTGCAGGAAGCCGCGTAGCACCGACGCGTCATCGTCGGCCACGCCCGGCAGCGCTGGCGTGACGGTCGCAACGAACCGGATCGTCACATCTGCGGAAGTGATTCCGGGGTGATCGGTGCCGATCGGCTCCCAGTTCACATCACCGACGTCGGAGCCGATCACAGCGATGTCCCGGACGACGTACGTCAGTGTGAACGTCTGCAACGCATCGGAAACCGGGCCGCGAAGAGTCCACTCCCACTGCCCACTGATCGAATCCGCCGGCGCCACCACGGAGAGCGGCCCCTGGTCATCGGCTGCCGAGAACGACTCCACCTGCTCGAGGCCGCGGTCGAACGAACGGATGCCGACCGTGAACGGGCCACCGCGGAAGTCGTAGGTGAGTTGCTCGGTGACGGTCATCGAACCATCGAGGTTCACCAGTCCGTCAGCCACCCACGCAGCGAACGAGAAGGACTTGTCGGCTGCAGCGGCCGGTGGTCCGGACAGCGCGCCGAAGAGCCCGACGGCCGTCAGCAAGGCGGCCACCAACGCCAACGCTCGGCGGATCACCAGAGTTCGAGTTGCTCCCACGTGGTCGCCACGTCGCTGACGAGTTGCCATCTCAGCCGTCCTCTGCTTCCTGGTCGTTTCACCTCGACGGCATGCGGCCGCAGGTTGCGGGCGGATCCTTCGGGGTCGAACAGCTTGATGCTGCCATCGGGTGCGATGCCAGCCATGCGTCCTTCGATCCAGCGACCGGTGCCGTTCTTGCGGAATCGGATCGGTTCACCGGAGCGGAGCCCCAACCGTTCGAGCACGATCGAATCGGTCACGTGGCGTCAGCCGAGCATCCGCGCCTGCAGCTTGCGCATGCCGGCCAGCCAACGGTCGTGGTCGCCGGCCTTGCGTTGCAGGTACGTGAGGACCTCGGGGTGCGGCAGGATCAGGAACTGCTCGGCCTCGATGGCGGCGAGCACCACGTCGGCCACCTCGGCCGGCTCGAGTACGCGGCCAGCGGCCCTGACCACGTTGCTGCCGATGTTGTCGCCGCCCAGATCGCCGCCGTTCAGCATGTTCGTGTTGACCCCCTGCGGACACAGGCAGCTGACCCGCACGCCCTGGTCGCCGTAGGTGATGCTGAGCCATTCGGCGAAGGCGACGGCTGCGTGTTTGGTGACCGAGTAGGGGGCGGAGCCGATCTGGCTGAGCAGGCCGGCCGCCGACGCGGTGGAGCAGAAGTAGCCCTCACCCCGTTCGAGCCAGCCCGGCATCAGCCGCTTGGCCGCCCACCGATGGGCGTGGGTGTTGACGTCGAACGCCGTCTGCCACACGTCTTCGGGCGTGTCGAGCAGGCCGCCGATGCCCACACCGGCGTTGGCGAAGAACAACTCGACCGGCCCGAACGCCTCCTCGGCTGCGGTGATGAGCGAGATGTTGCCCGCCTCGGTGCCGACGTCGGCGCTCAGGCCGATCGCGCTGCCGGGGCGAATGGCGTCGAGCGCTTCGGCCGTGCGACGTGCGCCGTCACCGTGCAGATCGGCCGCCACCACCCGTGCGCCGGCACGGTGGAACCGCTCTGCCAGCGCCTTGCCGATGCCCCCCGCAGCACCCGTGACCACCACATGACGTCCGTCGAGCTCCATCCGTGTGATCGTAGGCATGCCCCATTCCGAAACGCGACCTTCACGGTACGATGCCCACATCAGTCCCGGTTGGAGCGTTACGGTCTGAACAGGGCAACGGGGTGCCGTTTCGGCGACACCCCCACAGGGCAAGGAGACACGATGACCGAGACCAACGAAGCCGTCATCCACGAGGCGCTGACCGTCATCGACAAGGCGCTCTCGCAGATGATGTCCCGCGAACTGGTGTCGACCGGTGAGGTCACCGACGTCCTCCTCGACGTTCGTTCGCTGCTCACGATGCCCGCCCCGGTTCCGGCCGTCGCCCAGTCCTGATCCGCCGTGCGTTCGGGCTCCGGCCCGGGTGCTTCAGGCGTGCAACAAGTCGCTGAACGCGCGCTCCATGCAGCGCCGCAGCAGTTCCGGCTCGGCCACCGCGGCCGCGTCGATGTTGATCCCCATGTCGAGGCTGTGGTCGTACGACAGCAGCGTCAGGTTGAATGCCACGCCGCCCAGCGGGCCAACGGGATAGTTCTCGAGGATCTGCGCGCCAGCCACGTACAGCGGTATCGGTGCGCCGCGAACGTTCGAGGTCGCGAAGTCGACCGTCTGTGCCTGCTGCTTGGCCAAGCGCGTCACCACCGAGGTGGGCAGCGTCGCCGCCAGCGCAGCGAGCGCTTCGAGCGATCCGCCGGCCGACGCCTCGCGAGCGGCTCCTGTGGCCGCCTGGATCAGGCCAAACCGCTCACCGATCGGCATGTCGGCGGTGGGCACCATCATGCGGGCCAGCGAGAACGCGTTCGAGCCGGACGCGTCGGTGCGGGTACTGACGGCCATGCTGGCCCTGAGGTGGTCGACCGGTGTGCCGAGCTCGCGGTGATAGCACCCGGCTGCTTCGGCCGCCGCCGTGAGGAACGCCGTGTTCAGGGTGCCGCCCAGTGCCTTGGCCGCAGCCCGCGTCTCGTCGAACGGCGCACGCAGCACCTCGATACGCCGTTGCAACGACCGCTTGGTCCACAGCGGTGAGTGCGCCTGCTCGGTGTCGCTGAGCTGACTGACCAGGCCCCTGATCGTGTCGGCCGCGGCGTTGCCTGCATCGGGAATGCCGGTGGGGTCGGCGAGCAGGTCGCGGATCTGGCGCACGAGGCCGAGCGGCACACGCAGGCTGCCGGCGATCATGTCGCGCAACAGATCCTGGTTGGCCACCGGGTCGGGCTCGGGCGTCGCCCGCTCACCTGGCACGACCTCGTCGGGTTCGGGCACGTTGCGCTCGAAGTCGAGGAACTGCAGCGACATCACCACGCTGGTCTCACCGTCGGCGATCGTGTGGTGCAGCTTCTCGATCAGCGCCGACCGTCCCCCGCGAAGGCCGTCGACCACCACGAACTGCCACAGCGGGCGCGTTCGCTCGAACGGGTCGCAGGCGATCAGGCTGGCGAGGTCGAGCAGTTGGCGCATCGAACCGGGCTTCGGGAGTGCCATGTGGCGGACGTGGTAGCGGATGTCGAAGTTCGGGTCGTCCACCCACATCGGTGCCGTCAGGTTCACCGGCATCGGCTGCACCCGCTGGCGGAGGCGTTCGACGACGTGTGTGGCGCGCTCCATGCGGCGCACCAGTTGCTCGAAGTCAGGCGGTCGATCGAGGATCGTGACGTTCGCGAACGCACTCGACAGGTGCGGATCTTTCTCGAGTCGCCACATCAGGCCCTCGGCGTCGCTCATCTTGCGCTCGAAGTGCGGGAACTCGGCCATGACCGGCGAGGTTACTGCCCCTCAGGGCGATGGGCCCGAGGCCGCCACCCATACGTCGACCGTGACGGAGCCGAGCGTGGCTGCGGCGCCGTGCGCTGCACCCGTCTGCCACTGGAGCGGCGTCATGAAGAACAGGTCGTGCGCGGTGGCTGGTGTGAGCGTGAGCTGCATCTCGAGATGGTGCGCGGTGGCAGCGCCCTCGGGCGGCTCGGCGCGGCGACGGCGGCGCTCGACCGCCTTGTCGTCGGCGGTTCCCTCGAACGCCGGGCGCATCTCGTGCAGGTGCATCGGGCCCGGCGTCACCGTCACCCACCGACCACCGGATGTCAGCACGCGGTGCATCTCGGCCTCGGGGTGCGGGGCGAAGACCGACATCACGACCGCCACCGATGCGTCGAGCACGGGCATGCGATACGCGGAGGCGACGACGAACTCGGCATCGGGCAGCAGGCGACTCGCCATCTGCACGGCCTTCTTGGAGATGTCGATGCCGAACCTGCGGGTGGCCCGGATGTGGCTCAGGTACCAGCCCTCACCGCAGCCGATGTCGAGGACCGGCGCGTCGACCTCGCCCACCACGTCCGCCACCGCCGCCGCGATCGGGCCGTACGAGCCGGAGGACAGGAACCGGCGTCGAGCCGCCAGCGCATCGGGTGTGTCACCGGCGACCGTGTTCGGCCCGAGCCGTCCCCCGACGAGCAGGTTGAGGTGCCCGTCGCGGGCACGGTCGAACGAATGGCCGTTCGCACATGCGCCACCGGCCGTTGTGCGTTCGAGCATGAGACCGCAGTGCGGACACGCCCACACCGGTGCCGGCGGGCTCATCGGAGCAGGTCGGCTGCGCCCGACAGCAGGGCCACCTGGGCGAGCACAAGACCAACCACCATGCCGCCCACCACGTCGGAGGGGTGGTGGATGCGGACAACGGCACGGCTGGTGGCGACCACCAACGCGATCGCGAACCACAGCGGCGCCCACGCCCAGCTCGACCACACGGTGAGCAGCGACGCTGCGAAGAACGCGGAGGACGCATGACCGCTGGGGAAGCTCGACGTGCGCGGCTTGCGGACCTGGAACCGCGGGTCGCCCGTCTCGGTGGGGCGGGTGCGGCGGAAAAGGCGCTTGATGCCCTGATTCACCACGAGGCTCTCGACCCCGATGAGCGCGCTGAACAGCAATGCCTCGCGCCAGTCGCGACGGATGCCGAGGCCATAAGCCCAACCGATGACCTGCCAGACGAGGCTGAAGTCGCCGACCTCGCTGGCCCAGTGGAACACCCGGTCGACACCTCGCCGGTCTCGCCATGGTTCGAGTGCGGCGTCGACGCGCTGATCGAACGCGGCGACTCGGCCACCGCCGACACCCTGGGTCATGTTGCCGGGCGAGCCAGCGCCAGCGGTGCCTCGGCAGCCGCCTTCGACGGGTCGCCGCCGAAGGCCGGGCACCACGCCTGGAACGAGCAGTAGTTGCAGAGCGGCCCCTGGCGCGGCCGGAAGTCACCGGTGATGCAGGCCCGCTCGACCGCTTTGAATACCGCCGTGGTACGGGTGGTGAGGAACTTCACCGACTGCTCGGTGGGGGTGGCCGTGATGGTCTCACCCGAGCGCAGGTACATCAGGCGAATGGCGGCTGGCCGACGCCCGAGCACCGATTCACACAGGAACGAGTAGAAGTGCACCCCGCCGAGGCGTCCCTGCTGGTTGCGCTCGTTCGGGGCCCTGCCGGTCTTGTAGTCGGTGACGACGAGGTCACCGTGTTCGTCGAGATCGAGTCGGTCGATGATGCCACGCAACATCAGGTCTCCGACCGGTGCTTCGAGACGCAGCTCGAGCCCGATGTCGCGCACCTGGGTGGGGTCCTCCATGCGCAGGTACGACTCGACCAGAGTCCACGCATCGGCGTGGAAGACGGTGCGCTCGTCGGCCGAGAGGCCGAGGCCGGTGAACTCGGGATCGCTGTCGTACTCGAGGCACGCCTGCTGGAACGACGTCTGCAGGGCATCACCCAGCCGGTCTGCGGCGGGGTGCATGAACAACAGCTCGAGCGCACGGTGCACGAGCGACCCCTTGGTGGCCTGCGGGCCGGGTGCCTCGGGCAGCTTCTCGATGCTGGCGAACCGGAACGCCATGGGGCACGAGGTGAACGACTCGACCCGGCTGGGCGACAGGCTGGTGGGCACGGGGTAGGTCACGGGGCCAGTGTACGAAAGGGGTGCGCGCCGGAAGGGCGATCGCCTGATCCGGTCAGCCGAGGAGGAAGTCGGCGATGACCTCGGCCATCTCGGCCGGATGCGTCATCGGTGCGAAGTGGTCGAACGCCGCCACCTCGAGGTACGTGGCGTTCGGCAGCCGCTCGGCGATGCTCTCGGCGATGTGGGACGGCTGCATCTCCTGCACGACGCCCGATACGACCAGCACCGGCACCGTGGTGGCAGGCAGGTCGTCCCAGGTGGCGTGTGTCCCGCCGGTCTCGAACGTCGCTGCCTCGGTCTCGGGGCGGCACTTCAGGTGCACCTCGCCGTCCTCGCCCGGCGCAAAGCCATATCGCACGTACGCGTCGAGGGCCTCGGGCGTGAACGCCCCCAATGGCCGCTTGCGCGCGTAGTTCTCGATCGCTGCCTCGTACGACGGGAACGACGCACGTCGACGACGTGCACCCGCCACGAGCGGGCTGTCGCCACCCCCGGGACGCAGACCCTCGGGTGGGAACACGATCGGCTCGAACACGACCAGGCGGCTGAACAACGACGGGTCGCGGTGCGCCGCCATCAGCAGGCACGCGCCGCCCATCGAGTGACCGAACGCCGCGATCGGCCCGTCGAACGACTGCGCCATGGCGACGGCGTCGTCGCCGTACCGGTCCCACACCACGGGTCCGTCGGGCCGCAGCGTGTCGCCGTGGCCGCGGTAGTCGAACGCGATCGAGTGGAAGCGGTCGGCCAGGGAATGGGCGACCGGCAAGTAGCAGCGCCCGTGGAAGCCGGTGGCGTGGCTGAGCAGCAGGGTGGGGCCCGACCCACCGAGGTCGTGGACCGCGAGTGAGACGCCGTCGCTCGACGGCACACGCGACGCAGGTGTCATGGCTTGTCGCGCTGCTTGCGGCGCCGGCGTACGACCATGGTGAGCAGCCGGTCGAGCAGCACGCCGATGCCGATGGCCACGAGCAACGACCAGCGGATGGTCGTATCCCACGTGAAGCCCCACAGTTCGACGGTGGTGGTGGCCCCGTTCTGCAGGAAGAAGATCGCGGCGAGCACGGCAACGATCAGCAGGCCGATCAGCGCCGGGCTGACCCCGTTCTGGCCGCTGGCCGCCTCGAGGCGCTGCTCGCCGTCCTCACGCTTGGATTCGTGTCCGCTCATGGTCGAACCCTAGGCCTTTGGCTCACGCGGCAGCCCGAGCAGGCGCTCACCGATGATGTTGCGCTGCACCTGGCTCGTGCCGCCGGCGATGCGGCCACCCGGGGCCGAGAGCATGCCGAATGCGTCAGGGCCGTCGAGCGTGGCTCCTGCGCCGGCGAGGTCGCCGCGCATCATCGACGTCTCGAACATCATCTCGGTGATGCCGAGCTTCATCAGCGACGCAGCCGTCGATGCGATCGGGCCCTGGCGCTGCGCCATCGCCTTGTAGCTGTTGCCCTTGGAGATGAGCGCGGCGAGGTGCTGGCGATCGACGGGGGAGAGGGTGCGACCCTCGGCCAGCCGAGCCATCTGGTCGAGACGCCGTTCGAGGCCGATGATGCTGGTGCCGATGTGGCCGCGCTCGCTGGTGAGCACCGCCATGCCGACGCCCCAACCGCCGTGCAGCGGGCCGAGCAGGTTCGACGCCGGGAGGTGGACGTCGGTGAAGAACACCTCGTCGAACTCGGCCTCGCCGGTCATCTGCTTGAGCGGCCGGATCTCGATGCCGGGCAGATCCATCGGGCACAGGAAGAACGAGATGCCCTCGTGCTTCTTTGCGTCCGGTTCGGTGCGGGCCATCAGGATCCCCCAGTCGCTGTAGCGACCGCCGCTGCACCACACCTTCTGGCCGTTCACGACGAAGTCGTCGCCATCGCGCTCGGCCTTCGTGCTGAGCCCGCCGAGGTCGCTGCCCGCACCCGGCTCGCTGAACAGCTGGCACCAGATGCGGTTCGCCTCGACCGTCGGCCGCAGGTGTTCGGCCTGCTGCTCGGGCGTACCGAACCGCTGCACCGCGCCACCGGTGAGCACGAGCCCGACCATGTTCAGGAACGGCGGCACACCGGCCAGCGCGCACTCGAGCATCCACACCGCGTTGTGGTCGGCGGTGAGACCCTGACCACCGTGGTCGACCGGCCAGTGGATACCGGCGTACCCGGCGGCATGGAGCCGCCGCTGCCAGTCGGTGCCGTGCTCGATCAGGTCGGGCGGGCAGATGGCGCCGTAGTCGCGCGGCGCGAACTGGCGGTTGGCTGCGAGCCACTCGCGAGCAGCACCCTGGAAGTCGTCGACCGAGATCACGCGGCGGACCGTAGCAACCAGGTCGGGGCCCCTCAGCCCTGGAAGAAGGGGAGGAACAGCGCCGTCTCCTCGGCCAGGTTGTTCGGCGTTGCGTAGCCGGCCTGGTCGGTGACGACATCCCAGTTGTCGCGGAGGTCCTCGGGCTGCAGGTCTGCCTTGAAGTAGCCCTTGGTCTCGCCGATGAACACGTGCGCCACGCGACCGCCACCCACCGAGAACACCTGGCCGCTGACCGGGCAGTCCTCGTGGGCCAGGTACGTGACGATGGGCGACACGAGGCCCGGGTCGAGCTTGTCGCCGAGGGCACCCATCATCGTCTCGGTCATGCGCGTGAGCGCGAGCGGAGCGATGGCGTTGGCCTTGATGTTGTACTTGGCGCCTTCGACGGCGAGCACGCGGGTGAAGCCCACGAGACCCATCTTCGCTGCGCCGTAGTTGGTCTGGCCGAAGTTGCCGAACACGCCCGCTGCGGACGAGGTCGAGATGATGCGGCCGTAGCCCTTCTCGCGCATGATCTGCCACGCGGGCTGGGTGACGTAGAACGCGCCCTTCAGGTGGACGTCGAGGACCGGGTTCAGCAGGTCGGGCTCCATGTTGTGGAAGGCCTTGTCGCGCAGGATGCCGGCGTTGTTGATGACGATGTCGACCGTGCCGTAGGCGTCGACCGCTGTCTGGACGATGGCCTTGCCACCCTCGGGTGTCGACACGCTGTTCGCGTCACCCACGGCCTCGCCGCCCAGCGCCCTGATCTCGTCGACCACCCGCTCAGCCGCGCCCTTGTCGCTGCCGCTGCCGTCGATGGAACCGCCGAGGTCGTTCACCACGACCAGCGCACCGCGCGAGGCCAGCAGCAGCGCGTGCTGCCGTCCGAGGCCCCCGCCCGCACCCGTGATGATCGCTACCTTGCCGTCGAAACCGAGTTCACTCATGGCGAGTGACGCTACTCAGGTGCCTTTCGCGGTGTCGATTCCGCTCGGGCACACACGCAGGACCCACCGAGACCCATTCGTACACTGCCGGCATGGACGACATCGAGGAGGTCAGTCGTTCGAGTGCAACGTGGTGTTCAAACCGCCCCACGAGGTCGAGCGGGGGAGTGCTTCGACCGCACCGGTTCGGCTGTTGCGCCGGAACAGCAAGCCACTCGCGCCGCTGAGCTGGCGGGCCTTGACTTCTCGGACACCCTCGGGATCGTGCAACGCGACCAGGGTGCCTGCGGTGACGTAGAGCCCGGCCTCGACCACGCACTCGTCGCCGAGGCTGATGCCGATGCCGGACTCGGCCCCGAGCAGGCAGCGTTCCCCGATGGTGATCTGCTCGGTGCCGCCCCCCGACAGGGTGCCCATGATCGACGCGCCGCCACCGATGTCGCTGCCGTCGCCGACGACGACACCGGCCGAGATGCGGCCCTCGACCATCGAGGTGCCGAGCGTGCCGGCATTGAAGTTCACGAAGCCCTCGTGCATCACGGTGGTGCCGCTGGCCAGGTGTGCGCCCAGGCGCACACGGTCGGCATCGGCGATGCGAACACCGGTGGGCACCACGTAGTCGGTCATGCGCGGGAACTTGTCGACGCCGTGCACGGTGAGGATGTCGCCGTTGCTGCGGAGCCGCCAACGCGCCTCGTCGACACGATCGATCGGTACCGGGCCGACGTTCGTCCACGCCACGTTGGCGAGGAGGCCGAAGATGCCGTCGAGGTTCTGGACACGAGGCTGCGCGAGGCGTGACGACAGCAGGTGCAGCCGCAGGTACGCATCGCCAGCCGATGCCGGTGCGACGGTGGTGTCGATGCTCAGCTCGACGGTGCGCACGGTGACACCACGGATGTCGTCGGTGCGTTCGCCGCTCGCCCAGTGCCTGGTCGGTTCGGCCGGCATGTCGCCGAGGCCGAGCTCACCGAACCAGGTGTCGAGCACCGTGCCGTCGGTGGCGATCGTGGCGAGGCCGCGGCCCCAGGCAGACGTGCTCATTCCCAGACCTCCGGGCGCAGCGTGGGGAACAGGATGACCTCTTTGATGGAGGTGACGCCGGCGAGCAGCATGGCCACGCGGTCCATGCCGATGCCGAGGCCACCGGTGGGTGGCATGCCGTACTCGAGTGCACGCAGATAGTCCTCGTCGACGGTGCCGCGTTCGGCGTCGCCGGCGTCCTTGGCCACCTGTTCGTGCTCGAAGCGGAAGCGCTGTTCGACCGGGTCGTTCAGCTCGCTGTAACCGTTCGCGAGCTCGCGCCCGCCGACGAACAACTCGAACCGCTCGGTCAGGAACGGGTCGGTGCGATCGGTGCGGGCCAGCGGCGAGATCTCGACCGGGTGGCCGGTGACGAACGTCGGCTGCACGAGTGCGTGCTCGGCCGTTGCCTCGAACAGCTCCTCGATGATCTTGCCGGAGCCCCAGCGCGGGTTGCAGCTGACGCCGTGCTCGGCGGCGATCGCGCGCAGTTGCTCGACCGGCTGCGACGGGTGGACCTCGACACCGATTGCCTCGTGGACGAGGTCGACCATGCGCGCTCGGCGCCACGGCTGGGCGAGATCGACCGTCTCGTCGACACCGTTCTGGGCGTGGATCGTGACGACCGAGGTGCCGGTGGCGGCGATGGCGGCGTTGGTGATGAGCACCTCGGTGATGTCGATCATCTCGGAGTAGTCGGCGAACGCCTGGTAGAGCTCCATCATCGTGAACTCGGGGTTGTGCCGGGGGCTGATGCCCTCGTTGCGGAAGATGCGTCCGATCTCGAAGACCCGCTCCATACCACCGACGATGAGCCGCTTCAGGTGCAGCTCGAGGGCGATGCGAAGGTAGAGCTGCATGTCGAGCGTGTTGTGGTGGGTGAGGAATGGACGGGCATGCGCGCCGCCGGCCTCCATGTGCAGCACGGGCGTCTCGACCTCGATGAAACCCCGGTCGTGGAGGGTGCGACGGAAGCTCGAGATGGTCTCGTGGCGCACCCGGAACGCCCGACGCGCGTCCTCGTTCACGATGAGGTCGGCGTAGCGCTGACGGAAGCGCGTGTCGGTGTCGGTGAGGCCGTGCCATTTGTCGGGCATGGGGCGCACCGCCTTCGACAGCAGTTGGAACGATGTCACCTTGATGCTGAGCTCGCCCTTGCGGGTGGTCATGACGGTGCCGGTGACACCGACCCAGTCGCCGAGGTCGAGGCCTCCGAAGTCGGCGAACGCGTCGTCGCCGATGACAGCCCGCGAGACGAAGAGTTGTAGGTCGCCGGATCGGTCGCGCATGGTGGCGAAGATCAACTTGCCCTGCTCGCGGATGAGCATGACGCGACCGGCCACGTCGACCTCGACCTCGGTCTCGGAGCCGGGCTCGAGCTCGCCGTGCTGAGTGCGCACCTCATCGAGGGTGTGGCTCCGGTCGAACCGGTATGGGTATGGCTCGACCCCCTGCGCACGCAAGTCGTCGAGCTTCCCGAGTCGCTTGGCCTTCTCGGCCGCAAGACCTCGAGCAGCGCTCGCCACCTCGTCGGCTGCTGGCCCGGTCTCGCCGGTCGGATCGGTCGTCGGTGCGTCGCTCACAGTCGCATGACGGTAGCGGGTGACCGGCCCCCGTCATGGGTGGATTGGCCACCGCGGGCGGGGGCGAACGACCCGTGCACTCATCCGCTGGTAGGTTCGGCCGGGTTGGAGGCCGACCTGTGAAGCACCAGTCCCGGCACCACCTCGGTGCCAGAACCGTCATGTCGCTCGCTGCAGCGTTCGCGCTCGCAGCCGGCCTGGTCACCGTTCCTCGCGCCGTTGCGGGCCGGCCGACGACCGACTCGGTGGCCGTGCCCGCATCGGCCGACCGGGTGGCGGGGCGCGTCGCGTCGACGTCTGAGGCCGTGTCCGTGTCGGTGTACGGAGCCATGCCGAAGGCGCTCCTCGACACCCTCGAAGGGATCGGCGCCTCAATCGGCATCCCGAGCGTTCGTGGACGTTCGTTCAACGCCGGGCTGTACGCCGTGCGCCGTGGCGACCAGGTGGTGCAGCAGGCGTCCGGATCATCGGGCGTCTGGCAGTTCCCCATGAGTGTCACGGCGCTTCCGGTCGATGCTGTCGGCCGTGTGATGAGCGCCCGTGTGTCCTCCGCGGTCGCGTCCGGTGGGGTGGTCCTCGGCAGCACGAGTGCATCCCTCCGAGGTGCGCAGGTGGGCGACACCCTCGACCTGATCGCGAGCGACGGCAACACCCGTCGGTTCGTGCTCGGCTACGTCGCGCCCGACGACGAGATCGGCGGTGCCGAGCTGGTCATGTCGCCGGAGCAGGCCGACGCGTTGGGCGCAACGATCGTGACGCGGGTGCTCTTCTTCGGTCAGTTCGCCCGGTCGAGCATCGAGGAGGCCTTCGCTGCGAACGGTCTCTACGACGGTGGAACCGTGCGGATCTCGAGGTCGTGGTCGGGGGCGAACCCCGACAGCCTCCTCGGGTCGGCCCAGCTCAAGACGCTGCTCAATGAGTTCGACTACCGGATCAACGGCGACAGCAGCCTCACCCTCGACCCCGACTGGGTCGCCGACAACCTGCAGCGGGTCAGCTTCCGGGGCATCAACGTCCGCTCGACCTGTCACCGCGCCATCGTGGCCGACCTCCAGGCTGCGCTCGACGAGGTGTCTGCCTCGGGCCTCGCAGGTGCGATCGACCTCGGCAACACCAACACCTACGGCGGCTGCTACAACCCCCGCTTCGCACGGGTGTCCGGCAGCATCGGCTCGGTCAGCCGACATGCATGGGCCGTGGCCATCGACATGAACACGGTCAGCAACGCGCAGGGTCGCGTCCCGCAGATGGACTGCCGCGTCGTGCGCATCTTCCGCAAACACGGCTTCGCATGGGGCGGCAACTTCCTGGTGCCCGACGGCATGCACTTCGAGTGGGTGGGCGTGCCACGCAACACGATCCAGTACCCGTCCGAGTACTGCCCGAACCTGCCCGGCGGCGCGATCTCGGGTCTGCCCGGCCTCTCCACGCAGACGGTGCCCGACAACGGTCAGCAGCGAGCGACGATGTTCGCCGACGACGCGCTCACCGCCGAGAACCTCCCGGACGAGGGCAGCTGACGCCGATAGCCTCGGCGGCTGTGGCGACTCGTTTCGTGATCATCGGTGGCGGTCCGGCCGGCAATACGGCAGCGACCTATGCGGCGCGTCTCGGGGCCGACGTCACGGTCGTCGAACGAGACGTCATCGGCGGTGCCGCCCACCTGTGGGACTGCATTCCCTCGAAGACGATGATCGCCACCGGCGGTGCCATGGCGTTCACCCGTCGTCTGCAGGGGATGGGCCTCGAGGAGCAGGTGGCCGAGGTCGACGTCGATGCGCTCACCGAGCGCATCGAGAGCATCAAGATGCGCCTCCAGCGCAGTACGACGAACCTGCTCACCAGCCAGGGTGTCAACCTGATCCATGGCAGTGCCCGCTTCCTGTCGGCGAACGACATCGAGGTCACCAGCACCGATGCCAACGGCAACGTGCAGGTTCGCACCATCGAGGCCGACGCGGTGCTCGTGGCCACCGGCTCGCGGCCTCGCATCCCCGATTGGTGCCATCCCGACGGCGAGCGCGTGCTCACCACCCGCGACTGCTACCCGCCGAAGGTGTTCCCCGACCACGTCACCGTCGTCGGGTCCGGCGTCACGGGTGTCGAGTTCGTGCACATGTTCGCCTCGTTCGGCTCGAAGGTCACCCTCGTGGTGAGTCGACAACAGGTGCTGCCCAGCAAGGACCCCGAGGTCGCGGCCGTGCTCGAGGACGACTTCCTGAAGCGGGGCGTCCAGTTGCTGAAAGGTGCGCGCGCGATCGCGATCGAGCGCAACCCCGACGGCACCGACGGTGTCGAAGTGCGCTGCGACGACGGCCGCATCGTGCACAGCTCGCACGCCGTGCTCGCCATCGGCTCGGTGCCGAACACCGACGGCCTCGGCCTCGACGCAGCCGGCGTGCAGACCGATAGTGGCTACGTCACCATCAATCGCCACTGCCAGAGCAACGTGGCGCACATCTACGCCGCCGGCGACACGAGCGGCAAGCTGCCCTTGTCGAGTGTGGCGAGCATGCAGGGCCGCAAGGTCGCCGAGCACGTCATGGGTCTGCAGAAGGTCGCCCACCGCCACCTCGACTACGACAAGGCCGCCAGCGCCATCTTCACCGAACCCGAGATCGCCGACGTCGGCCTGGCCGAGGCCGACGCGTTCGCCGTCGGCCGCAAGATCCGCGTCACCAAGGTGCCGTTCAGTTCCACACCGAAGGCCCTCATCAACAACGACTGGCGCGGGTTCGTGAAGATCATCTCTGACCCGGCAACCGGGGTGGTGCTGGGCGGCTCGATCGTCGGCCGCCACGCCGCAGAGCTCATCAGCGTCATTGCGCTTGCCGTCACGGCGAATCTCAAGGTCACCGACATCGTCGAGAGCCTCCTGGTGCACCCGGCCATCAGCGAAGCACTCGCCGAAGCTGCCGAGTGACCCGGCCGACCCGTGTTCACCACTGACGATCGTCCGGCACCGTCGGTCCCGGTGGGCCTCGAGCTGGCGTCGTATCGGCGTCGCGTGGGGGGCTCGATCATCGATGAAATCATCGTCCTCCTGCCCATCGCGATCACCCTCGCAGTCACCGGGTTTCGTCCTGGTGACGATCTCACCAGGACCACGCTGGTCGTGCTCGAGGTCGCCATGGTGCTTGTCGGGTTCACCTACGAGGCCGTCATGATCGGCCTGCTCGGCCGCACCGTGGGCAAGTTCGCCACGGGCACGCGCGTGGTCCGCGCCGACACCGGTGGCCGCCTCGGATGGTTCTCGTCGGTGCAGCGGGCCATGGTGCCGGCAGTCGCCAACGGCGTGCCTGCCCTCGGCGTGTTGCTGTCGGCGCTCGTCTACGTGCCGGCATTCTTCGACCCACTGCGCCGCGGCCTCCACGACCGCGCCGCCGGCAGCCTGGTCGTCCGACACGGTGTCGTCGCACCGCCCGCCACGTAGGGCGGGCTACGACCGTGAGAACTCGCGGATGACGCGGCCGGGCCGCTCGCCCGTGTTGGCGCCCTGCTCGGCGATGACCGCACCGTTCACCAGCGTCGCCGCATAGCCCCGTGACCCGATCTTCAGGCGGCCCGCGCCGTTGGGGAAGTCGTTCTCGAACCGAGGGTGCTGCGAACCGAGGGTGTCGATGTCGAACACGTTGACATCGGCGAAGTTGCCGACAGCCAGCGTGCCGCGCTGGCGCAGACCGAGCACCGCTGCCGGCAAACCGGTGAGGCGGTGGACCGCCTGGGGCAGGTCGACGAGGTGGCGCTGGCGGTGCCAGTACGACAGGTAGTGCGTGCCCATGTCGGCATCACAGATCTGGCCGGCGTGCGCTCCGGTGTCGGCGAGGCCCGGGTACACGTGGTCGAACGTCAGCAGCTGCTCGAGAGCTTCGATGTTGCGGCTGAACAGCCAGGTGTTGAACAGCTCGTGGCCGTCACTGGCGATGAGCCGGTCGATCACGAACTCGACCGGGTGCACCCCGAGACGCTCGGCATGGCGAGCGATCGAGACACCGTCGGTCTCGCTGTAGTCGGGCGACGGGCCGGTGCCCAGCGGGTAGATGAACTCCGGGTCGTACCACATCCCTTTGGTCTTGCCCTCGTCGACCAGCAGTGCACGAGTGGCGGGGTCGTGCAGTGCGGCGACGCGGTCGGCCAGCGTCGGCAGCGCCAGCAGCGCCTTCCACTGCTTGCCCTTCACCGGGGCGACCTGCGCCAGGCCGCACAGGGTGCCGCTCTGGCGCGTCTGGGTGGCGAGGGTGATTCGCCCGACGTTCGCGTTGGTGTCTGCGAGGAACGCACCGAACATCTCGACGCCGGCGGTGCCCGTGCCGTTGCCCGGCCCACCCGAGAACAGCACGTCGCCGCACGACCTGGCCATCTCGCGCAGCAGCACGATCTCGTCGGCGGCCTTGGTGGCGAAGTCGTTGACCGCCTGGAACAGCCCGCCGCCGCCCGCGTTCATGCCGTCGGCGATGGCGAGGTACTCGTCGAGTGGGGCCAGGGTGCCCGGCACGTATCGGCCATCGGGGATGGTGTGCAGCAGGATCCGCGAGGTCGAGAAGCCAACGGCACCCCCGGCCACCGACTCGGCGGCGATGTCGGCCATGCGGGCCAGTTCGGCCGGCGTGGCGGCCTCGTCGCCGAGCGACCGCTCACCCATGACGTTGTAGCGAACGGCGCAGTGCCCCACCATGCCGACGATGTTGACCGAGGGCCGCATGCGCTGGACCGAGTCGAGGTACTCGGGGTAGGTCTCCCAATCCCACGGCATCCCACCCAGAATCGCGTCGCGGGGCACATCCTCGACGCTCTCCATCATCTCGGCCAGGAACTGCCGATCGGCCAGCGCCACCGGCGCGAACGTGACGCCGCAGTTACCGATGAGCACCGTCGTGACACCGTGCCACGAGCTCGAGGTCATCAGCGGGTCCCACGCGACCTGGGCGTCGAGGTGCGTGTGCAGATCGACGAACCCAGGGCTCACCACGAGCCCGGTCGCGTCGATCTCGCGAGTTGCGGTCGATGCCGACAGGTCACCGATGACGGTGATGCGGTCGCCGTCGATGGCGACATCGGCGCGGTACGCGTCGGCACCGGTGCCGTCGACGACCGTGCCGTTGCGGATGATCAGATCGTGTGCCACGAAGCCCCCTCGAGCGTGTCAGTGGGGTTGAACCTACCGACGCGCCGGCACACGAACCCAACCCAGCGGGGCCGGGAGTCGTCGCACGGGGTGCAGAGGGATCAGGCGATGATGACGACGATGTCGCCGGCGCCGACCGTGTCGCCCTGGGAGACCTTGATCTCCTTGACGGTGCCGGCCTTGTCGGCGGTGATCTGGTTCTCCATCTTCATGGCTTCCAGCACCACCACGGCTTGACCGAGCTCGACCTCTTGGCCGACCTCGACCAGGATCTTCACGATCGTGCCCTGCATCGGCACCTCGACGTTGCCGGACCCGGCACCACCGGCACCGCCACCCGACGCGGCCGCCCGGGCCGGCTTCTTCGCGGCCTTGCCGGCCACGGCGACGCCGACCGGCATGTCGGGCACCCACATCGTCACGTCGAACCGCTTGCCGTTGACCTCGACCGTGGTGTTGCGCTGCACGAGTGCCTCGCCGTCGGCGGCCGGAGCCGGTGCAGCAGGCGCACCGATGTGCGACAGGTCGAGCTTCTCTTCGACCCACTTCGTCGAGTGCTGCATCGCCTGGAAGTCGGGGTGCGACAGGATTGCGATGTCGGCCGGGATGGTGGTGGCCACGCCCTCGACGACCATCTCGTTCAGCGCCCGGATCGTGCGGGCGATCGCCGTCGGGCGGTCCTTGCCCCACACGATGAGCTTGCCGACGAGGTTGTCGTAGTACTGGCTGATCGTGTCGCCGCTCTCGTAGCCGGCATCCCACCGGATCCCGAAACCGTCAGTCGGGACGAGCTTGGTGATCGTGCCGGGTGAGGGCAGGAACTTGCCGCCGGCCGGGTTCTCGGCGTTGATCCGGACCTCGATGCCGTGACCGCGGCGCTGTGCGGCGACCTCGGCCTGGGTCATCGGCAGGTGCTCGCCGCTCGCGACACGGATCTGCCACTCGACCAGATCGATGCCGGTGATGACCTCGGTGACGGGGTGCTCGACCTGGAGGCGCGTGTTCATCTCGAGGAAGAAGAACTCCTCGTCCTGGTAGATGAACTCGACCGTGCCGGCATTGAAGTAGCCGACTGCCTTGGCGGCCTTGATTGCCGCCTCGCCCATGGCCTCTTCGATACCGGGCGCCATGCCGTACGAGGGGGCCTCCTCGATGAGCTTCTGGTGACGACGCTGCGCCGAGCAGTCGCGGGTGCTGACCCACACGACCTCGCCGAACTGGTCGCCCACGATCTGGACCTCGACGTGGCGTGGCCACGTGAGGTAGCGCTCGATGTAGATCTCGTCGCGGCCGAAGAACGCCTTGGCCTCGCGCTTGGCGCTGTCCATCGCCTCGTGCACCTCGTCGGCTGAGCGGATGACCTTCATCCCGCGACCGCCGCCGCCGTACGCGGCCTTGATGACGAGCGGCCAGCCGAACTCGTTGCCGAAGGCGAGGATCTCGTCGGCCGAGGTGATGAACTCGGTGGTGCCCGGGACAATGGGGGCGCCGCCGCGCTGGGCGGCCTTGCGCGAGCTGACCTTGTCGCCCATCTCGTCGATCGCCTCGGGCGGTGGCCCGATGAACGCGACGCCCTTCGCGATGATCGCCCGGGCGAAGTCGGCGTTCTCACTGAAGAAGCCGTAGCCGGGGTGCACGCCGTCGGCACCGCTCTGCTCGATGGCGTTCAGGATGGCCTCGGTGTTGAGGTAGCTCTCGGCGGCGGTCTGCCCGCCGAGCGCGTATGCCTCGTCGGCGAGACGGACGTGGAGGGCATCGCGGTCGAGTTCGCTGTACACCGCCACCGTGGCGATGCCCATCTCACGGGCGGCCCGAATGACTCGGACGGCGATCTCTCCACGGTTGGCGATCAGGATCTTCTTCAGCACGACTGGCAATACTTGCCGAATGGAAGCCACCGACGCCACATGGCGCGATCTCGCCCAGCGCATCGGGGTCTCGGACCAGTGGCGCGTCCGCGTCGTCGACGAGACCGGCAGCACCAACGCCGACCTCCTGGCTGCCGCAGCGACCGGCGAGCCGCACGGCTCAGTGCTGGTGGCGCGGCACCAGACAGCGGGCCGTGGCCGCCTCGACCGACGGTGGGATGCTCCGGCCGGCGCCAACCTCCTCGTCTCGATCCTGTTCCGATCCGGGTCCGGCCGTCGCCTGCCGGAGCACCTGCACGAGCTGACCCAGCGGGTGGCGCTCGCCGCGATCGATGCGTCGCGCGCCGTGTCGCCGGTGGCTCCGGTCCTGAAGTGGCCGAACGATCTGCTGGTGGAAGGTGCGAAGCTCGCCGGTGTGCTGGCTCAGGCCGGTGCCACCGGTGGTGTGGTCGATCATGTCGTGGTGGGCATCGGCGTCAACGTGGGTTGGGCTCCGCAAGGCGGTGCCCGCCTCGGTGACGACATCGACCCGATGGTCGTCCTGGCTCATCTGCTGCGCTCGCTCGACTCGATGCCGGACGACATCCACGAGGCGTACCGTGCCGCCCTGGGCACGCTGGGTACGCGTGTGCGGGTCGAGTTGCCGGCCGGGGGCGAGATCGTCGGACGCGCCGTCGACGTCGGACGCGACGGCCGGCTCGTCGTGCTCGACGAATGCGCCATGACGCACCACGTCGACACGGGTGACGTGGTGCACCTCCGCGCCATCGAGTGACGCGCCGTCCCGGGGGTGACCGAGTCGCGACAACGACGTTCGATACCCTCGTGGGCCGTGCACACCTCTCCGCCGGCGCAGCCCGCCCCTCGCGCTGCGCGTCGACCGAGTCGGGTCGGGCTCTCGCTGTTGGTCATTGCTGCCTTCACGGTCGCCGGTGTCGCCGGCACGCTCATCGCGACGCGCAATGCGATCGCCACCGTGGTCACCGTGCCGGAGGTCGCTGCCGTGCTCAGCCCACCGAGCGACACGGTCGAGAACTTCCTCCTCGTCGGCTCCGACAGCCGCGCGAACAGCGATCCCACCTCGCCGGACTACGGCGGCATCGGCTCCGAGGCCGATGTCACCGGCAGTCGCAGTGACACGATCATGGTGCTGCGGCGCGACAAGGCGACCGGCGAGGCGGCGCTGCTGTCGATCCCTCGCGATCTGTGGGTCGACATCCCGGGCAAGGGAACCGATCGGATCAACTCGGCGTACGCCGAGGGTCCGGCCGTCCTCGTGCAGACCGTGCAGGACGCGCTCGGGCTGCCGGTGCACCACTACGTCGAAATCGACTTCTCCGGCTTCAAACAGCTCGTCGATGCGGTGGGCGGTGTCGAGCTGTGCTTCTTCTACCCGACGCGCGACACCCGCACCGGACTCGACGTCCCCGAGGCCGGATGCCACACGGCCGACGGCGTCGAGGCGCTCTCGTACGCCCGCAGCCGGTACTTCGAGCAGTACATCGACGGCGAGTGGAAGGTCGACGGCACCGCCGACATCGGGCGCACCAAGCGTCAACAGGACTTCGTCGACCGAGCGCTGCGCGGCGCGTTGGCCACGGTGAAGGCCAACCCGTTCGTGGCGGGTGACCTGCTCGAGGCCGGCGGCTCGGCGGTGCGGGTCGACGACGAGCTCGATCTGCTCCAGGCTGCGTCGTCGTTGCGTCCGGCTGTCGACGCCGGCCTCGCCACCTGGTCACTGCCCATCGTGGGCACCACGATCGACGGCAAGTCGGTGTTGCAGCTCGGTGACGGCGCCGCAGCACTGCTCGATTGGTTCGCCGGTCGCGGCCCGGCCCCTGCGCCGCCCGCGTGATGTCCACGGCGTATCCGGGCCGGTTCGGCCATACTGTGCCCCGTCTATGAAGGCTCTGATTCTCGCCGGTGGTGCCGGCACGCGGCTGCGGCCCATCACCCACACCAGTGCCAAGCAACTGGTGCCGGTGGCGAACAAGCCGATCCTGTTCTACGGCATCGAGGCGATGGTCGACGCCGGCATCACCGAGATCGGTGTCATCGTCGGCGACACGCGCAACGAGGTGATGGCGGCGCTCGGTGACGGTTCGCAGTGGGGCGCGCACATCACGTTCATCCCCCAGGACGAGCCGCTCGGCCTGGCCCACTGCGTGCTCATCGCGAGTGACTTCCTCGGTGCCGACGACTTCGTGATGTACCTCGGTGACAACCTGCTCGAGCAGGACCTGTCGGCGTTCGTGGCCGCCTTCGAAGCGGCCCGCACCACCGCCGAGCCGCCCACCGCGCAGATCCTGCTGAAGCGCGTACCCGACCCGCACCGCTTCGGCATCGCCGAGCTCGACGCGGCCGGCAACGTCATCCGCCTCGTCGAGAAGCCCGAGCACCCGCCCACCGACCTCGCGCTCGTCGGCGTCTATCTGTTCGACCGCACCATCCTCGATGCCGTGCGCGCCATCGCCCCGTCACCTCGTGGCGAGCTCGAGATCACCGACGCGATCCAGTGGCTGGTCGATGCCGGATATCGCGTGCGGCAGGAGGAGCTCACGGGGTGGTGGATCGACACCGGCAAGCTGACCCCGCTGCTCGAGGCGAACCGCCTGCTGCTCGAGAAGATCGACACGCGCATCGACGGCACGGTCGACGATGCGTCGGTCCTCGACGGACGCGTCGTGGTCGAGGCCGGCGCGACGATCGTCCGGTCCACCCTGCGCGGCCCGCTGGTCATCGGTGCCGGCACCGTCGTCGAGGACAGCTTCATCGGCCCGTTCAGCGCCATCGGCAACGGTTGCACGGTCAGGCAGAGCGAGATCGAGCACTCGGTCATCATGGATGGCAGCAGCATCACCGACATCAAGCGCCTCGAGGACAGCCTCATCGGCAAGGAGGCCGTCGTCGCTCGCACGAAGGTGCGGCCACGTGCCCTCCGCCTCATGGTGGGCGACCACTGCCAGATCGACGTCGAGTAACAGGAAGGCCACGACCCACATGGCGAACATTCGAGCCAGTGACCTCATCGACGGCGTCTTCACCGTCGAGCCATCGCTGCACGGCGACCAGCGTGGCCTGTTCATCGAGACCTATCGGCGCGAGTGGTTCCCGAACGGCCGCGAGATGATCCAGGGGAACCGATCGAACAAGCAGGCGGGCGCACTGGTCGGGCTGCACTACCACATGCATCAGGCCGACTACTGGTACTGCCCCGTGGGCACCATCCGGGTCGTGCTGCACGACCTGCGCGAGGGCGGTCCCACCGACGGTGCCACTTCGTGCTTCGACATCAGCGGCGAGAACCACATCGGCGTGTTCATCCCTCCGGGCGTCGCACACGGCTTCGCAGCGCACACCGACGTGGTCATGACCTACCTGGTCGACTGCTACTACAACCCGGCCGACGAGCTCGGTGTGAAGTGGGACGACCCGGCCGTCGGCGCCGACTGGGGCATCACCGATCCGATCATGTCGACCCGCGACGAGACCAACCCGTTGCGAGCCGACCTGCCCGTCGGCCGCCGGCCGTACTGGCCGATGCGCACCTGATCACGACCCACACCAGAGAGACCGCACCATGAAGATCTTCGTCACGGGCGGAGCCGGGTTCATCGGCTCGAACTACGTCCGCCACATCCTCAGCACCACCGACGACGAGATCACCGTCTACGACTCGCTGACCTACGCCGGCAACCTCGAGAACATCAGCGACCTCGTCGACGGGGTGCGGTGCCGGTTCGTGCACGCCGACATCTGCGACCAGGACGCCGTGATGGCGGCGATGCCCGGCCACGATGCGGTCGTCCACTTCGCCGCCGAGACCCACGTCGACCGCTCGATCAAGGACGGCCACTCGTTCGTGCTCACCAACTGCTTCGGCACGAACGTGCTGTGCGACGTGGCCCGCCAGGTCGGGGTCGAGCGGTTCCTGCACATCTCGACCGACGAGGTGTACGGCTCGATCGACGAGGGCTCGTTCACCGAGGAGGATCGCCTCGGGCCCCGGTCGCCCTACTCGGCGGCCAAGGCCGGCAGCGACCTCATCGCGCTCAGCTACTTCACGACGCACGGCCTGCCGGTGGTGGTCACCCGCTGCAGCAACAACTACGGCCCGTACCAGTTCCCCGAGAAGCTCATCCCGCTGTTCACCACCAACCTGCTCGACGGGAAGAACGTGCCGCTGTACGGCGACGGTGGCAACGTGCGCGACTGGATCCACGTCCACGACCACAACACCGCCGCCGACCTCGTGCTCCGGCAGGGCACGGTCGGCGAGATCTACAACATCGGTGCCGGCAACGAGGTCACCAACCGCGACATCACCTACCGCCTGCTCGAGCTGTGCGGCCGCGACGAGAGCTTCATCACCCCCGTCGCCGACCGGCTCGGCCACGACAGGCGCTACTCGATCACGCACGAGAAGATGACCGCACTGGGCTGGCACTGCGAGCATGACTTCGTCGACGGCCTCGCCGACACGGTCGAGTGGTACCGCTCGAATCGGGCCTGGTGGGAACCGCTCAAGGCGCGTGCAGCGCTGTGATGGTGATCCTGTGAGAGTGCTGGTCACCGGCGCAGGCGGCCAGCTCGGCCGAGACACCGTGCTCGCCTGCGAGGCAGCGGGTGACGTCGTGTTCGGCATCGACCGGGCGCAGGTCGACATCACCGACCGCGACGCGGTGTTCGGGGCCATCACATCGGTCCGTCCGGATGCGGTCATCCACTGCGCGGCGTGGACCGCGGTCGACCTGTGCGAGACCGATCCGCAGCGGGCCCTCGCCGCCAACGGCATGGCGGTTCGCCACGTTGCCGAGGCGTGCCACCGGGTGGGCGCTCACCTCGTCCACGTCAGCACGGACTACGTGTTCGACGGATCGCTCGACCGGCCGTACCACGAGTGGGACACGCCCAACCCGGCCAGCGTGTACGGCAGCTCGAAGCTCGCCGGTGAGCGTGAGGCCGCTGTCCTCGGGCCAGGCTCGGCCATCGTGCGCACGTCCTGGGTCTGCGGCGAGCACGGCAACAACATGGTGAAGACCGTGCTCCGCCTGGTCGACACCAACCCCACGCTGTCGTTCGTCAGCGACCAGGTGGGCCACCCCACCTTCACCGCCGACCTGGCCCCGATGCTGCGACGCCTCGCCGTTGACCGGCGCAGCGGCGTGCACCACCTCACCAACCAGCGTGCGGTCAGCTGGCACGAGTTCGTGCAGGAGATCGTGCGCCTGCTGGGCCGCGACCCAGCCATGGTGCTGCCCATCGTGACGGCCGACCTGCAGCCGCCGCGCCCGGCACCACGCCCGGCCAACAGCGTGCTCGACAACGCGGTGGCCCGGCTCAGTGGCCTGCCGCCGATGCGCGACTTCCGCGAACCGCTCGCCGAGCTCGTCGCCCGCCTCACCGCCTGACCTGTCGGCGCAGCCTCAGCCCAGCCCCAGCAACTCACGACACGGATCGAGGCCCTCGATGACGATGTCGTCAGTGCGCAGGTTCGTCTCCCAGTGCGCGCGCGACATGTGGAATCGCAACTGGGTGGCCGTCTCGCCGCGGCGAACCATTTGCTCGGTGCCCACCTGCGTGTAACCGAGGCGGCGGGTCACGCCGAGCGAGGGAGCGTTGTCGGCAAAGGCGGCGGTTCGTGCGGTCCTGGCTCCCATCCCGGCGAAGCCGAGGTGGAGCGTTGCCAGCCGCAGCGCTGTGCCGAGACCACGGCCCTGGTGCGCGACGCCGAGCCACGAGCCGGTCTCGAACTCGCCGAGCACGTCGAAGTCGGCGACGCCGATGCTCGTCGTGCCGACCGCCTCACCGTCGACCAGCACCGCGAGGCCGAGGTGGAAGCGGCCAGGCTCAGTCTCGGCACGGCAGCGCCAGAACCACTGCATCGTCCGTCGTTCCTGCTCGGGCGGTGCGACGTCGGTCCACGGCAGCGTGAACGGCATGAACGACGGATCGTGCACGCCCTTCGCGGCCAGCACGGCGAGCTCGCAGGCGAGCTGGTCATCGATGTATCGCAGCTCCACCGTGGGTGTGGTGATCCGGAGATCGAAAAGTGGCCACACCGGATGCGTCATGCCAGAAGTCTTGCCGAGCAAGCCTGCGCGGGCGACCGCAATGACGGCGCCCCAGCCCGAGACCACCGGATCACCCGTGTAACAACACGTATGCCACGGGCCGGCGCGGGCCGGCACCCACCTCGGGGCGGTCGTTATGCGATCCCCGAAGGCGCGGTCCAGAGAGTGCAGTACCGCAGGTATGAGCAGATGACGCCGCTGCCGGTGCTCGGTCTTTAGGGTTCGCGCCCCGACCAGAACGTGTCGTCTCGCTTCGCGTCCGAGTGATCGAGGATGCCGAGGACGATGAAGAGGACGAACGCGATCACGCCGCACAGGAAGCCAACAAAGCGCCAAGCAGTCCCCACGCGATTCGTTAGGAGCAGCGAGACCGCCGCAACCAACAGGACGAAAGAAGGGATAGCCAACCAGAGACGTCGGCGACGCCACGCGGGAGACAGGCGGGCCCACCCCTTCACTCGGCGCCCCCTAGCCGCTGCGCTTCCACGAGCGCAGATTGCCCGAAGTGGGGCGGCGTGTCCAGCGATCTAACGGCAGATCGGTGTTACTCGCTCTTCGTCCGGAAGAGCCGCCAGGAGATGCCCAGCCAAAGAGCGATGGCGATCAGCCAGACGACTGCGGCTCGAAGCGAGTCCCCGTCAGAGCTGGATGGAGACATCAACGCGTTCGCGTTCGGCTGGTACATGAACCAGCCGCCATCGGATGAGTCCAACAACAGCTCGCACGCGGTTCGAGCGGCGACACCGAGTCCTGCTGCGAGAGCCAGCGACAACACGATGCGCTGAGCGAGGTTCATCGCAACATCATCGCACTTGCGCCCGATCAGGGCATTGAGCGCTACCTGGACCTGGTTGTGAGATGTATCACGTTACGTCATACTTGTCGTATGGCGAAGGCGATCTCGGTGCGATTGGACGACGAAGCGGAGCGAGCCCTGCGGCTTCTGGAATCGACCGGTCTGAGCCGTTCCGAAGCAATCCGTTCGTCGTTGCTCGCATCGGCGGACCGGATGCGCCGGCGAAGCCAGCTGGCAGCCGAGGTCGCTGCGCTCGAGACCGACGAGGACGATCGGGAAGAGATGCTCGCTGTGGCATCGCTGATGGAGTCAATGCGTGCAGCGGGGTGACGTCTATCGGTTCAAGGTCCCCAAGGGCGTCGGCCACGAGCAGCAGGGCGGGCGCTATGGGGTCGTGGTCCAGTTCGACGTGATGCTGCCCAGGTCGGTCGTGATCGTCGCTCCGACCTCCCGAAGTGCGAAGCCGGCCTCGTTTCGTCCCGAGGTCAAGGTCGCCGGAGAGCTGACACGGGTCCTCGTTGAGCAGTTGGGCGCAGTCGATGTGCAGCGGCTCGGACGGCGCGTCGGCAGGCTTACGGCAGAAGAGATGTGGTCAGTTGACGATGCCCTCGTCGTTGTTCTCGGATTGGACTGACCGAGCCGAACTGCCTGATGGAGAGTGTCGGGGGGTGTTGAGCGACGGCTGAGCGGATCGGCTCAGGCACATCGCCAGACAAGAGGCCTGAGAGACTGACGCCGTGGCTGCTCCGTCTCAGTTCTACACCGGCCTGGTCGCAGAGCTGTACGCCGCGCTGCGGTCGGCCGATCCCGATGTCGAGACGTGCGAGCGATTCGTCGCGCGTAGCGGCACGCCGGCGTTGGAGCTGGGATGCGGCGACGGCGATCCGCTGCTCGAACTTCGGCGTCGCGGGATCGATGTCGAGGGCCTCGACTCGTCGGCAGACATGCTCGACCGTTGTCGCGCACGCGCTGCGACGATGGACCTCGACGTGACGCTGCATCACTCCGAGATCGAGAACATGGTCATCGGTCGACGATTCCAGTCGATCTTCCTGGCCGGACCGACCTTCAACCTCATCGTCGATGATGCAACGGCTGGCCGAGCCCTCGAGCGGATCGCTGCTCACCTCGAGCCGAACGGGGCCGCCCTGATTCCGTTGTTCGTGCCACCGCCCATTCCGACACAGGACATCGGTCGCGTGAGCGAACGCATCGCGGATGACGGTCGCAGGCTGAGGTGCACCACCATTGCAGCTCAACGCGACGAGACCGAGCGGCTCCAGACAGCAACGCTCCGTTACGAGCGGGTCGAGTCCGACGGCACTCGATCAGCCGTTGACCGCGAGTGGACCCTCCACTGGTACACGCCCTCGCACTTCGCCGAGCTCGTCGCCGAGGCCGGGTTGCGCCCGATCCGGGTGGTCGGGACGGACGGTGCCCCTGCCGGGGAAGCGTCGACCGGGTTCGCGTTCATCCTCGGTCACGCCTGAGGCGACCACGACTGCAACTGGGTCAGTACGCGGCGGAGGCAAGCCGATCAGCCCGCTGCTGCTCGGCCATGGCCGCGATCTCGTCGATCTCGGCGGTGTCGAAGCCGGCCATCTCGCGGAACCGTCGGGCCAGGCGGATCCCGGCGTCGCGGCTCTCGCTGCGCATACCGCGGAAGTTGAACAGGCCGTCGACGGTGCGCTGGAACTCGAGTGCCTGCTGCTGGCGTGTCGCGTCGTCCTTGGTGAGTTCGCGCAGCCACGTGCTGCCCATCTTCACGTGGGTCACCTCATCGGCGAGCATCCAGTCCTCGGCGAACCACAGCACCTGATCGGCCATCTCGTTGGCGAAGTCGCGCATGGTCGTGAAGACGTCGATGGCAAGGCCCTCGAGTGCCCGGTTCACGCCGGCGAGGCGGAACACCGGGTCGGGGTGGCACGCCGCCTCGAACAGCGTGACGGTCTCACTGAACTCACCGATCTCGGTGCCCATGTGCTCGCCGAGCATGACGCTGATCTCTACATGGCGCGCCTCGTCCCAGCACTGTCTGGCCATGTCGAGCTTCATCGCGAAGGGCGTCTCGGCGGTCGTGTAGTCGAACGCCGTCCGGCCGGCTCCCTCGAGTGCCTGGATCTCGCCGACGAAGATGCCGTGAATCTGGCGTCGGGCGTGGTCGGGGGAGTGTTCGGCTTCGGGGTTCATCCGCCGTTCCTCGCCGACGTCGTTGGGGCGCTGGTCGGCGAACCGTTCGGTCGTGGTGATGCGGTTGAATCGCTCGTCGCGGGCGAGCGAGGTGGGCGGCAACTGGGTGCGCATTCCACGATCGTAGACCCGCGCGGATGCCGCTGAACAGGGTGAGCGCCGTCGGGTGCGGCTCAACGGCCATGATGTCACCCGTGCGTGTCGCCTACACCCTCGAGCAGTGCTGGCACGCCGTGCCCGGCGGGACGGCCGTGTCGGCGCTGCGGGTCGCCGAGGCCATGGACCACCACGACGACATCCGCCTCATCGGTGTCGCCGGCCGCCACAAGCACTTGCCGCCCGACCCGTGGCTGCCGCCGATCCCGGTCGCGTACCTCCCCATCGCCGCTCCATGGCTCTACCAGACCTGGCTGCACCTCGGGTGGCCCAAGGTCGAGCGGGCCGTGGGGCGCGTCGACGTCACCCATGCCACCGGGTTGATCCCGTGCCCCACCGACGCGCCGCTGGTCGTGACGTTGCACGACCTCGCGTTCGTGCACGAGCCCACGCACTTCTCGAAGCACGGTGTGCGTACCTTTCTGAGCAGCCTCGAGTACATCCGGCGGCATGCCGACGTGGTCCTCTGTAGCAGCCAGGCGACGCTCGACGATGTGGTGTTCGCTGGTATCGGCGCCGACCGCCTGCGACTCGTGCCACTGGGGGTCGACGCCGAGCGCGCCACCCCCGACGACGTCGCCCGCGTCAGGTCGCTGTTCAACCTGCCCGAGCGATACCTGCTGTTCGTCGGCACGCTCGAGCCCCGTAAGAACCTCCGTGGCCTCACGGCCGCCATCGGCCTGCTCGACGAACCGCTCCCGCTCGTGGTGGCGGGTGCCGACGGCTGGGGTGATCTCGACATCGACCCGGGGTGCGACGTCCGCTTTCTCGGTTTCGTGCCCAGCGAGGACCTCGACGCGCTGTACGCAGGCGCCGAGGTGTTCTGCTACCCCAGCGAGCGCGAGGGGTACGGGCTGCCGGTCCTCGAGGCGATGGCGCAGGGCGTCCCGGTGGTCACCAGCGTCGGCACGGCCACCGAGGAGACCGCCGGAAGCGCCGCGGTGTTGGTGGAGCCGAAGGACCCCGCCGACATCGCCCGGGGCATCACCGAGGCACAGCGACGGCACGCCGAACTGTCGGCCAAGGGCCTGTCGCGCGCCCTCAAGCGGAGCTGGTCCCACACGGCATCGCTCACCGCGGCGGTGTACCGCGAGATCGCGCGATGAGCCCCGCGTCGCTCGACGGTGTCCGCGTCGGGGTCAATCTGCTGTGGTGCGTGCCCGGTGCCGTCGGCGGATCCGAGCAGTACCTCGTCCGGCAGCTGGCCGGGGCGCGCGAGGCCGACCCGGCGCTCGACCTGGGCCTCTACGCGCTGCCCGAGTGGCACCGCCGTCATGCCGATCGCCTGCCGGGAGTCCGCATCACGGACGCACCGATCGATGGCCACCAGCGGTGGCGGCGCGTCATCACCGAGAGCACGTGGCTGCGGCGCGCTTCGGCCGGTGACGCGCTGATGCACCACGGTGGTGGCACGGCACCCCTGCGCACGGTGCGCCCCTTCGTGCTCACCATCCACGACCTGCAGTTCCGCACGTTCCCGCAGCACTTCAGCACGATCAAGCGTCGCTACCTCGAGGCGACCGTGCCGGGGTCGGCGCGTCGGGCCACCATCGTCACCGTGCCCACCGAGTACGTCCGGGGCACCGTCGTCGACCAGTTCGGCATCGACCCGTCGCGGGTCGTCGTCGTACCGCACGGCTACGAGCCCGAGCTCGTCATCGAACGGAGCCCCGAGGCTGATCTGCGGCACCGCTACGCGCTGGGGGATGGACCGGTGGTGGTGTACCCGGCCATGACGGCTCCGCACAAGAACCACGCCTTCCTGATCGACCTGATGCGCACCACGTGGACCGACCCCGACCTCCGGCTCGTGCTCATCGGTGGCGGGGGAGTCGCGGCCGACGAGGTCGCCGCTCGCGTTGCGGTCGCCGAGGCCGAACGACCGGGTCGCATCGTCGTTGCCGGCCGTGTGAGCGACGCGGACAAGAACGGGCTGATCGCGATGGCAACAGCGCTGGTGTTCCCGAGCACGTACGAGGGGTTCGGCGCCCCGCTCATCGAAGCGATGGCGCTCGGCACCCCGGTGCTGTGCAGCGACGCAACCTGCTTGCCCGACGTCGCGGGCGACGCAGCGGTCGTCGCGCCGCTCGATCGTGACGCGTGGCGGGCGGGCCTCGACGAGGTCGTCCGTCGCCGCGCCGAGCTCGTCGCGGCCGGCGCTGAACGGGTCACCCACTTCACGTCCCGTCGATCGGGGGAAGCCCTGCTCGAGGCCTATTCGGTGGCGGTGTCACGATGACCCGTCCGCTGCGCATCGCCGTGCTGTGCCCGCATTTCGCCCCGGACACGGCACCCACCGGCGACGTGATGACCCGCATCGTCACCGAGCTCGCTGCGCTCGGCCACGAGCTCCATGTCGTGACAGCACTGCCCTGGTACCGAGAGCACCGGATCGAGCCGGGCTGGGGCGGCCGATGGGTGCGCCGCGAGCGCACTCCGTGGGGATCGATCACGCGCGTCAACCCGTTCCCGGGCGACGACAAGCGGAACCTGGTGCGGCGCGCACTGGGTTTCGCCGGGTTCTCGGCGCTCACCGGTCTGGCATCGCTGCCCGGAGGTCGCGTCGATGCCGTCATCGCGATGTCCCCGCCGCTCACGATGGGCCTGACGGGCTGGGTGACCCACCTGGTGCGGCGCGGGCCGCTCGTGTTCAACATCCAAGACGTGTTCCCCGACGCTGCGGTGCGTACGGGTGCCATCACCAACCGCCACGTCATCGCGGTTGCCAGGTGGCTCGAACGGGTCAGCTACCACCGCGCCGCCGCCATCACGGTGCTCAGCGACGACCTCCGCGACAACGTCGTGGCCAAGGTGAAGCCCGCTGCCGCCGGACGCGTCCATGTCATTCCGAACTTCGTGTTGACCGATGCGATCGTGCCGTCGTCTCGCCACACCGCGCTGCGCGCCGAGCTCGGCATCGGCGACGAGACCGTCGTCATGTACGCGGGCAACGTCGGCTTCTCGCAGTCGCTCGACCTCGTACTCGCGGCAGCGCGCGAGCTACCGGCGGTCACCTTCCTCATCACCGGAGACGGGTCAGCGAAGGCATCGCTGGAGGCCGACGCAGCGGGTCTGGCCAACGTCCGTTTCGCGCCGTATCAGCCGAAGGACCGCCTGCCCGAGCTGCTGGCCACCGGCGACCTGCACATCGTGCCGCTGCGGGCAGGCCTGGGCAACGTCAGCGTTCCGTCGAAGACCTATTCGATCCTGGCGGCCGGTCGACCCATCCTGGCCGCAATCGACATCGATACCGAGGTGCCCCGGATCCTCGCCGCGTCGGGCGCTGGCCGCGTCGTCGAACCGGACCGGCCGGACCTGTTCGTCGCTGCGCTGCGTCAGATGCTGGCCGATCCTGACGCACTCGCGATCGCCGGGGCGGCGGGGCGCACCTGGGTCGAGCAGGCGGCATCGCCTGCCGTCGTGGCTCGGTCGTACGCCGACCTCGTCGAGCTGCTGCAGCGCCACGGCAGCGATCGCGGCAGCCGCCGGGCGAGCTGACACCTGATCGGGGGCGTTCGCAGGTAGCGTGTCGCACTCGTGGCCCCGTCCTCATCGTCCTCATCGGCCAAGAAGGTCGCGAAGCTCGCCCAGCGTGGGAAGGGCAAGAAGGTTCGCTTCCAAGGCGGCACCCTCTTCCCGGCCATCGTCGTCGGTGTGCTCGTGACCGGCCTCCTCCTCATCGGCTACTCGCGCCAGAGCGTGCCCGACCCCGGTTCCTTCCCGCCCCAGCAGGGTGATCACTGGCATGCCGCCTACGGCATGTACGTGTGCGATGGCTGGCTGCCCAAGCTCACGGGCGCCAAGGAAGAGACCGTCACAGACGGACAGGGCCAGACCCAGTACGTCAGCGACGAGTTCGCCTCCACGGGCATCCACAGTCACGATGACGGTGTCATCCACTGGCACCCGAACAGCACCAAGGCGATCGGCAAGCGTGCCGTCATCGGCGTGTACCACGATGTTTACGGCATCGAGCTCGACACCGAGCGCCTGAAGCTTCCTGCCGACCAGGGCGGCGACGAGTACCGGGTCGGTGACTACCAGTGCAACGGCGAAGACGTCGAGATCAAGGTCGTCGCCTGGGACTCCTACACCGACACCGGCAAGGGCCAGACCTTCATCACCGACCTGAACAGCGTCCGCCTCAAGAACGACAGCATGGTGTTCGCCATCGCCGTGGTGCCGAAGGGCACCGACGTCTCGATGCCGCCGTGGGCAGCCGAGCTGCCCGCACTCGGTGCTGTCGACACCGCCGCCGGATCGACGCCCACCACCACCACCATCGCGCCCGACGGCACCGAGCCGGTCACCAGCGACACGGTCACCGGCGACACGGCACCTGCCACCACGGGTGGCTGATGCGGGCCATCGTGCTCGTCGGGGGCTTTGGCACCCGGTTGCGTCCCCTCACTCTCAGCGTCCCGAAGCCGATGCTGCCGGTGGGTCACGTGCCGATCATCGAGCGCCTCATCGCCAACCTCGCGGCGGGTGGCGTCACTGACGTCACCTTGGCGCTCGGCTTCAAGCCCGAGCCGTTCATCGCCGCGTTCCCCGACGGCACCTGCGCGGGCGTGAGCCTTACGTACGCGGTCGAACCCGAACCGCTCGACACCGCCGGGGCGATCCGGTTCGCTGCCGACGTGTCCGGCATCGATGAAACCTTCGTCGTGGCGAACGGCGACGTGCTCACCGACCTCGACATCGCAGCCCTCGTGGCGTTCCACCGCGAACATTCCGCTGAGGCCACGATCCACGTCATCGGTGTTCCCGACCCCTCGGCGTTCGGGGTGGTCGCCCTCGACGACCACGGGCGCGTCGAGCGTTTCGTCGAGAAGCCAGCACCGGGCACGCAACCGAGCAACCTGATCAACGCCGGTACATACGTGCTCGAGCCATCGGTGCTGACGCGCATCGCGGCCGGTGAGCGTGTCTCGATCGAACGCGTCACCTTCCCGGCGATCGTCGCCGACGGCGGATTGTTCGCCCACGCCACCGACGACTACTGGATCGACACCGGCCGACCCGACCTGTACCTCGAGGCCAACCTCGATCTTGTCGACGGCCGCCGCCCAGGCCAGTCGTGCGAGGCCGTTGCGTTCGGCGCCGAGGTCGATCCGTCTGCCGAGGTGATCGGATCGGTCGTTGCCGCCGGCGCGATCGTCGCCTCTGGTGCTCGTGTCGAACGCTCCGTCGTGCTCGCCGGTGCTCGCGTCGGCGATGGTGCGACCGTGGTCGACAGCGTCGTCATGGGCCGGCTCCTGGCTGGCTCGACGGTGGTCCGGAGCGTCATCGGCGCCGACGCGGTCGTCGCTGCGGGCGAGAAGCTCACCGACCAGCGACGCCCCGACCCCAACACGCCATGAGGGCGATGGTGGTCGGCGGAGCGGGCTTCATCGGTTCGCACCTGGTCGATCGCCTGCTTGCCGAGCAGCACGCCGTCGACGTGGTCGACGACCTCTCGACGGGCACCCTGGCGAACCTCGCATCCGCCCGCACGAGCGGAGGCGAGGTCAAGATCCACCACCTCGACGCCTGCACCGACGACTTCCTGTCGCTGGTGGCGCTGCGCGAGCCCGAGGTCGTCTTCCACCTGGGCTGGCTCCCTCCCGGCCGGCCGCAGCCCGCGGTGCTGGCCCGCGGCCTCCACAGCACCCTGAACGTGCTCGAGGCCGCCCGGCTGCACGGTGTCGCCAAGGTGGTCACCACGCTGCCCGCCGTGGCGCTCTACGGCGACGTGCCGGTACGCGACCAACCGGTGAAGGAGGGCCACGCCCACGCACCTCAGGGGGCGGCAGGGGTGGTGGCCGAGGCGGTCGCTCAGTTGCTCGCGGCGTACCGAGCCGACCATGACGTCGAGTTCTCGGCGCTGGCGCTCGCAACCGTGTACGGACCCCGCCAGCGACCCGACGGCGGTGTGGTCGCCGCGTTCGCCGAGGCAGTCGTCACCGGGGTGCCGGCGACCATCCACGGTGACGGTCGCCAGACCCGCGACTTCATCTTCATCGACGACGTCGTCGATGCCCTGGCGCGTGCTGCGCAGCGAGGCAGCGGCCTCGTCATCAACATCGGCACCGGCACCCCGACGTCGATCCGCGAACTGTGGGCCGCTGTCGCAGGTCCGGATGCGGCCACGGCACAGATCGGCGATGTCGCGAAGGTGGGAGTGGCGCGCTGCTCGTTGGCCCCCACGCGTGCCCGCATCCACCTCTCGTGGGCCCCGTGGACCGACCTGCGAACCGGGCTCGCCCAGCTCGCGATCTGACGATCACGACAGGGAACGAACTGCATCGTCGCCGTGGGTCAGTGCTCGGCTGCGGCGAGCACGGCCGTGGCGAGTGCCGCCCCGATCTCGACGGTGCTCATCACCGACGGCACGACGACGCAGCGCATGCCCTCGGCTTCGACGGCCGAGGCGAGCGCCGCATCGGCCGGGTCGATCACGAGCGTCGCGGCGATGTCCCGGTAGAGACGGGCGACCCCGACCACCGACGCCTCGTGGCCGAGCTCGACGAGCATCCGATCGGCAGGTCCCTTCAGCGCGGCGCCACCGACGATCGGTGAGACCGCAACGACGCTGTCGCGCCGTGCCGTCAACAGGGCGTCGAAGCCCGGCAGTGCGCGCATCGGCCCGATCGACACCAGCGGGTTGGAGGGCGCGATCACGACGGCGCGGGCGTCGCGGATGGCTGTCGCCGCATCGGCCTGCAGCGTCGCCGAGTCGGCACCGTCGAAGGTGACGCCACGGACCGGCACGCCGTGGCGGAGCTGCACGAAGTACTCCTGGAACGACACCGTGGGACCGTCGGCGAGATGCACCAGCGTCGACACCCGATCGTCCGACATCGGCACCAGACGTTCCGGTACACCCCACGCCCGGGCGATCTCGGCCGTGACAGCAGTCAGCGTGGCGCCCTCGTCGAGCCGAGCGGTCCGGTAGAAGTGCGTCGCGAGATCTTGGTCGCCGAGGTTGAACCACGTCGGCGCTGCCGCCGAGCCCTCGGGCCGCACCGGCGCATAGCGGCCGAGCGCCTCCATGGCGCGCCACGACTCGTCGACGAGGCCCCACCCGCGCTCGGGGTCGATCGCCCCGGCGAGCGTGTAGGTGATCGTGTCGATGTCCGGCGAGATCGACAGCCCGTGCAGCACAGTGTCGTCGCCGGTGTTCACGACCCCGGTGACGGTGCCCGGTTCGACGACGGAACGGAGGGCGCGGAGGAAGCGAGCGGCGCCCACGCCGCCGCAGAGCACGGTGATCATCGAATGTCCTTGTCGTCGGTGGCGGCGAGCGCACGGTAGAGGGCGGTCATGCCCGCCATCGATGCGGTCCACGTGAAGTGTGCGAGCTGATCGCGCCCCGCTGCCACGAGCGTTGCACGGGCGGCGTCGTCGGTGAGCGCGCGCACGAGGTTGGCGGCGAGCGCGGCGACGTCGTCGGCAGGTGAGAGCAGTGCCGCGGCCCCGGCGACCTCGGGGATCGACCCGGCGTTGGACGCCACGATGGGCAGATCGACCTGCATCGCGTCGAGCAGCGGGAACCCGAACCCCTCGTCGAGCGACGGGTACGCCAGCACGCGGGCATTGCCGAGGAGCCATGAACGCACGGCGTCATCGACGTACCCCGTCAGCAGCACGCGACTCCCGATCGCAGGCGGAAGTCGGTCGATCGCCTCGTCGACCGCACCCCTGTCGTCACCGTCGCCCCCGGCGATCACGAGCCGGACCTCGGGCACCTCGACTGCCACATCGGCGAACGCCTCGACGAGACGCGGCAGGTTCTTGCGCCGTTCGAGGGTGGCGACGGCAAGGATGTACGGCCTGCCGTCGAGCTCGGCGATCGGGCACGTGGGCGTCGGCGCCGGCAGCGGCATGGCTCCGAGGTGCACCACCCGGACATCGGCATGCGGACTGTGCTCGAGCAGTGCGGCGGCGGTGGCGTGCGAGCTCGCATGGGCCACGGCGCCACGATCGAGTGACCGCAGGAGCACCCGCCCGGCCCGCACGACGTCGGGGTGCGCCTGGCGCTCGTGGGCGAGGAACCAGCAGTCGTAGACCGACACCAGCCGAGGCGCGGTCGTGGGCGGCACCACGTAGTTCGTGCCGTGCACGACGTCGGCACCGCCGAGCCACCGATCGGCCCGCGGGCGGTCGATGTGCGCCCACAGTCGGTGGGCCGCCATTGCCGGCAGCGGGAGCCGGCGCACCTCGCCATCGCGGGGCGCCCGGAAGCTGGTGAGGTAGGGGAGCAGGCGGATCGACGGCTCGCGCTCGAGTTCGGCCCGGAGCGCTCCGACGGCGGCACCGATGCCGGTGCGACGACCGGCGAGCGGACCCACGTCGAACGCCACGTTGATGATCCGCTGGCCTTCGTCACCCTGCCGCATGGTTGCCGCACGCTAGCCGAGCAGCGCTCCTACACTCGCGCTGCGTTGCCCAGCCGGTCCGTCGCGGTCCGCCACGTTCCCCGAGGAAGTTCCCATGCCCCGAGCGTTCATCACCGGTGTCACCGGCCAAGACGGCCAGCACCTCGCCGAGTTCCTCCACGGCAAGGGCTACGAGGTCTTCGGCATGGTGAAGGGGCAGAACAACCCCCGCATGACGCAGATGCGCGACGAGTTCCCCTACGTCGAGCCGGTGCCGGGCGACCTCGCCGACCTGCCGTCGCTCGTGAAGGCGCTCGACGTCGCCCAACCGGACGAGGTCTACAACCTGGCCGCGATCTCGTTCGTCGCGATGAGCTTCAACCAGGCCGAGCTCACCGCGAACATCACCGGCACGGGTGTGCTCCGCATGCTCGACGCGGTGCGAATCGTCGGCGGTGCTCAGGACAACCCGATCCGGTTCTACCAGGCCAGTTCGTCGGAGATGTTCGGCAAGGTGCGCGAAACACCCCAGTCCGAGGCAACGCCGTTCCACCCGCGGTCGCCGTACGGGTGCGCCAAGGTGTTCGGCCACGACATCACCGTGAACTACCGCGAGAGCTACGGGTTGTTCGCATGCTCGGGCATCCTGTTCAACCACGAAGGCCCCCGTCGCGGCCTCGAGTTCGTCACCCGCAAGGTCACCAACGCGGTGGCGCGCATCAAGCTCGGGTTGCAACACGAGATCGTCATGGGCAACCTCGACTCCAAGCGCGACTGGGGCTATGCCGGCGACTACGTGAAGGCGATGTGGCTGATGCTCCAGC
>JBBDMO010000009.1:0-5830 GCA_040878255.1 Ilumatobacteraceae bacterium
AGGCATCGCGTCGGCTTGCTTGCCGAGCGCCGCGAGGGCACCGTCGTCGAGTACGACCGCCGGCGCCGCGTCGGCCACCAGGTGCGCGACCTCGTCGGCGGTGTAGCCCGTGTTCATCGGCAGCAGCACCGAGCCCGACCGGATGCAGGCGAGGTACACCATGATCGACTCGATCGATTTCTCGACCTGCATCGCGACCCGGTCACCGGGCCGCACGCCCCCCGCTCGCAGCGCGTGCGCGAGCTGCGCCGACCGGGCCGCTGCGTCGGCGTATGTCATCAGCACGGCACCGTCGACGTCGAGGAACAGTGGATCGTCGTTGGCAGCCCGCACGTGCACCAGCACGTCGAGCAACGTGACGCCGTCGGGAGCGATCACGGCCCGACGGCGAGATCGGCGTCGACGATCGCCTGATCCTCGGGGTCGGCGATCGGCACCGCCTTGGCGGCAGCCCACACCACCTCGGCCTCGGCCGAGCGGCCCATGGCCTGCAGCGCACGCGCCCGAGCCTCGTACGCATAGGCCAGGTCGAAGTCGGCCAGCCCGTTGTCGGTGCACTGCTGCGCACACGCATCCGCGTACTCGAGCGACATGCCGGGATGACCGGCCAGCAGGTGCACCTTGGCCAACAACCACTGGGCGCGTACCTCGTTCTCAGGCCCTCGCCCGGCGGCCCGCTGCCAGTGGTACGCCGCGGCATACGCGCGTCGCAGCATCTCCTCGTCGTTGGCAGGCGTGCGCTCGCCGCCGATCATCTCCCAGGTCGCGTTGTTGCACTCGATCGCTTGGGCCCGGTGCTCTGCATCGTCCATGAGGCTGCCTCGAATCTTGATCGAAATGGTCGGGTATCGGAGTAGAGTGCTGCCGTCCGCAACAGAAGCTACGCAAAGGAGCGCCCCATGGCTGTCCGTCTCGGCGACACCGCACCCGACTTCACCGCCCCCACCACCCAGGGCGAGATCCACTTCCACGAGTGGCTCGGCGATTCCTGGGGCGTGCTCTTCAGTCACCCCAAGGACTTCACCCCCGTCTGCACCACCGAGCTCGGCTACGTCGCCCGCATCAAGCCCGAGTTCGACAAGCGCAACGTCAAGGTCATCGGCCTCTCGGTCGACCCGGTCGAGTCCCACATGAAGTGGGAGGAGGACATCGCCGAGACCCAGGGCACCCCGGTCAACTTCCCCATGATCGGCGACCCCGACAAGACCGTTGCGAACCTCTACGACATGATCCACCCGAACGCCAGCGACACGATGACGGTCCGCTCGGTGTACGTGATCGGGCCGGACAAGAAGGTGAAGCTCACCCTCACCTACCCCGCCAGCACTGGTCGCAACTTCGACGAGATCCTCCGCGTCATCGACAGCCTCCAGCTGACCGCGCAGTACAAGGTCGCCACCCCGGCCAACTGGAACGACGGTGACGACGTCATCATCGGCGCAGCAGTCAGCGACGACGACGCCAAGCAGCTCTTCCCCCAGGGCTGGACCACCGTCAAGCCCTACCTGCGCACCCTGCCCCAGCCCAACAAGTGAGCTAGCCGGGCAGGAGGTTCGCCTCCACCCACGCGCGTACCGCGGGCGCCAGTCGATCCAGGTGGTCGGCTGGCGCTTCGCGTATCTGGGTCGCGCTGATCGGCACGGTGGCCCGCTCGGCGTCGACCACCACCGCCACGGCGCCGAAGCGATCGGCCAGCTCACTCACGTACGCATCGCTCGAGAACACGGCGTGCGGACCCACCTCGTGCGGCCAGCGGCTGCGCAGGAGCGCCATCCAGCGGTCCCACAGCAACGGGTCGGCCATGTCGGTGGGCAGGTCGTGGGCCACCTCGATCACCGTCACCCGTGGGTGCTGGTCGGCGAGCCAACCGGCGCGCAACGCGCCAGGCACCAGTTCGCCCTCGCGGGTGTTCACGAAGACCACGAGCCGGACGCATTGCTCTGCTGCCTGGTCGATCATGAAGCTGTGACCGAGGTGCGGCGGGTTGAACCGCCCGATGATCAGACCCGTCGCAGGGATTTCCGGAGCCACACCCACGATTCTGGTCGCGAAGTCGAACGGATTCCGCACGGAATCGCGACCAGATCGAGGTGGGGTGAGTCCCGTGTGGCAGTCGGCACACCTGTCCTGCCACGATGTGCGACGTGATGCACCACTACCTCACCACCCGCCAGGAGCTCACGGCCGAGGGATCACCCTTCGCCGTGTCGGAGATCGTCGTCAACGACGTGCCGATCAAGGTCTTCACGGCCGCGCCGCCCACGATGCGGGCGCTGTGGGAGATCACCGCCGGCTACGCCGACCGCGACTACATCGTCTACGAGGACGAGCGCTTCACCTACGGCGAGATCGCCGCGCAGGTGCGTTCACTCGCACACCTGCTGCACCACACCCACGGCGTCGGTCGCGGCGACCGCGTCGCCATCGCCGCGCGCAACTACCCCGAGTGGGTCGTGGGCTACTGGGCCACCGTGTCGCTCGGTGCAGCGGTCGTCGGCATGAACGCCTGGTGGACGCCCACCGAGATGGCCTACGGCCTCACCGATTCGCGCCCCAAGGTCCTCATCGCCGACGACGAGCGCCTCGAGCGCCTGCTGCACGTGCTCGACGAGGTGCGCGCCGGCGGCCCGCTCCACATCATCAGCGTGCGCAGCAACCGTGAGCTGCCCGCCGATGCCAGCCGCTGGAACGACGTGGTCGATGCCGCCGCCGCCCCTGCCGACCTGCCGGCCGTCGAGATCGACCCCGATGACGACGCCACCATCTTCTACACCTCGGGCACCACCGGCTTCCCGAAGGGCGCCCAGCTCACCCACCGCGGTTCGGTCCACAACGTGATGAACCTCGCGTTCATGACCACCGCCACCAACGCCGCCGAGGCGAAGGCTGCCGCAGCCGGCGAGATCCCCACCCCGCCCGCGCCGCCCGTCGCCGACGGCCCGCCGAAGCAGGCCGTGTTCATGGCCCCCACCCCGCTGTTCCACGTCACGGCGTGCAACTGCCTGCTCCACCCGGCCACGCTCACCGGTGCCCGCATCGTCTTCACCTACAAGTGGGAGCCGGGCCGCGCGCTCGAGCTGATCGAGCGCGAGGGCGTCACCAATTTCTCGGGTGTGCCCACGATGAGCCGCGAGCTGCTCATGCACCCCGACTGGGAGACGCGCGACACCTCGACCCTGCAGGGCATGGGCGGCGGCGGCGCTGCGCTGCAGCCCGACCTCGTCGGCAAGATCAACGGTGCACTGAAGAACGGCGTGCCCACGACGGGCTACGGCCTCACCGAGACCCACGGCATCGTCACCGCCAACTCGGCCCGCTTCTTCGTCGAGAAGCCGGCCTCGTGCGGCCCCGTCGTCCCCACGCTCGACGCCAAGCTCGTCGACGACGAGGGCAACGACCTGCCGGCCGGCCCCGACACCGTCGGCCAGCTGTGCGTGCGCGGTGCCGTCGTGATCAAGGGCTACCTCAACCGCCCCGAGGCAACCGCCGACTCGATCCGCGACGGCTGGTTCAACACCGGCGACATCGCCAAGATCGACGAGGACGGCTTCGTGTTCATCGTCGACCGGGCCAAGGACATGGTGTTGCGCGGCGGCGAGAACATCTACTGCAGCGAGGTCGAGACCGTCATCTACCAGCACGACGACGTGGCTGAGGCCGCCGTCTTCGGTGTGCCCGACGAACGCCTCGGCGAAGAGGTCGGCGTGGCCATCGTGTTGCGCCCCGGCACCGAGCTCAGCGCCACCGAATTGCAAGCCTTCCTCGGCGAGCGGATGGCGAAGCACAAGGTGCCGACCCACATCTGGTTCCTCGACGAGCAGCTGCCCCGCAACGCCAACGGCAAGTTCGTCAAGCGCGAGCTGCGCACGCAGCTGCTCGGCCTCTGATGGCCTACGCCACCAACGGCGCCTGCAGGCTCTGGTACGAAACCCTCGGAGACGCCGCCGACCCCGCACTGCTGATGGTCAATGGCCTCGGCAGCCAGAGCACCAACTATGCCGACGCGTGGTGCCAGATGTTCGCCGACACCGGCCTGTTCGTGATCCGGTTCGACAACCGCGAGGTCGGCCTGTCGAGCGAAGTCGGCCCGCCCTACACGCTCAGCGACATGGCAGCAGATGCGATCGCCGTGCTCGATGCCGTCGGTGTGGCGCACGCGCACGTGATGGGCCTGTCGATGGGCGGCATGATCGTGCAGACCCTGGCGATCGAGCACCCCGATCGCCTGGTGTCGATGACCTCGGTGATGTCGAACACGGGCGAGCCCGGTTTCGGCCAGGCCACCCCCGAGGCGATCGCGCTGCTCACCCGAGCGCCGGCCACCGACCGCGAGAGCTACGTCCAGGGCCACATCGCCGGACTGCACGAGTGGGGCAGCCCTGCCTTCGCTGACGAGGCCCGTTGGCGTGCCGACGCCGAGCGCGCCTTCGACCGCTCGTTCCGGCCGAATGCTGCCCGCCACCAACTCACGGCCATCGGCGCCAGTGGGCCGCGGGCCGAAGCGCTCCGCAACGTCACGGTGCCCACGCTCGTCATCCACGGCGACCGCGACGCGCTGATCGACCAGAGCGGTGGTCGTCGCACCGCCGAACTGGTGCCCGGCGCCCGGTTCGAGCTGATCGAGGGCATGGGCCACGACTACCCGCCGCAGCTGTGGGGCCGCTGGGTCGAGCTGATCACGGGCTTCATCGGTTCACTGGGCTGATTCACTGGGCTGATGGACCTCGACGCCGTCGCCGACCTCATCCGCTCACGTCGCACGAGCATGCTGGTCGAACCCGACCGGCCCGTGCCGCACGACGTCGTCGAGCTGTTGTGCGGGCTGGCGCAGTGGGCACCGAACCACAAGCGAACCTGGCCCTGGCGCTTCGCGTTGGTCGAGGGCGACGCCCGCGCACGCATGGGCGAGACGATCGCCACGGCGATGGATGCCCACGGCGACCCGCCCGAGAAGGTGGCCAAGGCTCGTCGCAAGTACCTCCGCACACCGGCGACCCTGGTGGTCGGCACGGCTGCAGGTGACTCGCCGCTGCGCACCGCCGAGAACCGCGATGCAGTGGCCGCCGGCATCCAGAACCTGCTGCTCGCCGCCACCGCTGCGGGCATCGCCACGTACTGGGGGTCGTGCCCGAAAGGCGCCGAAGTGCCCGTGGCGACGTTCTGCGGATGGGAACCCGACACACACGTGACGGCACTGATCTACCTCGGCTGGGCCTCGAGCGAGGTCGCCGCGCCAGCGCGGCCGACCCCACCGATCACCTTTCTCGACTGAGCAGGTCAGCTGCCGGGGGTGCGTTGCTCGGTGACGTCCATCTGCTCGGGCTCGCAGCCGAGCGAGATGAGCAGCTTCGAGAACCCGTGGAACAGCGCCAGCCCCACTCCCATCTCGACCAGTTCGGCGTCGGTGAACTCGGCGCGCAATGCGTCCTGCACCTCGGCCGACGGCGGGCCACTCGCGTCGAGGAACGCATCGGCGAAGGCGAGCGCGAGCTTCGCCCGCGATGACAGCTCGGAACCGGCGTGGTCGTCGGTGATGAGCGCAACCTGGCCCTCGTCGAGCCCCTGCTGCTTCGCGACCGCGAAGCGCACGTTGCGTCAATACCCGCAATCGGTGATGCGGGCGTTGCGGATGCGCACGGTTTCCTTGGTGGGGTGGTCGAGCACCCCGTGGGACCAGAACTGCGCGTACGTCACCCCGAAGCGCTTCGCCAGCGCAGGCTGGTGGGCCAGGATCGTGCCGAACGCGGCCGGCTGACCGTCGACCGCACTGGGCAGGCGTGGTGTGGTGGCCATCAGTGGTCCTCCGCAGGGCTGGTGGTGGTCGGGCTGG
>JBBDMO010000009.1:5930-8677 GCA_040878255.1 Ilumatobacteraceae bacterium
GGGCTGGTGGTGGTCGGGCTGGCGGTGGTCGGGCTGGCGGTGAAGATCCGCTCGAACTTCGTGAAGCCGTCGGCGAGCGCGAGGTGGAACATGATCGCCACCTGCTCGGCCGCCGTGTAGTGCTCGCCGAGCGCAGCCACCATGGCGTCGTCGATGCCGTGCGCGTCGAGCAGGAACTGCTCGGTGATCGCCACCACGACCTGCTCGGCCGCGGTGAGTGGACCCAGGTCGGCCGACGAGCCGACACCGGTGATCATCTGCTGCGCGCGCCGCGAGATCAGCTCACCCGTGCGGCCGGGCGTGACCGAGACCGCCTCGAGCCGCATCGCCTCGATCTGCTCGGCGAGGCCACCGCTGATCGAGAGGACGTCGCGGTCGGGACGATCGCCGAGCCAGCTCATACCCCGACCTCGATCGCGGGCAGCGATTCGACCACCCGGATCCACCCTTCACCCAACGCACCCTCGTCACCCGGGCCCGACCGGTGCGGTTCGCCGAGCACCCGCCCGTACGTGCGCTGCAGCAGGGCCGTGGCCACGACGTCGCCCACGGCGAGCGACTCGGTGAGCGCATCGTCGACGGCGGTGACGGCAGACAAGCGATCGCCGTTGGTCGCGTGCGCACCGGCAGCGGCGACCGCGGTGATCGCCCGATCGAGATAGGTGGCGCCGTCGGCGTCGTGCACGGCCTGAGCCTCGCGCAGCGCCTCGTCGGCATCACCAGCGAGCGCTGCGACGAGCGCCGCTGCCACGTGGGCGAAGGGGTGCACCCGCGCCTCGGGCGGGATGCCGTCGAGGATGGCCATCGCGTCGTCGAGGAGACCGAGCTGCGCTGACCCGATGGCACGAATGACATCGGCCTCGAACGTCCCACTCGTCCGGCTCGCCATCGCCTCGAGGCAGCGCTCGGCGAGGGCCACGGCGGAGCGCCCATCGCCCCGGTGCATCGCCGCCCCTGCCGATGCCAGCAGCGGCACCGGGCCTGCCGGCGACTCGTCGCCCACAGCAAGCAGTTCCTCGATGGTGCGTTGCGACGCCGCCGCGCGGCCGAGCGCCACCTGGGTTCGCACCAGCGCCGACAGTGCCTGCGCGAGGCCGAACGAGTCACCGACGCGACGGAAGCGGTTGCGCGCCTGCTCGGCGTTGGTGAGCGCCCGCTGGAGGTCGCCGCGCCAGAGGCTGAGGTCGGCGAGCAAGGTCTGCATCATCGCGGCAGCCCAGTCGTTGCCGGTCTCGTTCGAATCGGCCTGCACGATGACCGCAAGGTCCTCGGCCTCGTCGAAACGGCGCTGGAAGAACCGCACGAACGCCAGCAGGCCGAACGCCCAGCCGACCCCGTTGCGATCGCCGAGCCGGTTCAACGTGTCGGCCGCGCGGTGCAGCCGCTCGTCGGCGAGGGCCAGGTCGCCCGAGAGGAACGACAGCCACGCCCGGTGCTGCTCGATGTAGGCGAGGCCGCGCTCGTCGCGCAGTGCCGTGTACTGACCCTCGGCCTCACCGAAGAACCACTCGGCATCGACGAGCGACCCACCGAACAGCTCGATGAAGCCGCGCTGGCGCAGCGCGTCGGCCAGCAGCGCCGTGGCACCCGCCGATCGCAGCAGCTCGACGCTGCGTCCGAGCTCGGCGCGCGCGCCGGCGCGGTCGCCGGCGAGGTGGTGCAGCGAGCCGAGCTGTCGGCGTGCGGCGCCCTCGGTGGCGATGTCTCCGCGAGCGATCGCATCGGCGAGCACCAGAGCGATGTCGGACTGCGCCTCGTCGAAATGACGCTGGTCGATGAGGCCCGCACAGCGCATGAGGATGAGGGGGATGCGGTCCGTGTACGGCGTGCCGGACGACTCCATGAGTGCCAGGGCACGACTCGTGTGACGCACGAGCTGGCGAAGGCTGCCCGTGTCGCGAGCACGCTCGGCCGCGGCCGTGAGGTAGCGGATCGCATCAGCGGTGATGGTGAGCGGCACGTTCGGCACGCGACCGATCTCGGCCACCAACTCGGCCGCCGACGCAGCGTGGTGGGCGAGGTCGTCGAGCGCACTCGGCGTGTGCACCGCCATCGAGGCCGCCACGCCCGCATGCCGCTGCGCCCGACCCGACTTGGTGAGCATCTGGTAGGTCGTCTCGCGCACCGAGTCGCTACGGAACTTCCAGCGGCTGCCGTCGAGCTCGAGGAACCCCTTGGCATCGAGGTGCGCCACGATCGCCCGGTCGAAACGCTGGGCGATCGCCGTGGCGAAGCGCTCGAGCGACACGATGCTGCCTGACAACCCGAGCGTGGCGGCGTTGTCGAGCACCTGGCGCTCGTCGGCGGGAAGCTGGTCGAGCCGTGCGGCGATGAGCGCACGAAGCGAATCGGGCAGCTCGCTGGATGGCCCCTCGTCGACGACGACTTCGGCGAGCTGCTGCAGGAACAACGGGTTGCCACCGCTGCGGTCGAACAACGCGCCGAGCAGGCGCATGTCGGCGCCTCCGCTGCCCGGCGCCGCTTCGCCCAGCAACTCGAGCGAGAGCTCGTCGCTCTGGGCACGGCTGAGCGGCTGCACGGTGAGCGACACGACCGTCGACCGGTCCGTGGTGGGCGGCCACGACAGGTCGCTGCCCGGGCGCATCGAGGTGATGATGACGAATGGGCTGCGGGTGACGGCGGACGCGAGATACGCGAGGAGGTCGGTGACCACCTGGTCGGCCCAGTGCAGGTCGTCGATCCAGAGCACGAGGGGACTCGTGTCGCAGCGCAGCTCGACGACCCTG
>JBBDMO010000010.1:0-8667 GCA_040878255.1 Ilumatobacteraceae bacterium
CGAGGCCGTGGCCGACGGCCAGACGGGCATCGTGGTGCGCCACCCCGATGACGTCGAGGAGGTGGTGACAGCGTTCACCACGCTGCTCGACGACCCGGCATTGCGAGCCCGCATGGGTGCTGCAGGCCGGGCACGCGCCGAAGCCGAGTTCTCGTACGACGTGCTCGCCCGCAGGTTGGGGGAGTCGCTCGGGGCGCTGGCACAATGAGCACACCATGAACGACGTGTCGCCGCCCGCTTCCACTGCGCCCGCAGGGAAGCGGCTCGTGCAGGCCGACGTCATCGGCACCGGTCTGTTCGTCGTGGTCATCGCGATCGGCGTGCCCTTGCGTGACGAGCGGTGGGCACAGGTGCTCGTCGGTGTCGTGTCGATGGTGCTGTTCGTGATCGGTGCCGTCGGGTGCCTGTGGGCCTACGTCAGTGCGCTCGAGCGGTCTCGCGTCGACGAGATCGGCGTCGCCAACCTCTACCTGCTCACCGGTCCCACGGCGCCCACTCCGGTGAAGCGCACGCTCACCCTTGCGCTCGTCGCGCAAGTGGTCGTGGCGCTCGTCGGTGCCATCGTCGGGGCCGTCGGCCTCAGCGGCAATCAGGTCAACGCCATGGCCTTCGGCATCCTGGTGCCGATGTTCGGCCTGGCGATCGACGCACTCTGGGCGGTCCGTCACGGCTCGTTCGGGCCGCGTCTCGACCGGTCGGTCCAACCCACCAATCGCAAGATCGGCTAGAACACAGTCATGGCAGAACAGGCGTCGCAGACCACCACCATCGCGGCATCCCCCGAACGGGTGTGGGCCATCGCCGCTGACTTCGAGCGATATCCCGAGTGGGCCAAGGACGTGAAGGACGTGGTGGTGCGCGCTCGCGACGGCGAGGGACGCCCGCTCGAGGTCGAGTTCCGCGCCTCGGCGCTCGGTCGCAGCACCCATTACACGCTCGGTTACGACTACAGCCTGGCGCCGCAGATGCTCAGCTGGTCCCTCGTCCGCGGCGACATCATGAGCACCGTCGACGGCACCTACCATTTCACGGCGACCGACGACGGGGGCACCGAGGTTCGCTACGACCTCACCATCGAACTGGTCGTGCCGCTGCCGGGCTTCGTGAAGCGGCGCGCCGAGGTTCGGATCCTGAACACCGTGCGCGAACTGAAGACTCGCGCCGAGGCGTGACGCCCGCAGCGGTCGGCATCGACGTCGGCGGCACCAAGTGTCTCGGAGTTGCCCTGGCCGATGATGGGTCGGTCATCGGCCAGCGTCGCGTCCCGACTCCCAACGACGCAGACGAGCTCGTCGCCACACTTGCGGCGATTGCTGCTGAGCTGGGTGCGGTCGGTGCCGTGGGTGTGGGTGTGCCGGGCCTCGTCGACCGCAATGGCGTGCTGCTCGCCGCCCCCAACGTCACCGCCGTCACGATGCTGCCGTTGCGGGACCGCCTCACCGAAGCCTCCGGGCTCCGTGTGGTGGTCGACAACGACAACACGGTGGCCTGCCTGGCGGAGTGGAAGCACGGCGCCGGCCGCGGGGTCGACGACCTGGTGCTCGTGGGGCTCGGGACGGGCATCGGTGGTGGCTTCGTCTCGGGAGGCGCGCTACAACGCGGCGCACACGGTTTCGCCGGGGAGTTCGGCCACATGATCGTCGAGCGTGGGGGCCTGCCGTGCCCCTGCGGCCAGCGCGGCTGCTGGGAGCAGTACGCGTCGGGGAACAGCCTCGGGCACCATGCCCGGCAGGCTGCTGCGGCGGGTCACCTCGAGTCGATCGTGACGACCGCCGGCAGCATCGACGCGATCAGGGGCGAACACGTGACCGCCGCAGCCGAGCAGGGCGATCCGCAGGCCATGGCCGTGGTGGCGACCTTCGCCGACTGGGTGGCGATCGGCCTCGTGAACCTCACCAACCTCTACGACCCGGCGATCATCGTGCTGTCCGGCGGCCTGTCTGGCGATCCGCACCTGTTCCTCGACCCGATCACCGAGTCGTTCGACGTTGCACTGTTCGGCGGTGCCGGCCGCCCCCGGCCGACGATCACCTTCGCCGAACTCGGCCCGCTGGCGGGTGGCATCGGCGCCGCACTGCTGACGCTGCTCTGACGAGCGTGCGGCTCAGAAGCGGCCGTCGGTCCGCTTCTTCGGCGGCGCCTTGAACGGGGCTTCGATGAGCATCTGGAAGTGCTCGTCGTCGGGCTGCTTCGGTTCGTTGAGCCGCTGCAGGTAGGTCTTCAGTGCTGCGCGGGCGGGGGCGACGTGGTCGCCCTTCAGGCCGATCGAACGGCTGATCGCGTCCTTGGCCGCAGCGACGCGTTCCTTGCGCTTCGCCTTCTCCTCGTCGGAGAACACTCGCGTCACCTTGGTGTCGCGCGCCGCCTTGTCGGCGAGGCGGCGGGCCTCGGTGGCCTGCAGCGGGGTGAGCTTCTCTGGAGTGGGCACGAGGGAATCCTTTGCGTTCGGGTCACCGGAGGGTAGCGCGAGGCAGATCGTCAGCGTCGGAAGTTGCGGCGAGCGTCCTCGATCTCACGCAACGCGGCGTCGCGGCCGGCGATCCCGGAGGTCGACGAATCCTTGCCGGGCTCGAGGGCCTTGTAGACCTCGAAGAAGTGTTGGATCTCCTCGACGAGCTGCGGGGTGAGATCGGCGAGGTCGTGCACGTCGTTCCAACGCGGCTCGCGGGGCGGCACGCAGATGATCTTGGCGTCCTCGCCGGCCTCGTCACGCATGTACAGCACGCCGAGGGGGCGGGCCTGGACCCAAACGCCCGGGTACACCGGATCCTCGAGCAGCACCAGTGCATCGAGCGGGTCGCCGTCGCCGCCGAGGGTGTCGGGGATGTAGCCGTAGTCGGCCGGATACGTGGTTGCGGTGAACAGCCGCCGGTCGAGGAAGACTCTGCCGGTCTCGTGATCGATCTCGTACTTGTTCCTGCTGCCACGGGGGATCTCGATGACGACGTGGATGCAGCCGTCGGGGAGGGGGTTCGACATGGGGAGCATCGTGGCACAGCCGACTCGAAATGTGCCTACGGCCGGAGGAGTCCCAACCACTAGCGTGTCGGTCGATATGGAATTCAGACGGATCGCCAACCTCCCGCCCTACGTGTTCACGATCATCAACAACTTGAAGATCGAGGCACGTCGCGCAGGAGTCGACGTCGTCGACCTGGGCTTCGGCAACCCCGACATTCCGTCGCCGCAGATCGCGGTCGACAAGCTCGCCGAGGCGGCGCAGATCTCGCGCAACCACCGCTACTCGATGAGCCGTGGGCTCCCCAAGCTCCGCGAGGCTGCCGCTGCGCTCTACGAGCGCAAGTGGGGGGTCATCCTCGACCCCGAGCTCGAGATCACGAACACGATCGGCTCGAAGGAAGGGTTCAGCCACCTGATGTGGGTGCTGCTCGACCGCGGCGATGCCGCCATCGTGCCGAGCCCGAGCTACCCGATCCACATCTACGGCCCGCTGTTCGCCGGTGCCGACCTCCGGCAGGTGCCGATGCGCCATCTTGCCGACCCTCGGGTGCAGGGAGATTTCACCGGCGACTTCTTCGAGAGCCTCACCACCGCCTACGACGTCGGCTGGCCCAAGCCGCGGGTGCTCGTCATCTCGTTCCCGCACAACCCCACGGGTGCCGTGGTCGATCTCGACTTCATGCAGCGCGTCGTCGACTTCTGTCGCGAGCGGAACATGATCGTCGTGCACGACTTCGCCTATGCCGACATCGGGTTCGATGGCTACTCGCCGCCGAGCATCCTGCAGGCCGAGGGCGCCAAGGAGTGCGCGGTCGAGTTGTACTCGATGACGAAGAGCTTCTCGATGGCCGGCTGGCGGTCGGCGTTTCTCGTCGGCAACGCCGAGGTCGTGCAGGCGCTCGTGAAGCTCAAGAGTTACCTCGACTACGGCATGTTCCAGCCCGTGCAGATCGCTGCCACGGTCACCATGAACGAGGCCTCCGACTACCCGAATGAGGTTCGCGACATCTACCAGGGACGTCGCGACGCACTCATCGACGGCCTCGCGCGCATCGGCTGGGACATCCCCAAGCCGAAGGGCTCGATGTTCGTGTGGGCCCCGATCCCCGAGCCGTACGCCGACATGAACAGCGTCGAGTTCTGCTCGCTGGTCATCCGCGAGTGCGAGGTGGCGCTGTCGCCCGGCGTCGGGTTCGGTCCGGGTGGCGAAGGCTTTGCCCGGTTCGCGCTCATCGAGAACGAGCGACGCATCGCCCAGGGCATCCGCAACCTCAAGAAGGGCTTGCCGAAGCTCGGCTGACCGTTCACCGAACCGTCACACGGCCGTGACGAGGGTGAACCCGGTCGATCGGTACCGTCCCGCTCGTGGAAACGTTCGTCGTCCGCGTGTGGCTGCCCGACCGTCCCGGCGCGCTCGGACAGGTGGCGAGCCGCATCGGCGCCGTGCGTGGAGACGTGGTGGGCATCGACATCCTCGAGCGCGGCGGCGGTCAGGCCGTGGACGAGTTGGTGGTCGGCATGCCCGACGGCAGCTCGATCGAGTTGCTCGTCAGTGAGATCAGCCAGGTCGACGGTGTGGCGGTGGAGGACGTCCGGCGGGTGGCGGCCGACCGCCCCGATGGTGGTCTCTTCGCCCTCGGCATGGCCGCCGAGCTCGCCGAGTGCGAGCCGACCGAACGGCTCGAGCTCCTGTGCCGGCAGGTCGGTGAGCTCGTCGATGCCGACTGGGTGGTCGCCCTCGACCGCAAGGGCACGCTGCCCCTCGTGGTGCACGGTGCGTCACCGGACACCGGATGGCTCGCGGCGTTCATCGACGGCAGCCGGCATCTCAGCGACGAGGCCCAGGCCGCAGGCGCCCCGGGTGATCTCGGGTGGGGCCGGTTGCCCGCTGTTGACGTCGTGGTGGCGCTCGGACGGACGGGCCGACCGATCCACACCAGAGAGCGGCAGCAGATCGGCCTCCTCTGCCGGGTGGCGGATGCGCTCATGGGGGTGGCGCTGCTCAACCCTGCCTGAACCTGCTTGACGCCTGCCGACATCGGCGGACCGTCGTCGCGACGACGCAGAGGAAGGCATCGTGACATGACGGGTCCTTGGATGGGACGAGTGCTGGGAGTGAGTGCGGCGACAACGATCGTCGCCGTCATCGCGCACGAACTGGCGATGCGACCGTTCGACCCGGCGCTCGTCGCTCTGGCGGTCGCCGAAGCCGTTCTCGTCGGGCGCCTCGTGCTGCTGCTGCTGGTCGTCGGACCTCCATCGGATGCGGCGCCCAGTGGTGTCGCAGGCAGTGCTGCGATGCTCGCCGAGGCACGGTCATCGATCGCCGTCATCTGCACCGATGAGACGCTTCCTGCTGTACGCGTCGCGTTGTCGGCTGCCATCGCCGCCGCATCCCGTTCCCGCGTTCTCCTCGTGGGCGACCATCCCGGCCTCGACGACGTCGCGGCCGAACACGGGGTACGTGTCGTCCGCTCCGACGGCTCGTGGTCGGGCGGGGTACGCGCCGCGCTCGACGAGGCGACGACCGACCACCTGCTGCTCTCGTCGGCCTCGACGGCGGTGCTGCCGACCGGCCTTCGTCGACTCGCCTCGCGCTGGGATGACGGTTGCATCTTCGTGCAGTCCGACCCGGTGGCTCCCGAGCACCGTTCCACGCTCGATCATCTCCGTCACCTCGTGCTCCGCCCGGCCGCCGACCGGAGGAACGCGGCATCGTGGGATGGGCCGGGCTCGCTGGTCACGGTCGAGGCGTTCCGCGCGCTGCCGATCTCGCGCGGTGCCTGCGCCAACTCCGTGCTGCTCCAACGCGCGGGTCTGCACGGACGCTGGTGCGACGCTGCGGTCGTCGTCGAACACTCGGCGACTAGTGCCGGGCGCGACCGCGAGCACGGCGGTGCGCTCGCTCGTGGACTGACCTGGCCGCAACGGCTGGTGCAGTTGCACCGGTCGTCCGATGCTCTCGGCCCCGCAGCGCTGCTGGTCGTGGCTGGTGCAACGTCCGTCGCGCTGATGAGCGGTGAGGTGCCGGTCCGAGTCGGCCCCTGGCTTGGTGCTCTGCTGGTTGCGCACGCCGTTGCCGCGGTCGGTCGGCTCGTCGTCACGCACGGTCTCCTCTGGCCCGGCTCCCTGGCGGTCGATGACGCTCGGCGTCTCGGTGTCGGTGTCGGTGTCCTGCTGGCCTTCGTGGTCGATGTGGCCTTGGTGGTGCGGGCAGTCGCACTCTTCGACCCGGCCCTCACCGCCGCCGGCCGCCGTGACGGCGTCCTGTTGCTCGCAGTCGGTGTCGGTGTCCTCGCAGCCGTGCTCTCGGGGCTGGGCGTCCTCGTGTGGCGACGTCGCCTGCGGCCGCCGACCACCGATGGCCTGATCGTCTCGGCGGTCGTCGGTGACCTGACCATGCCGGTCTCGGGTCTGACCGCGTCGGTCGTCGATGTGGTGTTCGACCAGGAGGTAGCCCTCCTCGGGGTCGTGACGATGCTGCTGGTGAGCGAGGGTCGCCGATCGGTGATGGTGCGCGCCCAGGTGGTTCGCGTCGTTCGTCATGACGGGCGATTCGTCGTGTCGCTTCGTCTTGTCGGTACCGATGCCTTCGGCCAGCACGACGACTACGTGTCGCTGTGGCTCGCCTCGTCGTCATCCGCGGTCGAACTGCCACCAGTGCGTCGTAGCGAGCCGACCGCCGGCCGGATGCTTGTCGGTGCTGGCGGCAACAAGCCGATTCGCCTCGGTTCGGCGCTGGTGCTCGGCTGTGTCGGCATCGCCACGCTGCCGCTCACGAGCGTCACCACGACCGCAGCGGCGTCGATCGTCCCGGCAGCGACTACGACCACGACCTCGACCACGACCTCGACCACGACGACGACGATCGTCGCATCGGCGACCCTTGCGCCGCCGGCGACGAACGCAAGCTCCGATGCGGCCTCGACCACGACGGTGCCCGATGCTGCGACGGCGATGCCGACGCTGACGATCTCGGTGCGCACCGGCGATGGCACAGCGACCGGTCAGGCGACCATGGGCCAGCCCTTCACGTGGGTGGTCGAGGTCCGCAACGTCTCACCGGAGACATCGACCGCAGCCGTTGCGCAGGGCGTCGACCTTGCACTCGAACTCCCACCGAACTGGGTGTACGCGGCCACGGTGGGCATCTCGCCCACCCGGTGCGACAGCGCACCCCTGGTGACACCGGTCGACGCCGTGCAGACCGTCACGTGGACCGACATGTGCATGCTGGCGCCCGGCCAGGTCGTCACCCTGTCGGTGAGCGCCGTGCCCCAGGCCGCGGCAGCGCAGTCACCCGGGGCTCTCGCCGGCGATGGGACGCCGATCGCCCATCGGGCCACCGCGACGTTGAGTGCCGAGGATGCCGCCGGCACGTCGCTCGGCTCGGCGAAGGCCGGCGCATCGGCCACTTTGCGTGCCGCCGACCTGGCGATCCGCCTGACCGACGGGGGCGACGACGACGCGGCCACCGCCGACGGCCATCGGTTCGTCGTCGGCTCGACGGGGCGGCTCCGCGCCGATGTGCGCAACGAGGGGCCAGACATCGCCATCGGGCCGATCACGGCCACGATCGTCGTGCCGTCGGGCTTCGTCACCACGGGCACGTCGGGCAGCGGGTGGACCTGCGCGATCACGCTTGCCGTGGTGTGCACTCACCCGGGACCGATCGCGGTACGCGATGCGCTGCCCGCGATCACCGTGTCGGTGGTGCCGACCGCTGCTGCGCCGGAGCTGGTGACGGCGACGGCGACAGTGGCCAGCGCGGCGCTCGATCCGGTGTCGACCAATGATGTCGACGACGAAGTGACGCCCGTGCGTCAGGAGTCGGACCTCTCGATCAGCTCGGCCGTGTCGCCCACGACACCGTTCGCCCCTGGTCAACGGGTCGATGTGCTCGTGAACGTCGTGAACAACGGTCCGACGGCAGCTGCAGGCGATCTGGTCGTGGAGGATCCGATGCCCGCGGGGGTCAGGCTGCTCGCGGCAGGTGGCGCAGGGTGGTACTGCGGTGCGACTCGCCTCGGTAGCGGCTACACGGCCGACCCTGACACCAACGGTGCGCTCCGCTGTCGCCGAGCAGTCGCGAGTATTGCCTCGGGTGTTCTCGAGCCGATCGTCGTCCGCGTCCAGGTCGATCCGTTCGCGGCAGCCACCGCAGCGCCGCCGGCGATCGGCGTCGTGAACCATCCGACCGATCGAATCACCACCAACAACCGCAGCGACGGTGCCGGCACCCCAATCGCCGGCATCACTGGCGGTCTCTCGGTGCAGGCGTTCGACGGTGATCGCAGCGCATCTGCCGGCGACACCGCCACCGGGTACGACGTGGTGGTCGGCAACCAGTCGATCATCGCTGATGCCGGGCCGGTGGTCGTCGAGGGTGCGGTCTCCGGAGCGTTCGTGCCGGGCACGGTGCGGGGTGACGGCTGGGACTGTGACGTCGCCGCTGCTGCGTGGACCTGCACGTGGACCGGCACCCTGTTCGAGCCGACGGTGGTCGCCCCAGGGGCGACGCTTCCCACCATCACGGTGGTCGGTGCCGTGGCCGACACTGCGTCGGGTGTGCTTCGTCACACGGTCACCGTCTCGGGTGCCGGTGCCGCTGCCCCGGTGAGCGCCAGCACGGCGACACCGATCGCCCCGCAGGCCGAGCTGAACGTGACGGCCACGGCCGTCGATGCGCCATGGCCGATCTCGGGC
>JBBDMO010000011.1:0-8597 GCA_040878255.1 Ilumatobacteraceae bacterium
CGCTTGTCAACTGCTATCTGGCGCTCGAGAGTGACCTCGAGATCGTGGCGGTTCTCAACAAGATCGACCTGCTTGCCGCCGACCCCGACCGGTACGCCGCCGAGATCGAGCAGGTGCTCGGGATCCCGGCCGACCAGATCCTTCGCATCTCGGCCAAGACCGGCATGGGTGTCGACCTGCTGCTCGATGCCGTGTGCGAGCGCATCCCGGCCCCGGTCGGCGATGTCGATGCACCGCTCCAGGCGCTCATCTTCGACAGCCAGTTCGACCAGTACCGCGGCGTGGTCAGCTCGATCCGCGTCATGAACGGACGGATGAACGCCGGCAGCAAGCTCAAGTTCATGCAGACCGGCGCGCTGCACGAGATCATCGAGATCGGTGCCCGCCGTCCCGAGCCCACACCGGTCGCCGAGCTCGGCCCGGGCGAGGTCGGCTACCTCATCGCCGGCATCAAGGACGTCGCCGAGGCGCGTTCGGGCGAGACGGTCACCACCGCCAGCCACGGGTCCACCGATGCGCTACCCGGCTATCGCGACCCGAAGCCGATGGTGTTCTGCGGGCTCTACCCGATCGACGGCGACGACTTCGAGAACATGCGCGAGAGCCTGCAGAAGCTGAAGCTCAACGATGCGTCGATCACCTACGAGCCCGAGTCGTCGGGTGCGTTGGGCTTCGGATTCCGCTGCGGCTTCCTCGGCCTGCTCCACATGGAGATCGTCAAGGAGCGCCTCGAGCGCGAGTTCAACCTGGCCCTCATCGCGACTGCGCCCAGCGTCGAGTACCGGGTGCACAAGACCAACGGCGACATCGAGCTCGTCGACAACCCGGCCGACCTGCCCCAGCCGCAGAGCATCGACTACATCGAAGAGCCGTACTTCCGGGTCAGCATCATCACGCCCAAGGAGTACACCGGTTCCCTGATGGACCTGTGCCAGACCCGGCGCGGCGACATGACCAAGCTCGAGTACCTGTCACCCGAGCGGGTCGAGCTGCACTACAAGATCCCGCTGGCCGAGGTGGTCGTCGACTTCTTCGACCAGATGAAGAGCCGCACCCAGGGCTACGCCAGCCTCGACTACGAGCTCCAGGGCTACGAGCGCAGCAACCTCGTGAAGGTCGACCTGCTGCTGAACGGCATCCCCGCCGATGCGTTCAGCACGATCGTGCACCGGGACAAGGCGTTCGCCTACGGCAACCGGATGTGCGAGAAGCTCAAGGAGCTGATCCCGCGGCAGATGTTCGACGTGCCGATCCAGGCCGCGATCGGCGGCAAGGTCATCGCTCGCGAGACGGTGAAGGCCAAGCGCAAGGACGTGCTCGCCAAGTGCTATGGCGGCGACATCACCCGCAAGCGCAAGTTGCTCGAGAAGCAGAAGGAGGGCAAGAAGAAGATGAAGTCGATCGGGCGCGTGGAAGTTCCCGGAGACGTCTTCATCTCTGCCCTCAAGCTCGACGACTGATCCGGGTCAGGGCTTGCTGTCGGCCCACGAGCCGACGATGCCGGTGTCGCTCACGAAGCGTGCCCGACTGCCTGCGCTCCAGCGCCACGATGCTTCGGCGAGGCTGGTGTCCATCACCTCGGCCACGGCGGTCGCGTGCTCCTGCGGCACGTGCACGAGCAATTCGTCATGCAGGCACAGGACGATGCGTGCGCCCATCGGTGCGCACCGCACCCGGACCGTCGCGGCCCACGCCTTGAAGAGCTCGGCCGCTGCGCCCTGCACCACGGCGTTGCGGGCGAAACGGCCACGGCCGGCCCGGGCCGATCGCAGCGCCTGCTCATCGGCGTCGACGTCGGTCTCGGCGCGCGTCTCCCACATCCGCACGAGGCGGCCACCGTAGGTGCGGATGTCGTGGCCCGAACGGCCGGCCTCCTCGGCATCACGGAGGAAGCGGATGGCGGTGGGGTAGGCGCGCTCCATGCCGCGCAGCGCCTCGCCGGCCGCGCCCGACGTCTGTCCGTACATGGCTGCCAGCACGGCGATCTTCGCCTTCGGTCGCTCGACGCCGAGCCGTGCAGCCACGGGTGCGTAGAGGTCGTCGTCGGCGGTCGCCTGCAGCAGCCCCGGGTCACCCGACACCACTGCCAGCACACGCGGCTCGATCTGGCCGAGATCGGCGCGCACGAAGAGGTGGCCGGCCTCGGCACGGACGGCCGGTCGCATGTCGGCGGGCAGGCTGTGCAGACCTGCCTGCGCGGTCATCCGGCCCGCAGCACCGTCACAGCCGGTCCACGCCCCGCGCAGGCGACCGTCGGCATCGACGTGCTGGTCGAGCCACCCATAGCCGTAGGTCGTGGCCATCCGTTCGGCCTTGCGCCACCGCAGCAGCGCGTCGACGACGGGGTGCGCATCGCGGAGTCCTTCGAGCCGCCAGGCGCGGGTGTCGTCGACGGCGATGCCGGCTCGCTGGAGCATCGCCTTCACATCGGCGGGGGAGCGGAGGTCGATCGTGCCGCCCGCTGGCGCGACGGCGCGCACCATGTCGTCGCGTTCGCGTCGGCGCTGGTCGGCCTCGCGCTCGTCGCTCGGCCGCGGACCGATGACACCGGCGATGATCTGCTCGGCCAGCGGCACGTCGATCGGCAGGCCGTCGGCGGCGAGTTCAGCGCACAGCAGTTCGGCCGCCGACTCGGAGCGCGCGGTCGACATGGGGTCACCCCCGGCGATCACGAGGGCGAGTCGCCCGACCTGCAGGTCGTACGCCTGGCCCACCACCCCGGCCCACGCACCGGCCATGGATGGCACGGAGCGCCATCCACCGGCGATCCACTCGGCGCGCAGGTGTCCGTCGGCCCGTACCGGACCGTCGTCAGCCGAGCCGTCGTTGCCGCCGCCGCCGAGCAGGTCGAGCTGGCCTGGCACCGGAATGCCGGCCGATGGCAGGTCGTGCAACCACGCCCACACCCGAGCGGCGTCTGCACGCCAGCCGCCGGCCACCAGCCGGTGGACTGCTGCGACGTCCCAGCACGTGGTCACCCGCACGCCGGCAGCGACCAGAGCGGCTGCGGTCTCTTGGTCCCACCACACCCAGCGGGGCCGCAGGTCGGCGTCGGCGACGGTGAGCGCAGCGATGTCGGCGCAGATGATGGGGATGCCCCCGGCCACCGACAGCCCGACGACACCGTGGCCGAGGGCGATCGCCACCGGTGTGCCGCGGCCGACACCGCGGGTTCGCAGCACTGCCACGAGACCCGTTGCGTCGACGATCTGCTCCACCAGGCCATCATGGCCGTTCGGTCCACCGTGGCGGGATACTGGTGATGATGGCTGGCTCGCAGACGTTCCGATCGTTGCAGCACCGCAACGTGCGCCGGTTCTTCGTCGGTCTCACCGTCAGCAACGTCGGCACCTGGATGCAGTACACAGCGATGTCCCTGCTCGTCTACCGGCTCACGGGTCGTGGCACCGATGTCGGCATCACCCTGCTGTGCCAGTTCTTGCCGATGCTCCTGCTCGGTGCCTGGGCCGGCGCGGTGGCCGACCGTGTCGACAAGAGGGTCATGGCCATCGTGACGCAGTCACTGCTCGGCGCCCAGGCGGTTCTGCTCGGCGTGCTCGAATTGTCGGGTCTCGTCACGCTGCCCGTCGTCTACGTGCTGTCGCTGACGCTCGGCATCATCGGAGCGCTCGACAACCCCGCCCGTCGCGGCTTCCTCGTCGAACTCGTCGAGCCGACCGACATCCCGAACGTGCTCGCGCTGAACACCGCGGTCATGACCGGGTCGCGCATCTTCGGTCCGGCGCTGGCCGCTCTCCTGATCGACCCGCTCGGCCCGGGGTGGCTCTTCGTTGCGAACGGGGTGTCGTTCCTGGCGATCGTGTGGCCGATGGCCCGGGTCGACACGAGCACGCTGCATCGCTCGGTGCCGGCCCCACGCGGTGGCACCCCGGTGCGCGACGCGCTGCGGTTCGTGGCAGCCAGCCCTCGGCTGCTGGTGCTGATGGTCACGTTCACGCTGGCCGGCACGTTCTCGTTCAACTACGGCGTGTCGCTGCTGAAGATCGCGGACGTTCGCTTCGGCAGCACCGCGCAGTTCGGGTGGTTGCTTGCGGCCACCAGCGTCGGCAGCCTCGGTGGCTCGCTGCTCACCGCAGGCCGCCAGCGCGTGGGAAGCATGTATTTCTTCGTGAGCATGGCGCTGCTCGGCCTGAGCGGTCTGCTGCTCGCATGGTCACCCTCGCTCGAGGTTGCCTACGTGATGGCGTTGCCGCTCGGTGCCGGTGGTGCGGCGATGATCGCCGCGGTGAACGGCATCACCCAGATGGAATCGCCACCGGAGATGCGCGGCCGGATGCTCGCATTGGTAGCGGTCGCGTTCCTGGGGAGCACGCCGATCGGCGCGCCCGTGACCGGATGGGTGGCCGACACCGTGAGCGCCGAGTGGAGCCTCGCCTACGGCAGCGTGGTGGCACTGGTGTGCGCGGTCGCGGGGGCCACGTTGCGGTGGCGTGCCACGGGTGGTGCGGCGATGCCAGAGGTGTCAGCGGAGACGACCGTCGACGGTGTTACCCGCCGCTGATCGCCCAGATCGGGTCAGTGCAGCGCGCCGTCGCCGAGGTAGCTCGACTCGAGCAGTTCACGGTTCTGGGCGAGGTCGGCAGCCGATCCCTCGAGGATGAGCTCACCATGGTTGAGCACGTAGGCGCGATCGGCGACCTCGAGGGCCATGTGGACGTGCTGTTCGACGATGAGCACGCCGCACTGGCCCTCGTCGGCGATCCTCCGCACGATCGGGAGCAGTCGCTCGACGATGATCGGCGCCAGGCCGAGGCTCATCTCATCGACCAGGAGCATCTTCGGCTCGCTGACGATGGCGCGGGCCATGGCGAGCATCTGCTGCTCGCCGCCCGACAGCAGACCGGCTTGGCGCTTGCCCAGCGGGGCGAGCGCGGGCAGCAGGTCCATCGCCCGCTCGTAGGCCGCCTTGTTCTGCGCACGGTCGCCGCGCAGGCCGAGCCGGATGTTCTCGGCGACGGTCAACTCGAAGAACAACGACCGATCCTCGGCCACGTGGGCGAGTCCTTTGCGAGCCACCCGGAACGGTGACACCCCGGCGGTGTCCTCGCCGAAGACGCGCACGGTCCCCTCCACCGGCTTCAACAGCCCGGAGATGGTGAGCAGCGTGGTGGTCTTGCCGGCACCGTTGGGCCCGAGCAAGGCGACCACCTCACCGGCCTTCACCGACATGTTCAGCCCACGAACGACGGGGATGCCGTCGTAGCCCGTGTGGAGGTCGGTCAATTCGACGAGGACGTCCTGCTCAGCCATGGTGGTCTCCTTCTGAGTCGTCAGTGGCGCCGCTCACCCGGGCGGCGAGGGCCTCGCCGGCCTTGGCCTGCATCTCGCCGGCGGACTGGCCGAGGTACGCGGTGACCACGGCCGGGTCCTTGCGGATCTCGGCTGGCGTGCCCTCGGCGATGATCTTGCCGAAGTCGAGGACGTAGATGTAGTCGCACACGTTGAGCACGAGGCCCATGTCGTGGTCGATGAGGAAGATCGTCGTGCCGGTCTCGAGGAAGTTGCGCAGGTGCTGACCGAGGAGCTGACTCTCGGTCGTGTCGAGGCCAGCAGCCGGCTCGTCGAGGAGCAGCAATTTCGGCTTGGCAGCCAGGGCCCGGGCGACGCCGACCAGCTTGCGCTGGCCGTGGGAGAGATCCATCGGCAACCGATCGGCGATGCCGTCGAGGCCGAGCACGCCCAAAGCCTCGGTCACCCGTGCTTCGTTCGCTGCCGAGGTCTTCGGCGGGCGGAGGAGATCGAGGATGAACGACCACCACGTCGGGCGCTCAGCCGCAGCCAGGAGGTTCTCGCGCACCGTCAGGTCCTCGAACAACTCGAGCGACTGGAAGGTCCGCGAGAGCCCGCTGTGAGCACGACGATCGGGCGTCAACCCATCGAGATCCTTGCCGTCGAACTCGACCCGACCGGATGAGATGCCGGTGAACCCGGTGATCGCATCGATGAAGGTCGTCTTGCCAGCACCGTTCGGACCGATCAGCCCGACGAGCTTGCCTTCGGGCACCTCGAGATTGACGTCGGCGTTCGCCGCAAGACCGCCGTACCGCACGGTCAGATCGAAGGTCTTCAACAGAGCCATGTCATCCCACCTCGACTGGTGTCTGGGCCGAACCGGCGATGACCGGTGTCGGCGTGTTGCCGTGTGCCGCCGGCGGGCCGCCATGGCCACCCGCTCTGGCCTGTTTGACGATGCCCCTGATGAACAGGGCCAGGAAGCCGCCGAGCAGCGGCATCCAGAACCAGTTGTAGCTGTCGACCCTGATCGGCCACACGAGGGCACCGAGCACGACGCCGAGCAGGAAAACCGGGCCGAGGCGCTTGCCAGCCGCCGCCCACTCGGGCCCACGGGCACTGCGCAACCATCGACCGAAGTGCTGGAACAGGGGTTGCAGCGTCGGCGCCAGGCCGCTCGGGTTCTGGATCGCCGTCAGGATCATGCCCATGCCGCCGAGGATCGCGGTGTAGTTCTCGATCTCCGCGTCGGCGAAGAAGTACGCACCCGTGATGGCGATCAGTCCGGCCGGGGCGAGCAAGCCGCCGACGACCGCGCCGTTGATCGACGTGATGCCACCGAGGTAGGCGAACGCCAAGTAGGCGAGCGAGGCCTGATACACGAAGCCTGCCGACGAGACATCGTTCTGGTTGAAGCCGAGCATCACACCGCCGATGCCGGCGATGCCGGCGGCGATGCCGAATGCCAGCAACTTGGTGCGGGACACGTTGATGCCTGCCGCAGCGGCCGCACGCTCGTTGGCACGGACGGCGAGGAACCGGCGGCCGGTTCCGTTGCGCCTGAGGTTCGCGACCAGCGCAATGCAGCCCAACAGCACGACCAGCACGAAGATCGCGAACTCCGGCCGGTCCTTCAGCCCTCGATCACCGATCGACTTGAGGCTGATGCCGAAGAAGCTCGCAGGTGTCACGCTCGCCGGCGCACCAGCGGTGAGCCCGGTGAGCTTGTCGTTCTCGAAGTACAGCGTCTGGAGCGAGATCGCAAAAGCGATCGTGACCACCGCGAGTTGCACGCCACGGATCCGGACCGCCGGCAGGCCGACGATCACACCGACGACCACCGCCGCCATGACACCGATCACCGCAGCGATCGGCCATGGCAACCCTGGACCGCTGACGGGGAACGGGTTGGAGATCGTGGTCGAGCCGTTGGCCATCATGCGGGCCATCACGAAGGCGGCCACGCCGGCGAGCGACAACTGGGCGAGCGAGATCTGGCCGACGTAGCCGGTGACCACCACCATCGACAGCATCAGGATCGCTGCGATCATCGAGGTGACGATGGCCAGGGCGAATATCGATCGGGGGCCGCTGGCCTCGAACAGCACCGAGGCGACCACGACGACGACGGTCCACACGACCATGTGCTGTTTGATCCGCACCGGGTACGGCGCAAGCGGCAGTCGTTTCTCCTCGACCGTGCCCCGCACCGGCAACTTCTTGCCACGCAGGAAGAGCACCAGGCAGATCACGATCAGCGGCACGACGTCGCGAGCGCCGGAGCGCAGGAACGACGGGAACCAGTCCTTGCTCGACCAGTACCCCAGCAACGACTGGACACCGCCGAGGGCAAGGCCACCGGCGATGGTGATCGGGATGGACTGGAGGCGGCCGATGAGTGCTGCGCCGAGCGAGGCGACGACGAGCGCACTGAGTCCCACCGGGGTGAGTGAGCCACCGATCGGGCCGACGATGATGGCAGCAAGCGTGGCGAGCACCGAGGCGATGACCCAGTTGAGGGCGGCCAAGAGCTGCGGCGAGTAGCCGAGCAGCACGGCGCCCTTTTCGTTGCTCGCTGCCGCTCGGGTGGCCAGGCCAAACCGGGTGAACTGGAAGACGCCCCAGAGAATGAGGCCGATCACGACAGCAAGTCCGACGGCCCAGACAGCACCCTGCGGATAGGCCTTCCCGAGACCCAGGAAGTTCTGGTACACGCCATCGGGCGTGATCGGCTCGGGCTGGCGGCCCGTGCCGCCGAAGTTGAGCTGTGCGACGCCCTGCAGGTAGAGCATCACGCCGACCGAACCGATCACCTTGCCGAGCGGTGCAGCGGTGCGGAGCGGACGGAAGACCAGGAAGTGCGCCATCAGACCGATCAGCACGGCCATGGCGATCGCCAGGAAGAAGGCCACGAGGGTCGAGGTCCCGTCCTCGGCGACCTTGATGTTGACAGGTACGTTCAGGGCGTAGGTCGGCAGGAAGTCGAACCACGGCAGCCGGACGTAGCCGTTGCGACGAGCCTCGTCGAAGGTGAACACGCCATACATGGCGAACGCGCCCTGGGCGAAGTTGATGACGCCAGACCCGCGGTAAACGATCACGAGGCCGCTACCCAGCATCGCGTAGAGCGAGCCGATGCCGAGACCTGCCAACAGGAAGTAGATGATGTCGCTCAAACGGGGCTCCGTCGGATCGTTGCTGCGGATTCGGCAGCATGGGAAGCGATGTCTGCCGACGATCGATGGAACCGGCGGCGATCAGAGAGGGCGAGCGGGTGGTGTGGTGGCTTTCGCCACCGCACAACCTTCACGCACACACACGTTCACGAAAGACCCCGGCCGGTG
>JBBDMO010000012.1:0-8529 GCA_040878255.1 Ilumatobacteraceae bacterium
TCGACCCGGAGCTTCGTGCCGCGGTGCAGACACGAGTTGTGATACGCCCGGATGCCGCCGTGGCGGTCGCGCGTGACGATCAGCGACTGGGCGGCGACGTCGTACACGACATGGTCGCCGGCCTGACGGAGCTGGTCCTCGGTGCACGCCATCTGCCACGTTCGGGTCCACAGGTGGTCGCGCTCGAGCTGGGCGAAGACGGGCGACGTGTACCGGCCACGGGGCACGTCGGCTTCACCCTGGAACGACGAGCTGTGGTCGCGCAGTGCCACGGGCACGTCGCGTGTGTCGGTGTCGAGCAGGTCCTGCACGCTCGGGCCGGTGCTCCGTGCAGTGCCGTCACGAGTGTCGGTCATCATCGTCTCCCTGTGTGATCGATGACCGACTGCTTACCCGGCGAGGCGGCTCTACGTCGTACCGGGCGGCCGAACCTCAGGCGCCGCCGGAGACGACGATGTTCTGGCCGGTCACCCACGAGCCTGCCGGCGAGCAGAGCCACACGGCGGCGGTGGCGCAGTCGGTGGGCGTGCCCAGGCGGCGCAGGGGCACGCGCGCCGACGTGGCTTCGAGCTGTTCGTCGGTGACGTTGCCGACGCGGCGCGTCGCCTCGGTGGGGACCGTCCCGGGGGAGATGACATTCGAGCGGATGCCCTTTGGCCCGAGCTCGGTGGCGAGCGTCAGCGACAGTGAGTTCATGCCTGACTTGGCGGCGCCGTACGCCGCGAAGTTGACCGCTGGCTTCAGCGAGGCGATCGACGAGATGCCGATGAGCGTCGACCCGGGGCGCATGACGGCCGCGCAGGCCTTGGCGGCGACGAAGTGCGGGCGCAGGTTGAGCGCGATCTGCGCGTCCCAGTGCCACTCGGGGAAGTCCTGGAAGGCGAAGTTGCCCGGGTGGTCGGACGTGCCGGCGTTGCTGACCCAGCTGTCGAGGTGACCGAAGGTGTCCATGGCCGCAGCCACGAGGGAGGGGACCGTCTCGGGTGCGGTGATGTCGGATGCGACGATGACGGCCCGGCGGCCCCGCTCGGCGATGCGGGCGGCGACCTCGTCGAGGTCGTCGGTGCGGCGGGCGCTGATGACGACGTCTGCGCCGGCGTCGGCGAAGCCGAGGGCGATGCCACGCCCGATGCCGCGGCCGGCGCCGGTGACCACCGCGACCATGCCGTCCATGCGGAACAGCTGCATCACGTTCGCATCGGCGGCATCGAGTGGCGTGTGGGTTCGGGTTCTGTCGTCGGACATGGAATGCTCCAGTTCATGTTGAATCGTCCCGCCGCCAACGAGCTCCTCGGTGCCACCTTTCCCGGAGGTCGCACACGCTTGGCGTACTGGGAGAACTACTTGCTGACCGACTGTACGACGGCGGCCCAGTTGCCGGACTCATTGGGCCATCCGGCAGCGCTCTTCCACCTGCCGATCCTCGGTGCGGGCATCACCATCGGCACGTTGTTCGACTGGTGCGGTGCCGAGGGTGCGGGCACCGTCGGTCTCGATGGGTACGACTGGGAGTACCTCGAACCGCTGCGCGTCGACGTCGATTTCGATGTGCGCGGCTCGATCGTCCGCTGGGAGCGCTGCGAGGACGAGACCGGCGCCCCCTACGACGCGATGTCGTTCCGCATCGAGCTGTGCGACATCGACGACGGGCACGTCGTGGCCCGGGTGACCAACTCGTGGCGTTTCCGCCGCCCATCCCTCGGCGCCCCGGCCACCCCGGCCCGGCTGCCCCGGGTGGTCGACGACGGCGAGCTCGTCGGCACGCCCATCGCCCCGTTCGTCGTCGAGTCGGTCGACGCGCAGCGCATGAAGACGATGGCGGCGATCCTGCGCGATCCGTATCAGGTGCACTGGGACCGCGAGGCGACGACGGCCATGGGCCTCGGCGGCCGCGTCATCAACCAGGGCCCCCTGAACCTGAGCTACATCGTCAACGCGTTGCACGGCCACGGCGGCCCGGGCTGCGTGCGTCGGCTCATGATCGCCTTCCATCGGCCCGTCTTCGACGGCGATCGGGTCGTCGCCGGCGGCGAGGTCCTCGAAACGGTCGATGGTGTCTCGACGTGCCGGGTGTGGCTGCGCCGTGAGGAGCCCCTGGCCGGTGAGCTCGTGGTCACCGGCACAGCGGTCATCGACACTCGCTCGTAGCCGTCGGCCGGCTCGACGTCATGGGCAAGCCCAGCGGCGCGCACCCGGGGGCGTCACGGTTCGCTGCGTTCGGCAACCGGAACTTCCGCCTGTTCTTCATCGGGCAGACCATCTCGAGCGTCGGTTCGTGGGCGCAGACGTTGGCGGTCACGTGGCTCGTGCTTGAGATCACCGGGCGTAGCGACCGCCTGGGCGTCGCGGTGGCACTGCAGTTCCTGCCGCTGCTCGTGCTGGGTGCGCATGCCGGCGTGTTGGCCGACAAGGTCGACAACCGCCGCCTGCTGCTGGCCACTTCCGTCTCGTCGGGGGTGCTCGCACTGTCGTTCGGCGTAGTGGTCGCCACCGGTCACGCGTCGCTGTGGTGGATCTACGGGCTCACGTTCACCCTCGGTGTGGTCCTCGCTGTCGAACGACCGACCATGCAGGCGATCCTCTTCCAGTTGGTGGGCCCCGAGCTGCTGGCGAACGCGGTGGCAGCGAACGTCGCGATCAACTCGATCTCGCGCCTCATCGGCCCGGCGATCGCCGGAGTGCTCATTGCCACGGTCGGCATCGAGGTGGGGTTCTACGTGAATGCCGCCTCGTACCTGGTCGTCATCGGCGCGCTGCTCGCGATGCGATCGAGCGAGTTCGTGCCCCGCCCGCTCGTGGGGCGAGCGAAGGGGGCGCTACGCGAGGGGCTCGCCTCCGTGCGCTCGAACCCGGACGTCGCTCGCCCACTGATCGTGATGACGGTCGTCGGCACGATCGCGCTCAACTTCCAGACGACGTTCCCGTCGATGGTGCGCTTCGGCTTCGGCGGCGGTGCCGGCGCGGTCGGCACCGTCATGAGCGTCAGCGCGATCGGATCGATCCTCGGTGGCATCTACATCGCCGGTGTGGTGCCCCACGCCACACGCACGCTCGCGGCGTCGCTGATCGGCTTCGGTGTCGCGCTGGTTGCGTTGTCGTTGGCCCCGACCTTCTGGTCGTTCGTGGCACTCAGCGTGGTGCTGGGCTTCGCGTCGGCATCGTTTCAGTCGGTGACCACGATGGTGCTGCAGCAGGCCACCGATCCGTCCATGCAGGGTCGTGTGATGGCACTGCACCAGATGGCGGTGTTCGGGACATCCCCGGTCGGTGCGTTGCTGATGGGCTGGGTGATCCAGATCTCGTCGCCCCGGGTGCCGTTCGTGCTGGGTGGGCTGTCGGCGCTGCTGTGTGCGGCGGCGATCGCCGGGGGCGTCACGCGCCGCGGGAGGCAGCCCACGTCAGACCCAGCCGGTCGGCAGCCTGCTCGACAGCGGTGACGAGCAGATCGACCGAGCCGTTGCACGCGGCGATCAGGTCGGGGTCGAGGAGCAGGTGGTGGCCCGCGGTGGTCCGGGCGACGACGACCGGCGCGATGCCCACAGCGACGGTGCGAACCTCCGCAGGCTGATCGTCGCGGTGGAAGGTGTCGAACGGGACGGGCAGGCCGTCGCGGCACGCCTTCCACTCGGGCCGCTGGCGCACGGAGCCGTGGGTGATGTCGCACAGCGAGCAGTGGCGACGGCCGAGGCGCGCACCGACCCAGTACGACACTTCACCGCGCAGCGTGTGGTCCGCGTCGTACACACCGATCAACTGCACGATCTCCATCGACGCAGTGTGCCACCGTCAGCGCCGGCCGTCGGTGGCGGGGCCTAGCCGTTCGAGTCGAGCTCGGCGATGTACTGCCCGAGCTTGGCCATGGCCGGCTCGGCGAACTCGATCACCACGGCGATCAGCTCGTCGCTCGGGGGCGTTGTCGCGCTGAAGCCGTCGAGGCGGGCATGGGCGAGCCAGTTCTGCAGGTCGGCGTCGGCGCCCCATCGAGCCGAGTTCAGCGAGTTGCCGTAGGTGGTCCGGATCCAGTCGGTGTCGCTGTCGGGGTGCGGCACCACCCCGCACAGGTCGTTCCTGTCGTCGTCGGTGTCGTATGCGGCCTCGATGTGGGCGATGAACGCAGCACTGAAGACCTGCTGGCAGTGACGCACCGTCTGCAGGGTGATCCGACCGTCGTCGAACACCGGTCGTGGTGGCCGCCGCGCCAGGCCGTCGGCGCTGCAGTCGATGTGGGCGGTGTGCGGCGTGGTGGGGATCTCGCCGTGGTCGAGCACGATCCGGTCGGTGTCGATCCGCTGCACATGACCCATCCGCACCACGTTCGTGATCCGCCTCAGCTGGGCGAGCTCGGTCGTCGTCACTGTCGAGCAGCGGTACATGGTGGGCCGCACCGCGGTGTCGATGCGGAGCAGCAGGCCCGCCGCCTCCAGGCGGTCGAACACGTCGTCGATGGATGTCGACTGGGCGATGTGGCGAAGCTGCTCGACGAAGCAGTGGGCGGTGTTGTCGAAGAACTCGCCCGGCTGGATCTGCGCGCGGTCGAGATACCACGAGTCGCGGGGCATGACCCACGTGATGTGGTCGGGATCGACGCCGTTGCCGAGCAGCCACAGGCAGGCGTCGGCGCCGGTCTTGCAGGCGCCCACGACGACGTAGCCGTCGGTGGGGCGGGACAGCCGGGGGAGGTCGTTCAGCGGAGTGCAGCGCACGCCGGGGGCGACGGCGTAGGCGGGCGGGCGCATCGACGGGACGGTGACGTTCATGTAGGTGGCGTCGACGATGCGGGTCGTGACGGCGACCTCGAACTCCTCGCCCGAGACGAGCGAGACGAACCGGCCGACGAGGCCCGAGCCGGGTCCCGCAGCCGCGGGCTCGCTGCTCGTGAGCTCGCACATCGGGAAGTACTGCACCCGCCCGGACGGCAGGAAGCGGTGGTTGAGCACGTGGTCGTAGTACGTCAGCACCTCGGCACCGGAGGCGAGCTCGTACAGGCCCTCGTTGCCGCCCCGGGTGTCCTTGCGGTCCGACCCGAGGCGGCTCGAGTTGACGCCGTAGAAGGCGGACGGCTGGTGCAGGCGCACGAACGGATATGCGTCGTTCCAGTGCCCTCCCGGCTTGGCGCGGCGGTCGACGATGACGACGGTCGCATCGGTCTCGTCGAGGATCACGTCGGTGAACGCCATACCCATGGCGCCTGCCCCGATCACGAGGTAGTCGGCGGTGATCACGTGCTCAGCGTGCCGAGGCGATGAAGACGGGGATGTTGCGCTCGGTCTTGGCCTGGTAGTCGGCGTACGGCGGGAACGCCGCAACTGCCCGCTCCCACCAGGTGGCCTTCTCGTCGCCGGTGATCTCGCGGATGTCGACGGCGAACGGCGCTGGGCCGTCCTGCACGAGGACCTCGTCGGGGTGGGCGAGCAGGTTGTGGTACCAGACCGGGTTGGTGGGGGCGCCGCCCATCGAGGCGACCAGCGCGTACTCGCCGCCGTGTTCGACCTTCATCAGCGGTGTCTTGCGCACAGCACCGGTGCGCGCGCCCGTGGTCGTCACGATGATGACCGGCATGCCGGTGTCGAGCAGCGTGTTGCCACGTGTGCCGCCTGACGATTCGTATTCGTCGACCTGGTTGCTGACCCAGGCCGAGGGGCTGGGGATGTACTGATCGGACATGGGTGCCTCCACTGTTCCGGCGACGGTGCCGGGGCGCGTCCCAAACTACCGGAGCGGCCGCATGCGGGTCAGCGGGCGGCGAGCACCGAGCCGGCGGCGTGCCATCCGCACATACCGTGCACGCCCGGCCCCGGGGGAGTGGACTGCGAGCAGAGCCATACGCCGTCACGTCCCCGAAACGGGTAGGGGTCGTAGGCGAGTCGCGGTCGGGCGATGGTCTGCCATGGGGTCATCGCGCCGCCGGCGATGTCGCCGCCCACGTAGCTCTCGCTGTAGGCCGCGTATCCGGTCGCGGTGGTGACTCGCCGGTCGACCACCAGGTCCCGCCAGCCCGGCGCGAACCGGTCGAACTGGGCCTCGATCCCGGCGGTGGCCCGGTCGTCGGTGCACCCGTTCGGCACGTGGCGGTAGGCCCAGACCACGTGCTGGCCCGCTGGTGCCCGCGACGGGTCGACGACGGACGGCTGGGCCACGATCACGAACGGCCGGTCCGGCAGGCCACCGCGAGCGGTTGCGCGTTCGGCGACAGCGATCTCGTGGGCCGTGCCACCCAGGTGCACGGTGCCCGCCCGACCGCAGGCTGCTGCCGTCCACGGCATGGGTCCCGAGAGGACGAGGTCGAGCTTCCAGGCAGCGACACCGTGACGCCAGCGCGGTGGCGGGCTCCCGACGATCGCTGCGGCCTGGCCGGGTGTGAGATCGAACAGCACGGAACGAGCGGTGGGCAGATCGCTCCAGGTGCTCACCCGGCGACCGGTCTCGATGGTGCCGCCGTGCGCGAGCACCACGGCGGCCAGGGCGTCGACGATGGCCTGGCTGCCACCGGCAGCCACGGGCATGCCGCTCGCCTGCCCGGCAGCGAGCAACCCGAGCCCGACGCCGGCGGTGGTGAGCGACGTGAGCGCAGCTCCGCCATGTGCGGCCGAGCCGGCGATGAGCGCGCGTGCGGACCGTTCGCGGAACAAGCGCTCGAACACTGTTGCGGGCAACCCGGCGAACAACCCGAACCGGGTCATCGCCACCGGGTGCTCGACCACTGCTCGCAACACCGGCCCGACCACGGCGTGACGCCATCGGTGCCAGTCGTCGGCGAAGGGGTCGATGATCCGCCGCCATCGTGCTTCGTCCGTGCCGAGTCCCGCTGCGGTGTCGTCATCGACCATCGCAACGCCACCGTCGTCGAACGGGTGGGCGAGGCCGATCGGAGGGCGCAACCACTGCAGGCCATGATCGGTGAGATCGAGCGCCTCGAACGCAGGTGACGTGGCGCCGAAGGGGTGCACCGCGGCGCAGTGGTCGATGCGCGCCTCGCCGAGTGCGATCGTCCGCGACCCGCCACCGATGGTGGGCGAGGCCTCGAGCACCAGCACCGACCGACCGGCGCGAGCCAGACGCGCGGCGGCCGTGAGACCGTTGGGGCCAGCGCCCACCACCACTGCATCGACCCGGCTGTTCACGCGGAACACGGTACCCAGGCGGCGAGTCGTCCACCCGACGGGACATGGGGAAGGAACGAATCCGAGTCGTCGGTGCGGTTGGTGGCCAAGGGTGTTCGGGCCGAAGGCTCAGCCCTTGCTGCCACCGGCCGCGTGGTCTGGTGAGCGGCCGTCGACGGTGATGGCCGCGACGGCGCGCTCGGCAGCGACGATCGCACCTTCGATGTGGCCGGGTGAGATGGGCGCGGTCTCGGTCGAGGCCCAGTGGATGCGTCCGCCGCCTGTCGGCTGCTGGAAGTGGCGATGCGCGTAGGTCTCTGACGGAGTGAGCTGCGGGGTTCCCGGTCGCAGGTGGTGTGCGTCGGTGCGCCAATCCTTGATGACGACCTCGAGCGGTGACGCGGCTTCGGGGCCGAAGATCTCGGTGAGCTGATCGATGATGTCCTGCTCGGTCGGCGCTTGCGCGTGTGGGCCGAGGGGTGCGAACCCGAAGAGCGCGGCCGGGTCGAAGTCGACGCCGCTCATGTCGTGGATCTCGCGAAGCGGTCCGATGTGGCTGACGGCGGAACCGGAGAGCCCGTCGCTCTGCCAGAACGCGTGGCGGTAGACGACGACAGCTTTCACGATGTTGCCCATCCACACGGGCGTCGCGGCGGCCAGCGCAACCAGGTGCTCGGGGAGCGATGGACGGAACTCGATGGCGTCGACGGCCAGCGATGGTGGCACCGCCACGACGACGTGACGGGCGGTCGACGAGCCGTGGGTGTGCGACACCGTCACCCCACTGTCGTGATGGTCGATCCGGTGCACGGCGGTCCGTAAGGCGATGGCGTCGCCAAGACGCTCGGCAAGGCGCTCGGCCAGCCCCGCCGAGCCCTGGGTGAAGCGCCCGGAGGTGACGTCGATCGGGTTCCCGTCGAGGCGCTGAGCGCCGCCGGGCACGTGGTACATCGCGTCGCCTGCGAGGTGGTGGGCGTGCGTCGGCACGTGGAGCTCGTCGATGAGCGCCGCGACTCGGGATTCGCCGGGCCAGTACCAGGTGGCGCCGAGGTCGAAGCTTCCTGTCGGGCTGTGGTGGGTGAGGAGCCGTCCACCGACTCGGTCGTGCCGCTCGAGCACCGCGCAGCGCAGACCGGCTTCGATCAGCCGGGTTGCCGCGACCAGACCGGCGATGCCCCCGCCGATGACGGCGACGTCCACGTCGCTCGGCGGCTGCGGCTGCGGCTGCGGCTGCGGCAGTGGCGGGGACGAGTCGGACACCGAACGAGTCTTGCCGGTCCGTCGCGGCCCCTCGGGGACGTGACCGCTACTGTCCCGGCCCGATGGCTGGATCGAAGCGAGCAGCGACAGCAGTGGTGAGTTCGCGCGCCGGCCGGCTCGTGGTCGAGCTGACGATGCTGGTCGTGGTGCCCGCCGACATCGGAACGCT
>JBBDMO010000013.1:0-8472 GCA_040878255.1 Ilumatobacteraceae bacterium
CTGGAGGGAGGGGCGCTCAAAGTGCTCGAGGCGGCAATCGACGGCGCCGTCGGGAGCGGACCAGTCTCAACAGGAACCCCTGATGCTGCAGGTGATGTCGAATCCACCCTGGACAAATCCGACTCACCGCAGCCCGCCACCACCGTCGCCAGAAGCAGAGCAACCACAGAAGATCGACCCACCCTCACACGATAGGCACGACCGCTCCCTCGTGTTCGAGATCCTCACCATCGGGTTTCATCCTCGGCGCTTTGATCCGACGGCTCCTCCTCGCGGCGAGCATCTGTGGCTTGCGTGCTCCGTGGAAGAGGTCGGGACAGCGGTGCAGGTGGGGACCCGATAGCGACGATAGATAAGCCGCCCCTGACGCAGGATCGAACCACACAGTCCAGCCCGTACCGTGCGCCCATCGTCCCCTCCTGCCTGCCAGCCTCACTCGATCACCGGAATATCTATAGTTCTGCGCTGTCAGTCGGGAGGCCGTGCTCGTCGACCATCGTGGGGCGTGGAGAGTTCGGGGCCGTGTGGAACGGCGACGCGTCAGCCGTGGACCTCGGACCGAGGAGAGTGCGATCTCGAATCCAAGGCCCGATGCGGCACCCGTGACGAGAACACGTGAGTTGGGATCCGATGTCATCAACAGACCAGAGGCAGTGCCGGAGCCGTCGATCACCAGACCAGGAGAACCAGCGTGGACGGCAGGCAACCGGCCACGCTGGTAGACAGGCGAATGGCCTCCAACACCGGTCCTCAGCGTGCCCAAGCCACCGAGCTCTCCCAAACGCTCGACGCTCCCGTCCCGGTCGGCGCCGACGCTCCCATCATGCAGGTCATGGCGACCATGAGGGCGATGCGCCGACTGAAGCCCGACCCGATCCCGCGCGAGGTGCTCGAGGACGTCGTACGCGCCGCCACATGGGCCCCGAGCGGTTCTGACGCCCAGCACTATGCGTTCGTCGTGGTCACCGACCGCGAGCGGATGGCCGAGCTCGCCCCGTTGTGGCGTGACGTCGTCGACACGTATTCGGCGCTGATGGGCACCGTGGTGCCCGACCTCGACGACGAAAGCCATTCGAAGATGGCCGATGCGCTGCGGTATCAGGCCGAGCATTTCCACGACACTCCGGCGCTCGTGGCCGTGTGCTACCGGAAATCCGAGCTCGGGCTGTCGACCTTGCTCGACGTCAGGTCGAACGCCGCGCTCGCCCGGCGACTCGGCGTAACTCGACTCCGCAAGCTCGCCGCCGGCGCCCGTGCGGCGGGTGGGCTCGGCGAGGCATCGAGCATCTATCCGGCAGCGCAGAACCTGCTGCTCGCCGCCCGCGCCCACGGTCTCGGGGCCACCCTCACGATCTGGCACCTGTTCCGCGAGACCGACTTCCGCCGGGTGCTCGGCGTACCCAAGGACTACGGCATCTACGCACTGGTACCGATGGGCTATCCCCTCGGCCGGTTCGGCCCGGTCCGCCGCCGACCCGTCGACGAGGTGCTCCACTGGGAGCAGTGGTGACGCTGGTGGTGGTCGTGACGAGTCGGACGGGCGAAGGAGCGCCGAGTGGCAGCTATGCACCGAGTTTGACGGAGACTTCCTCCATGATGATGTGGCACTCGTCGGACCGGACATTCACGCCCGGAACGGTGTCGGTGACGCCACCCGCTTCGGATGTCACGGTGTAGGTGCCGGGCCGCTCGGAAGCTCCAAAGAACACACCGTCTTGAGCGGTGCCACCTGCGGAGAGCACCTCGGAGTAGTCGCCGTCCGTCGCGGTGGCGGTTGCCGCACAGAGCTCTGCGCCGCTCGGGCCCTGCACGCGAACTGACAAACCAGAGAGCGCTACTGAAGTGCAATCCCGACTGCCGCAGCCTTGCAGAACGAGCACAACGGCCGCCGCTCCAACAGAGCGCATCCGCTTCATCCCGGCCTCCCTTGGCGGCACTCTCAGCGCTTGCGAGAGAACCCGTGTCCAGCGCCTATCGGCAGCTCTGCACTACGCCAGGTCGTAGGAGTTGAAGATCGCAGCGGCCGCCTCGATCTGGACGCGCAGGACATCTGACAGGCCAGCTTCGGCGAGAACCCGAACGCTGACGGGGACATGGCCGACGTTCAGGGCCACCTCAACGTCGAGCCGAGGGACTCCATCGATCGGATACATGAACCACTGCCGAGCGTCGGCATCGCTCTTCTCGACACCGTCCGCCAGGGCAAGCCAGTCGGTGTCATCGAACCCATACCCGACCCATCGACTGATCGTTTCGACGAACGGTCGCAGGCTCTGCGGCCGAACCCATGTCGCCACGACCTCGGATCGCTCATCGCTCACGACATGCAGTGTGCCCGACTGCCCCGCCCCGAGCGGCAGATCGGTGCGGTATCGAACTGATACCATTCCGACCATGGCCATGACCCTCCGGCTGACGGACAGCGAACAGGATGCCCTGCGCGAGCGTGCTGAGGCAGAAGGCATCTCGATGCAGGAAGCGGCCAGGCGTGCCGTGCGCGAGTTCGTGGCGCGAGGCCAGCATCGCGATCGTGTCTCCTCGGCGGCCGCGCTCGTGATGGACCGCCACGCCGCCGCGCTGCGCCGCCTCGGCGAATGAATGATCCGGTCGAGTACCTCGACCTCGACGACTTGATCGACCTCGCAATCACCCTGCTCGGCGATCCGCCACCGATCCGCGACGTCGGCCTCCTCGGATCAGCCGCAGCCCGACCCCAGGCAGCCGCGTTCGGCCACGACGCCTACCCGGACGTCATCACGAAGGCCGCAGCACTGCTGCAGTCGATCGTCAACAACCACGCGCTCGTCGACGGCAACAAGCGCCTCGGCTGGCTCGCCACGGCCGTGTTCCTCGAACTCAACGGATTCAACGCATCCAGGATCTCCAACGACGACGTCTACGACCTCGTCATCTGGATCGCATCGACCAACCCGCCCCTCGAGGACATCACCCCCCGACTCTCACGACTCCTCGCCCGTCGCCGTCGACGCTGACAGCCCGTGCCGATCGGCAGTTCGGCGCTTGTTGTCAGGTTCGAGTGAATCGTCGGGAACCTGGCGGCGGGTTGGGGTGTCGATGATGCTGTGAGGATCGTGGACCGAGCGAACGCCGTTGATGTGTCAGGTCGATCGTTCGACGACTGGTTCGTCGAGGCGTGGCCGAAGGCGTTCAGGTTGGCGGCGTTCCTCACGCATGACACGCCGGCCGGCGAGGACATCGCACAGGACGTCTTGACCGAGATGTCACGACGTTGGGAGAGCCTCGACGTGCCCGATGCGTACATGCGGCGAGCAGTCACGAATGCGTCGTGGAACCACAAGCGTCGCGGTCGGACCGCTGATCGCAAGCTGCCGCTCATCGCTGGTTCGGGCCGTGACGAGCTCCGCTTCGATCATCTCGCCGACGCGGTCGCCCGATTGCCGTTCCGCCAACGAGCGGTGGTGGTGCTGCGCTACTACGCCGACCTGTCTGAGGCCGAGATCGCCGACGCGCTCGGCTGCCGGCCCGGCACCGTCAAGTCCCTGTCCTCTCGCGCCCTTGCCGCGCTCTCGAAGGAGATCCCCCGATGAACACACTCGACGACGACCTGCGCGACCTGTTCGCCCGCCAGGCCGATGCGATGCGCGTCCCGACACCGATCCTCGACCAACCGTTGGCGCGCGTGACCTCGCTCGACGCTCGACGAGAGCGGCGCTGGCTCCTGCCGGCTGCTGCGGTGGTCCTCGTCGCGGTCGGCGGCGTGGCACTCGCTCAGCGCACCACCCCCGACACTCCTCCCTCCGTCCCAGCGGCCGAACCCGACACATCGGGGGCACCGTTCTCGTTCGAGACACCCACGGTGCGCTTGAGCGCAGACAGCATCGAGGTCGTCAACGGCGATCAGGTGTCCATCCCCGCTGCGGTTGCCGTTCGCAGCGATCCCGGAACCAGCGAGTTCACCAGCCTCGAGCTGTCGTGGACGGATGCGGGAGTCGAGCGACGCCTGTTCCTCATGTTCGCCAGCGACGGCGCTGAATGGTGGGCGAGCGAGATCCGCACCACGGACCCGGCGGGCGAATGGGTGTCCACCGGCTTGCGGGCTCGGTGGTTCACCTCACCACTCGGCAAGGCCTGGACCGGCGATGTCGATCTGCCGAACCTGCGCATCAGTGGGCTCACCGTCGAGGCGTTCCTCCGCCCGGCACCGTGCGACAGACCCACCAGCCCGATCGCGGTCGTGTCCGCCTACCCAACCATCGAAGGCTCCCCAGGAGACGGGTTCGCCGGCCGGATCGACCTGATCGACACCTCCACCTGCACCCCGATCGACCCGACCCCATACACATTCACCGCTGTCGTCGACGACCCGTCGATCGTGACCAGCCTCTCAGCCGGTCCTGTGGCGGCAACCACGATCCCATCCGAGATGACCACGGTCCCTGGCGTGCCGCCGGCACCGACGACAACCATCCTCGCCGACAGCACGGGACCTCAATACGACTACGACCCCCAGACCCCAGCACCCGAGCCCTTCGGCAAGTTCGACCTGATCCTCCTCCAACCAGGATCGACCACCGTGAGGATCACCGTGACCGACGCCGGCGGTGCCGTCATCGGGTCGGTCGCCATCCCGATCACCGTGCTCGGCCCGCCTGCCGCAGCCACCACCACCATCCCAGCGTCTGCCCAGGCAACTGTGCCTCAGCCCTGACGCCACAGGATGAGATAGCGCAGATTGCCCGATGCGAGCGCCGCTGTCCACCGTGCCGATCGGCAGTTATTCCGCGCTACCTGAATCCAAGAGAGATCGACGGAACGACGTAGCAGGCCAGAGCGGCAGCGAAGAACGCCATGTAGACCGGCACTCGCCGCAAGGTCCCGCGGCGATTGATGTCGCGTAGCGAAAGAAGAAGCACGACGAGCGTCGCGATGACCTCGATGGCCAAGAACCACGCAACCCAGTTGCAAATGGAGAGAGTCCTGTTTCCGTAGAGGGTGACGCCGAAGGCTTCGCTGCAAGCCTCTTTGTCACTCACCCCGAGGACCCATGCAGCGCCCATGGCAGCGATTGCCGCCGTGAACACGATCACGCGGGCAACTGCAGTCGTATTGCCCCGCGCCGCCAACCTCGCCTCAGCCTGCTTCATCACGAGAAAGTCTCCCATCCGCAGAACACGGGCCGTGCCGATCGGCAGCTCGGCTCGGGTCAGGGTTCAAGCCGAGTGACGGTGTTGACTCGGTCGATGGCCTTGTCGAACGAGGCAATCGAGCCAACGCCGGCGCTCTCGGCGCATGCCACGAGGTAGGCCTCGGCGAAGTCGAGCCGATCGACTTCGTAGACCTCGATGGCTCGTAGCAGCAGCGCGGAGTCGACCGTGATCATCGATCGCATGGCGATGAGCGACCGCATCGCGGTGGCGACCTGGTCACGCGGGGCCTTGTAGAAAGACTCGAGGACGTACACGGTCTCGGCAACAATGAGATCGGCGAGGTACAGCTCGGGCTGGCTGGCGAGGAACGCGGTGGCCCGCGTGGCCATGGCCGCCGGATCGCCGGTGAGGTGTCTCACGAGGATGTTCGTGTCGATGAACGCCGTCATCGGCGGGCGTCCGCACGAGCTGAGCGCGTCTTGCGGACGACGTCGTCCCATGCTGCGTTGCGTCGGGCTGCGGGAACCTTGATCGCGCCTGCCAAGGACAAGAAGTCCGGGGTGCGCGCAAGGACGGCGCGATTGCCCTCCACGCGGAACACCACGTTGTCCCCTTCACCGATGCCGAGTGCCTCACGAACCGCCTTGGGGACCGTGATCTGACCCTTCGAGCTCATCTTGGCTGCGATCTCCATCACCTCTCCTTACTCATAAGTTGAGGTAAGGATACAGACCCTCGGTCGAAGTCATCGCACCCCGCTCGTAATGCCCGGTCTGGCGCTCCAACGCAAGACACCCCGGCGCACAGATCATCTCATCTGCACTGCCCGTATAACAGCGGCTCCGTGACACGGTCGACGAGGTCGGACCAGTGGCACCGAAGAGTACGGTGCCTGAATGATCATCGTTGCAGGATGGCTCCGAGTCGACCGGCAACAGCGCCAGGAATACCTCGACGCCTGTCGGCCCGCCATCGAAGCCGCCCGACGAGCGCCCGGGTGCCTCGACTACTACCTCGCGGCGGATCCGCTCGAGGACGACAGGATCAACGTCTTCGAACGGTGGACGGACACCGACTCGGTCGAGCGGTTCCGCGGCTCAGGACCGAGCAGTGAGCAGCAAGCGGTCATCATCAAAGCCCAGGTCCACCAGCACGACATCGCGAGCACGGTGTCGCTGACCTGAAAATCCAACCCTTTCGGCTGCCACATGCCGCCGGATCCGCCGCCATCTGTGCAGTCGATGCGGACTGCTCAAGCGGTGCCCGAGGGTTGGCCGCTTCACCCATGCTCGGCGTGCCGGCGATCAGGTCCTGGAACGACGGGTGATCCCGGCGCTGGGCGGCTTCGCGTTCTTCGGGCCGACACCCGTGCCCGAGGAGCACCGTGCCCCGGAACGCCGCGCCGTGCATCAGCGTCGACACACGCCGCAACCCCGTGCCCGCATCGAGCACGAGCGTCGGAGCAGCACCGTCATGAGCCAGCGCGATACACGATGTGTTGCCACCGACCCTGGCGTACTCGGCGCCAGCAGCGGGGAGCGAGCCCCGGACCCTGCACAGGTCGATCTTCACGGACGCGCACCCTCGTTCGTCCGTTCGCGTCGCACGCCCAACACCGGCGGCAACCACTCCTCCAGGTGATCCCACATGACAGCACCGCTTTTGGCGAGCAGGTGGCCGTCACCCGGCAGGCGCACCACCTCTCCGTCACCCGCGATCGTGCGCACCATGTCGCTCGACTCCGGCGGCAGGATCTCGTCCCGATCACCATGAAAAAGCAGCAGCGGCCTACCAGCCATCCCACCTGCCACCTCGCATCCGGCCGACTGCGTCGCAAACGTCACGACGCCCGCCACCAGCGCGTCGAGCCCGACCGCAACCCGTACGGCAACGGCCCCGCCGAAGCTGTGTCCCATGACAACGACCCGCTCGGCGTTACCGGCACCCACCGCCAACTGCACCGCCGCGGCCACGTCGATGCAGCACGCGTCGAGGTCGTTCGGCCGGCGATAGCTCACCCGCAGCACTGGCACACCCCGGGCCGCCCACTCGGTGCCGAGGCGGTGGTACAAGCCATCCGCCGGCCCGAGCAGCCCACCCATCGCGCCGCCGCACAACACCATCGCCGCAGGTTGCATCTCGACACCGTCCGGCGGCTCATGCCACAGCACGGTGAGCAGACCCCGCATCGTGAACAGCTCGAAGTGGCGCAGCGACGGCGTCAGCATCACGTCCTGACTGGCCATGACGCCCAGCGCCGCGAGCGGTGTCATCGCCCCGGACGGTTCCGCATCGACCATCGTCCAGACGATAGTGCGGTCATGCCGCACGTCGAACTGGTCGATCCCCCGGTTCATGTCGCGCCCGAACGACGTCGACGGTGGATTCCCCCGCGACATGAGCGGGACACTTCCGATCGGGCCTCGCCGCCGTACGTCATCGGTACGTGGACGTCGACGACCGTCTCTTCGAACGATCACTGCGACGTCACGGCTTGGTGGTCGACGACGACCTCGGTCGGGTCGGGATGTCGTCGCGTCAGTGGTGCCGTCGTGTCGACCGGGGGTGGTGGGTGCCGGAAGCACCGCGGGTGTGGCGGCACCGGAGCACGCCGCCATCGTGGCGGCTGAGTGCTCGCGCCGGCCTGCTGTGGCTCGGTGACGACGCGGCCCTGTTCGGACGCGCCGCCGCCGCATGGTGGGGCATCGACACGCGAGCGCCGGTCGACGTCGAGCTCGTCGTCCCCCGCCGACGGCGCAGCGTCGACGGGCCGTTCGTCGTCCACACCACGACGGCGTGGGACCGCGCCGCGATCCGACGCGTCGACGGAGCCCGGGTGACCGAACCCGCCCGCACGATCATCGACATGGCGGCGAGCGAGCGATCGGCACGCTCGCTCGAATCGGCCATCGACGAGGCGATCCGCCAGAGGGTGATCACCGAGGCCCGCCTTCGACGAGGCCTCGACCGACTGGGTGGCTCCGGCCGATCGGGCACCGCGTTGCTGCGAGCGATGCTGCTCGACACCGGCGGCGAGAGCTTCCTCGAACGGCGATTCCTCCGGCTCGTCCGCATCGCCGAGCTCCCGCGCCCTCGGTGCCAGGTGGTGCACCGTTCGAACGGTGATCACATTGCGCGGGTCGACTTCCTCTTCCCCGGCACCGACGTGGTGGTCGAGGTGACCGGCCGGCTGGGCCATGCCTCCGATGCCGAGCGCCGGCGCGACGCCCGCCGCCGCAACGACCTCCAGCAGATGGGCCTGATGGTGCTCGAGTTCACGACCGTCGACGTCGTCGACGACGGCGACCGCGTGGTCGCCACGCTCCGAGCCGCCCTCCCCCCC
>JBBDMO010000014.1:0-8377 GCA_040878255.1 Ilumatobacteraceae bacterium
CTGCGACGCAACGCGATCTACACGACACCCGCTATGCATCGTCGACGCGAGCACCGCGCCCGAGCCAACCTCACTGCAGAGCTGGCCACCCTGCGCTGACGGTGCCTCGCTGACGGTGCCTCGTGCTGGCCTAGTGGTGACAGCCGCAGCTGCTGCCGCACACACCGCCACGCGCCGGTGCTGCCGGCGCTGCGGATGCCGACGCCGAGGCGGCCGAGGAACCACCGACGTTGGCGAACACCGACAGCAGGCGCATCGAGTCGATGTGGCCGGACCCGCACGCAGCGGGCTCACTGGCGTCGCTCATGGGGCGGCGCCGCTCGAACGTCTCGTCACAGGTGCGGCATCGGTACTCGTAGAGCGGCATCGACCCGAGTGTAGGCGCGGCCGCGTGCTTGACTGGGGCCGTGACCGAGATCCAGACGCTGCCGGCACGCACCGACCCCGACCTCGTGACCGAGCACGTCCCCCAGACGGGCGAACCCACGGCGGCACACATCGTGAAGACGGACAAGGGCGAGAACGCTGCGGCAAAAGTGCTCGAGGCCCGCATCTACGGGACCCCGCTCGAAGCCCTCTGCGGCCACGTCTGGGTGCCGTCACGCGACCCCAAGCAGCTTCCCCTCTGCGAGGACTGCAAGTCGATCTACGAGATGTACAAGGTGTTCAACGACGGGCTGAACGACCGTCCCTCTGAATGAAAGCAGTCAACCGCATGATCATCATCGCCGGCTCCATCACCATCGCACCCGACAAGCGCCAGGGCTGTCTCGACGCCTCGGAACCGCTCCAGGCTGCCACCCGCGCCGACGAGCCGGGTTGCCTTGCCTACGTGTTCAGTGCCGACCCCTGCGAGCCCGGCACCATCAGCGTGTACGAGCTCTGGGAGGACGCTCCCACCCTGGCAGCGCACTTCAAGCACTCGAACTACACCGACATGCGCGCCCTGTTCGGCCAGCACGGCATCACCGGTGCGGTCACCAACAAGTACCGCATCGACGCCGTCGCCCCCGTCTACAACGCCGACCGCATCGCCACCGCCGACTTCGGCTGATGGCCGGCGAGCCCGACGTCGGCGGGCTCCGCATCCGCGAGGCCGTTCGCGCGCTCGTGCTCGACCCCGACGACCGGTTGCTCCTGGTCCGCTTCGAGTTCCCCGTCACCGGCACGCGCTGGGCGCTGCCCGGTGGGGGCCTCGAGCCGGGCGAGACGCATGTCGAGGCGCTCCGGCGTGAGCTGGTCGAAGAGGTCGGACTGCGCGATGCCGAGATCGGTCCGCACATCTGGACGCGCCTGCACGTCATCGAGTTCATCGACGGGCGCTACGACGGACAACGAGAACGGATCCACCTCGTCCGCACCGACCGGTTCGAGCCCACACCTGCGCTCGGCCCCGCCGAGCTCGAGGCCGAGTACGTGTTCGAGCTGCGGTGGTGGACCCTCGACGACATCACCGGCAGTGGCGGCACCGATCTGATCTTCGTGCCCGCCGCGCTGGGTGCCCTCGCCAGAGACATTGCCACGCACGGCGCACCGGCAAGCCCGGTCGAAGTGAGCGTCTGACCCGTAGGGTCACCACCCGTGCCCGACCCGTCGACCATCGCCGCCTTTGCACTGGCCTCGTTCCTGCTACTCATCATCCCCGGCCCCGCCGTGATCTACATCCTCAACCGCAGCGTCAGCGACGGCCGCGAGGCAGGACTCGCTGCCGTTGCCGGGCTCGAGCTCGGCAACCTCCTCCATGCGCTCGCCGCAGCCGTCGGCCTCTCGGCCGTGCTCGCCACCTCGGCCACCGCATTCAACGCCGTGAAGTGGTTGGGTGCCGGCTACCTGATCTTCGTGGGGGTCCGCACGCTCATGAAGCCGGCTCCGCCCATCGAGACCGACCGGGCCACCGTCAGCGTTCGCCGTGCGTTCGGTCAGGGTGTCGTCGTGAACGTGTTGAACCCCAAGGTTGCGCTGTTCTTCCTGTCGTTCCTGCCGCAGTTCATCCACCCCGAAGACGGACATGCGGGCCTGCAGGCGCTGGTGCTCGGCTTGGTCTTCGTGCTGATCGGCTGCATCACCGACACCTCGTACTCGCTGCTCGCGAGCAGCCTGCGCCACGTCCTGCTGCGCGGCCGCACGCTCCCCATCGTCCGGCGCTGGGTCGCCGGCTCCGTCTTCATCGGCCTCGGTCTCGTGGCCGCCACCGCCAGCGCAGGAGGATCGAAAACATGATCGATGCCGAACAGCTCATCGCCGCCAACAACCAGCTCGATCGCCTCGACCGCCACGGTGGTCGGGTGTGGACGCGACCGGTCCTGCGGCTGATCGAGAAGTACCCCAACGTCAGCGTTGCTGCGCTCGCCCGGCATGCCAAGCGCGACCGCGGTGACATGCTGCGCGAGATGCACCGCATCGATGAGCTGGGGGTGACGGTGCGCACCGGCGCCGGCTACCGCTTGTCCGACCTCGGCCAGGCCGTGCTGCACCCGGGTGACGACCGCCTGCCGTGATGGTGCAGACTGCGTCGTATGGGGTTCGACGTACGAGTGGTCATCGAGGGCAAGCGCCCTCCGGACGAGGCGCTGATGAAGGTGCTCAACGATCAGTTCGAGGAGGCGACGCACGAGCCGCATTCGAAGACGGTGGTGCTGCGTGAGCACGTCGCAGTGTCGAACGAGGCCGATGCGGTCGCGTTCGTACGCGGCCTGATCACCGAGCTGATCCCTGCCAGTTCGACCATCACCGAGGTCTCCGTCATCTCGGACTGAGCCACCTCAGCGGAAGTCGCGGCTTGCGTTCGACGCCGGGACGGGCAGGGGCACCAACTGTTCGGCGACCACGTTGATGACGCCCTCGGAGCGTTCGAGGCGACCCCTGATCAGCAGCGCCGCTGCATCGCGGGCAACCGCACGGTGACGCGCCCAGCAGCCCTTCGAGATGACGATGTTGATGAGCCCGGTCTCGTCCTCGAGGTTCATGAACGTGGTGCCCTGTGCAGTCATCGGCCGCTGGCGATGCGTGACCACCCCGGCCACCAGCACCCGTGACCGCGGCTCGACCTCGTGCAAGCCGACGGCGGTGACGACCCCGCGACGGCGGAGGTCGTCGCGCAGGAACCGCGTGGGATGTCCACCCGGTGCGATGCCGGTGGCCCACAGGTCGGCGACCGCCGTCTCGACGTCGTCCATACCCGGCAGTGGTGGTGCCACTGCGCCGGTGACGATGCCCTCGAGCCGCCCGGGGCGCGACTGCACCGCAGCACCCACCTGCCACAGCGCAGTGCGGCGCTCGAGCCCGAAGCACACGTCGAACGCACCGGCGGTGGCCATCGCCTCGAGCTGCGGCTGCGTCAGCTCGGGCACGGTGCGCACGAGGTGCTCGATCGAGGCGTAGGGGCGACCGGCCTCGATCCGATCGGCGAGCGATGACCCCACGCCACGCACCGACCCGATGCCGAGCCGCACCGCCACCCCACTCACCGACTCGGGGCATGGCTCGAGCGTGGCGCGCGCGAGTGACGCGTTCAGGTCGGGGGTGTGCACCACGACCCCGTGTCGCTCGGCGTCCTGCACCAGCGAGTGCGGGCTCCAGAACCCCATCGGCTGCGCGTTCAGCAGCGCAGCGCAGAACGCAGCGGGCTCGTGGAACTTGATCCACGACGACGCGTAGACGAGGTACGAGAAGCTGACGCTGTGCGACTCGGGGAACCCGTAGTTCGCGAACGCGGCCATCTTGGTGAAGATCTCGTCGGCGACGGTGCCGGTGATGCCGCGCTCGGCCATGCCCTCGTACAGCCGGGCCTTCAGCCGCTCCATCTTCGCCCGGCTGCGCTTGGACCCCATCGCCTGGCGGAGCTGGTCGGCCTCACTGGGGCTGAAGCCGGCCACGTCGATCGCCATCTGCATCAGCTGCTCCTGGAACAACGGCACGCCGAGCGTCTTGCCGAGGCTGTTCTCGAGCAGCGGGTGCAGGTAGGTGACCGGTTCCTGGCCGTTGCGCCGCCTGATGTACGGGTGCACCGACCCACCCTGGATGGGTCCGGGCCGGATGAGCGCGACTTCGACGACGAGGTCGTAGAACCGCCGTGGCTTCAGCCGCGGCAGGGTGGCCATCTGGGCGCGGCTCTCGATCTGGAACACGCCCACGGTGTCGGCGCGGCAGAGCATCGCGTAGACATCGTCCTCCTGCGGGATGGTGGCGAGGTCGACCTCGTACCCACGGTGCTCGCGGATCAGATCGACCGCATAGTGCAGCGCACTGAGCATGCCGAGGCCGAGCAGGTCGAACTTCACCAGCCCCGCTGCGGCGCAGTCGTCCTTGTCCCACTGCAACACGCTGCGCTTGTCCATGCGCCCCCACTCGACCGGGCACACCTCGATGATCGGCCGGTCGCAGATGACCATGCCGCCCGAGTGGATGCCGAGATGCCGTGGTGCGTCCTCGATCTCGAGCGCGAGCTCGATCACGGCGTCGGGGATGTCGTGGCCGCCCTGGTCGACTGTGGTGCGCACCGTGCCCCACGCATCCATCTGCTTGCTCCATGCGTCCTGCTGGCCTGGGGCGAAGCCGAGGGCACGCGCCATGTCGCGCACCGACGACCGGGCGCGGTACGTGATGACGTTGGCGACCTGCGCCGCATGGTGACGGCCGTAGCGCGCGTACACGTACTGGATGACCTCTTCGCGGCGGTCGCTCTCGATGTCGAGGTCGATGTCGGGAGGGCCGTCGCGCTCAGGAGACAGGAAACGCTCGAACAGCAGCCCGAGGCTGACGGCGTCGGCCTTGGTGATGCCGAGGGCGTAGCAAGCGGCGCTGTTGGCCGCGCTGCCGCGACCCTGGCAGTAGATGTCGGCCCGGTTGCAGAACTCGACGATGTCCCACACGACCAGGAAGTAGCCGGCGAAGCCGAGGCCCTCGATGACCGTCAGCTCGTGGTCGATGGTGCGCCATGCCCGGGCGCGCACCGACAGATCTTCCCCCGGCGCGGGCCATTCGCCGTACCGGCGGCAAGCACCTTCGTCGACCAGGGCGCGCAGGTGCTGCATCTCGCTGATCGGCGCACCGTCGGGGCCGGGCGGGCACGGGAACGGCGGCAGACTGGGGGCCACGAGCGACAGGTCGAACGCAGCGGCCCGACCGATCTCGGCCGCGAACTCGACCACACCCGGATACCGGATGAACCGCCGCGCCTGCTCGGCCCCGCTACGCAGGTGTGCACCGGCGGCGGCCGGAAGCCACGGGTCGAGCTCGTCGAGGCTGCGCCTGGCACGCACCGCAGCCACCGCCGTGGCCAGCTTGCGCTGCGCCGGCGATGCGTAGTGGACGTTGTTGGTGGCGATGCAGGCGAGGTCGAGCCGGGCGGCCAGCTCGGCCAGCGCGTCGTTCCGAGCCGAGTCGAGCGGGTCGCCGTGGTCCCACAGTTCGACCACCACACGCTCACGACCGAACAGCTCGACCAGCCGCTGCAGCTCGCGCCCTGCCGCAGCCGGCCCATCGGCCATCAGCGCTGCCGGCACGGTGCCCTTGCGGCACCCGGTGAGCACCCACCACTGCCCGGCGCTCGCCTGCGCGAGGTCGGGCAACGTGAACTGCGGCGAACCCTTCTCGCCGGCGAGGTGCCCGAGGCTGAGCGCCCGGGCCAGGCGCCCGTAGCCCAGCGGGCCATCGGCGAGCACGAGCAGGTGGTGGCCGTGCGGGTCGGGCTGATGGCGCTCGGTGTCGGTGGCGACCGGCACCTGCCGGTCGGTGGACACCTCGTCGCGCACGGCGCTGCCGTGCAGCTACGTGACCGTGATTTCGGCACCGAACACCGTGGGCAGCCCCACCGCCCGGGCGGCCTCGGCGAAGCGCACCACGCCGTAGAGCCCGTCGTGGTCGGTGAGCGCCAGTGCTTCGAGCCCGAGGCGAGCAGCCTCCTCGGCGAGCTGCTCGGGGTGCGAGGCACCGTCGAGGAACGAGAAGTTCGAGTGGCAGTGCAGTTCGGCGTACGGCGTGCCGCCACCGGCCGCAGTGCGCCCCGTCTCGGCAGGCACGGAGGCTGCCTCGAACGGCTGCCGTGTGCGGCCCCAGGCCGGGCCGTCACCACCGGCGTTCCACGACGGCGAACCGGGGGTACGCCCATCCTTGCCACGGACGGCTGCCGGGGCGCGGCCCGACAGCAGCGACTCGACCTCCTTCCACGGCATGTCCGGGTTGTTGAACCCCATGCCGCGAACCTATCGAACGCGTGTTCGATCCGTCAACCGTCCCGCAACCACACGCACGAATCGGCAGGCACCGTCACGACGTCCCACGGGCCGGCGTCCGACGACAGCATCGGTTCAGCGCGATCGACCATCGCTGCGGGCAGCACGACGTCTCGCGCGGAGACGTTCATCACCACGGTCACATCGCCCCGCCGGAACGCCACCACCTCGGCACTCTCGGGCATCAGCCACTCGAGTGGGGCGAGCGGGTCGAGCACCTTGCGCGTGGCGATGAGCTGCCGGTAGAGCGACAGCATCGATGCACGGTCGTCGACCTGCTCACTGACCGACCACCGACCCCAGTCGGCCGGCTGGGGCATCCACGGCGTCACCGCAGCGCCCGCACCGGGTGAGAAGCCGAAGGCATCGGCCGGGTCGGCGGTCCACGGCAGCGCCACACGACACCCGTCTCGCCCGATCTCACGACCCTGCGTGCGGATGAAGATCGGGTCCTGACGGGCGTCGTCGGCGATGTCGAGCACCTCCGGCAGGCCCAGTTCCTCGCCCTGGTACAGGTACAGCGAGCCCGGCAGTGCGGCGACGAACACGACCATCGCCCGTGCCCGGCGCGTGCCGATCTCGAGGTCGACCGGCGCACCGGTGTAGACGAGGTTGCTGCCGGTCCAGCTGCCCGGCAGGTGCGCGTCGGCCCGCCCGTACCGGGTGACCGCGCGCTGGGTGTCGTGGTTGTTCAGTGTCCACGTCATCGTGGCACCGGCTGCACTGAGCACGTCGTACACGCTGCTCACGGCCTCGCGGATCAGGCCCGCGTGCCACGGGCTCAGCATCAGATCGAAGCAGAAGCTCTGGTGGAACTGGTCGGGTTGGACGTAGCTGAGCAGCAGGTCGGGGCGCCGTGGCGTGTACGCCTCGCTGACCGTGACGAGGGACCTGCCGGGATGGTGGTCCTCGTACGCGTCGATGAGCGCGCGCCAGTGCCGCCAGTAGTCGTGAGCGGCGGGCCAGAACACCGTGTACGGATTGTGTGCCCACACGTCGGTCTCGGCGGTGCCGGGCGCGGCAGGTGGCGCGTCCGGGAGTGACGGCTCCTTGCCGACCACCGTGACCGCGTCGACCCGGAACCCGTCCACACCGCGGTCGAACCAGAACCGCAGCATCGCGTCGAAGAGCTCGACGACATCGGGGTGGTGCCAGTCGAAGTCGGGTTGCCAGGGCGTGAAGGTGTGCAGGTACCACTGACCGGCTGCGCCGTCCGGCTCGGTGATCCGGCTCCAGGCCGGCCCGCCGAACACGGCCTTCCAGTTGTTCGGCGGCAGCTCACCGTGTTCACCCGTGCCGTCACGGAACCAGAACCGCTCACGCTCGCGGCTCCCCCTGGGTGAACCCAGCGCCGCCTGGAACCAGCCGTGGCGATCACTGCAGTGGTTCGGCACCACGTCCATCAGCACGCGAATGCCCCGTTGGCGCGCCGCAGCGACCAGGTGGTCGAAGGTGGACAGGTCGCCGTACATCGGTTCGATGTCGAAGTAGTCGCTGACGTCGTAGCCATGGTCGAGCTGCGGCGACGGATAACAGGGGGTCAGCCAGATGGCGTCGATCGCCAGTTCCGCGAGGTAATCGAGTCGTTCGATGACGCCCGCCAGGTCACCTCGGCCATCACCGTTCGCGTCGCTGAACGAGCGGACGTAGATCTGGTAGACGACGGCATCGCGCCACCACGGGTGCGTACCCGACGTCGTCGCAGCGGATCGCCGAAGAAGCACAGGGAAACGATACTGCTTGCGCCCGGCAGCAATCCGTTCTCAGGGGTTCCAGGCGTACCGGATGTCCGGCGCTCGCTCCTCGTTCGCTCGGCCATCGGTACGTTCGACCTCGGTGAAGGCCTGCTGCTGATAGAACCGCTGTGCGCGCTCGTTCACTTGGAACGTCCACAGGTCGATGCCGGCGCTGAAGCGCTCCTTGGCGCGCTCGACGAACTGCGCGCCGAGTCCCCGCCCCATCCATGCCGGGTCGAGGTAGAGCTGTTCGATCCAGCCGCGACCCGCACTGCCGGCGTCGAGCACCATCACACCGACAACGGTGCCGTCGATCTCTGCCACGGTGACGTCGAGGTGGCCGACAACCTCGTCGGCCCACCAGCGCTTCACCTCGCGATCGGCGTGCACGGTGGGCACGTCGGGGAT
>JBBDMO010000015.1:0-8340 GCA_040878255.1 Ilumatobacteraceae bacterium
GACGAGATCTGCCCGGTCAACATCGAGATCCTCGACAAGATCCTCGACATGCGGCGCTACCTGTCGCTGATGGAGTCGAACTTCCCCGCCGAGCTCGGCAACGCCTATCGGGCGATGGAGAACCAGGGCAACCCGTGGGGCATGAACCAGGGCGAGCGCGCCGACTGGGCCAAGGACCTCGACGTCGCCGTCGTCGATCCGGGTGAGGCGCTGCAGGCCGAGTACCTCTACTGGGTCGGGTGCGCCGGCTCGTTCGACGACAAGAACAAGAAGGTCACCCAGGCGATGGCGAAGCTGCTGTCGCGTGCTGGCATCGATGTCGCGATCCTCGGCCCGTCCGAAATGTGCACCGGTGACTCGGCCCGCCGCTCGGGCAACGAGTACCTGTTCCAGATGCTGGCGATGCCGAACGTCGAGATGCTGAACGGCATGGGCGTGAAGAAGATCATCGCCCAGTGCCCGCACTGCTTCAACACACTGAAGAACGAGTACCCGCAGCTCGGCGGTCACTACGAGGTCATCCACCACACGCAGTTGCTCGAGCACCTCATCGAGTCGGGTCAGCTCGACGTCAGCCAGGCCTCGCTCGAAGAGCGCATCACGTACCACGACAGCTGCTACCTCGGCCGCCACAACGACGTGTACCTGGCACCCCGCAAGGTCGTCGGCAGCATCAAGGGCATCGAGATCGTCGAGATGCAGCGCAACGGCACCAAGGGCATGTGCTGCGGTGCCGGCGGCGCCCGCATGTGGATGGAGGAGTCGATCGGCACCAAGGTGAACGACGAGCGTGCCGCCGAGGCGATCTCGACCGGCGCCACCCGTGTCGCCACCGCCTGCCCGTTCTGCTACATCATGCTCGACGACGGTGTGAAGGCAGCCGGCAAGGACGAGGACCAGGTGAAGGTCGCCGACATCGCCATCCACCTCCTCGACGCGATCGAAGCCGGCGAGCGGGCCCTGTCCGCCCAGCAGTCACCCTTCACCCCCGTCGCCGGCGAATAGCGGTTCGCCCTTCCGAGGTCCGGTCTGAGGTGAGCCTGACGCTCACGTCAGGCCGGACTTCGTCGCGTTCGGGGCGGTCACCGATACTCTCCGCCAGGTGTTCGCCCGTGCCCTGGTGGGTGCCGTCGGCGAGTTCGCAGCCTCTCGCCACGGTGCCATCCACCGACGCCAGGCCGCCGTTCTCGGGCTCAGCCCCCAGGTGATCGCTCGACTCCTGCACGACGGTGTCGTCGACGAACCAGTGCCAGGCGTGCTGGTTCTTGCTGGCGCACCCAGGACCTGGCGGCAGCAACTCTCGATCGCCACCTCCGTCGGCGGGGCACCGGTGGTGGCCGGGCACCTGTCCGGCGCCGCCCTCCACCGGCTGGACGGATGCGCCGAGGGTCCGCGCGAGGTCATCACCGTCGGGAGGAGACGCATCGCGATGGACGGGCTGGTGATCCGACAGGGCCCACTCGATGCTCGTGACATCACCGTCGTCGACGGCATTCGCTGCACCACCGTGCCGCGCACGTTGGCCGACCTCGGCTCGGCGGCGCCACCCGGCGTTGTCGAGGTGGCGTTCAACGGCGCCTGGCGACGCGGGGTCAGCCTCCGGATATTGCGTGAAACGGCCGAACGGCTGCACCGGCCGGGCCAAGCCGGAACCGGCGTCCTCCTTGCGCTGGTCGACGATGCGGCAAGGCGCGGGAAGCCACTCGAGTCACCGCTCGAAGGTCGCCTCGAGCGGCTCCTCGAGCGCGCCGGCGTGCGTGGCGTGGTGCGCCAACACGAGATCCGCCACGGCGGCAGGTTCGTGGCTCGTGCCGACTTCGCCGTGCCCGAGTTGCGCTTGGCCTTCGAAGCGCACAGTGCCCGGTTCCATGGCGGTTCGACTGCGGCAGCGAGCGATGCGGCTCGCGACGACCGCCTGCTGGCGGTCGACTGGCACACCGAGTACGTGACGGGCGCCGACCTCGGCCGTTCCGCAGCGACCGAGCGGCGACTGCGTGAGGTCGTCGAGGAACGTGCGGTCGTGCTGGGCATGCTGTGGAGCGGCCGGCACTGGCGGCCCCTCGGAACTGCGGCCTGAGGTGAGCGTGACGCTCACGTCAGGCCGGACTTCCGGTCAGGTGCCGGCCCGGAGGGCGTCGACGGGTTCCATGCGGGCGGCACGGATGCTCGGATAGAGCCCTGCGATCAGACCGACCAGCGCGCCGGCGAACGGAGCGGCGAGCGGGAGCCACAGGTCGAGCACGGGGGTCCACTCGCGGCTGCTCGCCACGGCGACGACCACCAGGATGCCGACGCTCGCTCCGATGATTCCGCCCACCAGGCCCATGGCGGTCGACTCGGCGAGGAACTGCAGTCCGATGTGCCGCCGCGCCGCTCCGAGCGCTCGGCGCAGGCCGATCTCGCCGGTCCGCTCCATCACGGTCACCAACGTCACGTTCGCGATGCCGATCGCGCCCACCACCAGCGAGATCAGGCCGAGCAGCAGGAACAACTGGTTGACGTCGCTCTGCACCGCGTCCTTCGTGCGCTTGGGGTCGCGTGGTGCAGTGACGTTGAGGCCCTCGGGTGCGTTGGGGCTCAGCGCGACAGCGGCCTGGCCGGCGATGAGCTGGGCGGCGCCGATGTCGGTCTCGATGACGACGCGCTCGGGCGTCGTGGTGGCGAACCGCTCTTGCGCGACGGTGTACGGCACGATGATGCTGCCCACGAGACCCTCGTCGCGCGGTGCTTCGGACAGGATGCCGATCACCGTGAAGAGCTGATCACCGATGAAGATGCCCGGCTGTGCGTCGAGGCGCGTGATGCCGAACTGGTCGGCGACATCAGTGCCGATGATGACCACCCGGTCGACGCGATCGACATGGCCCTGATCGAACCAGCGCCCATTGACGATCTCGCCACGCACTGCGTCGAGGAAGCCGACCGACGCCGCATACACGGGTACGAGCTGTTCGGTGATGTTCTCGGGGTCGCGCAGCGGTGCGGTGCGCACCGACCCAGGACTCGACACCTCGGCCACGGCACCGGCAGCGACGACGCCGTTCAGACGGTCGAGTCGTGGCTCGACGTTCCACGGTAGCGGGGCACGCCTGCTCGACCCGCTGCTACTGCTCCCCCCACCCGATGTGCGTGCTTTGACGGTGACCTGCGTTGCGGCGAGCTCGTCGAAGCGACCGACGATCTGGTTGCCGGCGGTGCGCGAGATGCCGAGCGTGGCGACGAGTGACGCGATACCGAGCACGGTGCCCAAGGTGGTCAAAGCTGCCCGAGCGGGCCGGGCGAAGACTCCGGCAAGGGTCTCGTCGATCAGGTCGACGATGCGCAGCCGAGGGCGGCCGACGACCACGGGTTCGGAGTCTGCGAACTCGGCGTCGACCGGTTCGATGATGTCGGCGACGGTCATCAGGCGACCTCGCCCAGCTCGCCGTCGACGATGCGGACGCGCCGGCGAGCGCGCCCGGCAACGTCGCTGTCGTGGGTGATCAGCAGGAGGGTCATGCCCTGCGCGTGCAGCTCGTCGAACAGGCCGAGCACCGAATCGGTGTTCTTCGAATCGAGGTTGCCGGTGGGCTCGTCGCACAGCAGCAGGCTCGGCTCGCCGAGCAGGGCTCGTGCGATGGCCACGCGCTGCCGCTCGCCGCCCGACAGCCGGATCGGCTCGAAGGTGCGGCGGTGGCTGAGGCCGACACGGTCGAGCGCCTCGACGGCACGTCGACGGCGGTCCTTGCGCGAGGTGCCGAGATAGAGCTCGGAGAGCATCACGTTCTCCTCGACCGTGCGGTACGGCAGGAGGTGGAAGCTCTGGAACACGAACCCGATGCGGCGACCACGCTCGGCCGCTCGGCCGGAATCGGACAGCACTGCGGTGTCGATGCCGTCGAGCAGGTACCGGCCGTGCGTCGGTCGGTCGAGGAGGCCGAGCACGTTAAGCAACGTGGACTTGCCGGACCCGCTGGGCCCGATGATCGCGACGTGGTCCCCGCGCTGAACGACGAGGTGCACGTCCTTCAGCGCCTCGACCGGTGGGTCGCTGTCGAACACTCGCGACACGGCATCGAGCACGACCACCGGGTGCACGATCGTCACCCGCCGCTCCGGTCCTGACCCACCACCACGCGGTCGTCCTCGTCGAGCTGGCCACCCGCGATCGGCGTGATCTCGGCATACCCCTCGGCGGTCAGGCCGACGGTGACCTTCACGATCTCGGTGGCGTCCGGTCCGTCGCCCTCGGAGCGCTCGACCTCGACCCGCGACTCACCGTCGGCGCCTACCGAGATCGCTGCGACGGGCACGGCCAGGACCTCGCCCGATGTCGACGAGACGGTGATGGTGATGCGGGCCGGGAACCCGATGAAGTTGGCCAGCGCCGCCGGGTCTGCGGGCTTGACGATGATCACGAGCCGCCCGCTGCCATCGTCGTTCGATCCACCGTTGTTGCCACCGAAGCCACCGCCGTTGTTGCCGTTGCCGCTGTCGGTCGTGGGCTTCGAGATCTCGGTGAGCGTGCCTGTGGTGACGATGTCGGCATCGCGCAGTTCGATGTCGACGTCAGACGGGACGACCACCAAATCGGCATCGGTGGCCGAGATGCGTCCCTGGATGGTGGTCTCGGTGCCGGAGGCCGTGGCAAACGGATCGGCCGGCGCTTGCCCCGCCACGGTGCTGACCGATGTGATCGTGCTCGGTAGTTCGGGCAGGAACAGCATCTCACCCGCAGGCATCTTCGTGCCGACCTCGGCCTGCACCTCGAACAAATCGTCGTTGGCCTGCGTGAGCGACTCCTGCGCAGTTCGCACGGCATCCTGCAACAGCTTGGTGTCCTTCGGGGCGATCGCCTCGGCATAGGTGAGCTCGGCGAGTTCGAGAGCATCCTGCGCCTGTTTGATCTCCTTCGTCCCATCGGTGGCGGCCTGGTCACGGGCCGATGTGGCGACCCGCAGGGCGGACTCTGCCTCGACCAGAGCCGCCTCACGCGTGGCCAGGACCTCACTGATCAGAGCGAGCTCGGTGTTGGTGTACGGCAGGCCGGTGTCGGGGTTCACGGCACCGGGTGCCGAGGCAGCATCCTTCGCAGTCTTGGCAGTGTTTCGTGCTGTGAGGGCGAGGTCCCTGGTGGTCGTCGCTGCGGTGACGGCGGCCACGGCGTCGTCGTTGCGACGGGTGGCGGCCGCCTGCGCTGCCGGCACTGCGTCGCGAGCGGCCTGCAGCTGCTGCTGTTGGCCGAGGAGCTGTGACGGCGTGAGCGTCTCGCCCCCTTTCGCGAGGTCCTGTTGCGCCGACGACACCTGTTTCCTCGCGTCGGAGACTGCCTTCTCGGCGGCGCGGAGTCGCACACGTTGGTCGTCGGTGGGGCCCTCACTGGCGTAGCCGGCATTCGTGTAGAAGAGATCGATCGCCGACTCGGTGCCGCCGTCGTAGGTGGTGTCGGGTGTGCCACCGAAGGTGCCGAGCCGGGTGAGCGCTTCCTCGAGCTGCAGCACGTCCGGGCCGGTGCTGCCCGGCTCGAGCGGGCGGTAGGTGGGCAGCGCACCCTGGAACACGAACACCGGACGGCCCGACACCTCCATGACCACATCGCCCTCGGCGAGCGGCGTGTTCGGTTCCGGTGCCTTGGTGACGATCTGGGTCGCGCCACCGCTGGCGCCAACGGCACCGGCGAGGCGAAGGTTGGTCGGCTCGGTGTACTGAACGTCACCGTTGGCGATGAGACGCGAGACCAGCGTTCGCTTCTCGACCGGCACGGTGATGCGCGATGCCTCCGGTGCCTCTGCCTCGGCGGCGGCATCGGCCGGGCTCTGGAGCTGGCGGCCGGCGACGACGCCGATGGCTGCCGCACCAACAGCGATCACGACGACACCGATCGCCATCTTCGTCCGTCGACTGCCGCTGGCGGACTTGGAATCGTCGGTCATCAGCTGTCGCCGAGGTCGGGGAACTCCTCGAGGAGGTCGTCCGCGAGCCGCTGCTCGAGGTCGCGACGCACCTGCAGGATCTTGGCCTCGCCCAAGCAACTGTAATCGTCCTTCCAGATCGCCACCTCGTCGGTGCGGAGCTGCTCGATCATGCCCTCGTCGACAACCGGCTCGACGTAGTTGCCGTCGGCATCGAGCGGCGTGTCCTGCATCATCGAGCCGTCGTCCTGCTCGGTCAACGTGTAGCCCTGCGCCTCGCTGAGCCGGTTGTACAGGTCCTCCCAGATCTCGTCGGGCGTCTTCCACTCGTAGCTCTGGTCGATGTCGGCCATGCACCCGGCCCACACCTTGTTGGCAGCCACGATGTCTGGATCATTCTCGAGGTCCTCGAAGTAGTCCGTCATCGTCGCCTGGATGTCGGGGTCGGACATCGCGTCGCCAAAGACGGACGCAGACGCCTTGCCGTAGCACCCCTGTTCCTCGATCGGCGGCTGGACGTATTCCTCGCCCTCGTCGACCGGCATCATGTTCTGCTTGCCGAACAGCGCCTCCTGGTACGACTGCTGCTCCTCCATCGAGAGCGAGTTCATGTAGTCCTGGTTCGGGTCCTCGTAGGACTCGTAGCTGCCCGACTCGTTCATCTCATCGCTGAGATCGTTCTGGCGCACGATGCCGTAGCCGTACTTCTCGCCGTAGGCGACCGGGTCGGCCATCTGCTCGGCGTACTCGTCTTGCCACGTCGAGCCGCCAGGCATCGACGAGTAGTCCTGCGGCTCGTACTTCCAGCCCTCGTCCTTCATGCAGTCGGCGATAGCTTATTCGACTGCGAGTTGCTCGACCTTCTGCTCGGCCGGCGAGATGTCGTACCCCATCAGCTTCGCCAACGGGCTCTTGGTCGGATCGAGCAGGTCGGCCTCGGAGGGTTCGGACGATCCTTTGCCGCAACCGGCGATCGTCACGGCCAACATCGCCACGGCGATCGTTCCTGCTCGACGTGTCCTGCTGCGCATCGCGCCTCCCCGGTGCCGCACGACGTCGTGCCGTGCAACGCAACCGACGAACATCCGGTTACGTCAGGCGGACAGTATCTCTGCGTACGAGCGCGCGCTCGCTGGGCGGGCGATTCGTCCCAGGCCGACGACCTGGTCAGATGCCTTGCTGGGGTTCCTCGAAGTTCTCCCAGTAGCGGCTCGGGGTGGGACCCCGCTGCCCCTGGTACTTCGACCCGCGAGCGCCGCTGCCGTACGGGTGGTCGGCCGGAGTGGTCATCATCATGAAGCTCACCTGGCCGACTTTCATGTTCGGGTAGAGCGTGATCGGCAACGTGGCGATGTTCGTCAGCTCGAGCGTGATGTGACCATCGAAGCCCGGGTCGATGAAACCGGCGGTCGAGTGGATGATCAGGCCGAGGCGACCGAGGCTCGACTTGCCGTCGATGCGGGCCACCATGTCGTTGGGCACCGCCACGCGCTCGAGCGTGCTGCCGAGCACGAACTCACCGGGATGCAACATGAACACGCCGTCCTCGGCGATGGTGACCAGCTCGGTGAGATCTTCCTGTCGCTGCTTCACGTCGATGATGGGCGACGTGTGGTTGCGGAAGACGCGGAACAAGTTGCCGATCTTGACGTCGATCGATGACGGCTGGATGCAGCGTTCGTCGAACGGGTCGATGACGATGCGGCCGGCGGCGAGCTGCTCGCGCAGCGTGCGGTCGGAGAGGATCACGCCGCCAACCTAGTGTGACCGGTGCTCCCGCAGAGACTGGGTCAGGAGCGGACTCGACGCAACTGCAGCTCGACCGAACGCCGCGACGACAGCACGGACGGCGCCGCTACGACCAGGGCGGCCGCCCACAGGACGAACGTGAGCCAGTCGTTGGTGTGGATGCCGTGCGTCGCCGAGAGGCGCAGGACGACCGGGCCCGACAACGGGTTCGAGTCGATGATCCACCGGAGGCCGGCCAGCACGAGTGCCATCGCAATGGCGAGACGGAGGGGCCGAACGGTCACATTGGTTCATCGGCACCACCAGTCGCGATCTCGAGCGATTTCTGCGCATGCGGACAGCGGGTGCCCGGCGGTACTCTGTCGGGCGTTGTACGCGGTGCTTCGGCACCGTCGACGCGGGTGTAGTTCAGAGGCAGAACATCAGCTTCCCAAGCTGAGAACGCGGGTTCGATTCCCGTCACCCGCTCTCTAGAGAGCCCAGCTCAGCGGGGTTGCCCCCCCGACAGCGATCCGGTAGGGCCCACCGTGGATGAATGACGGGACTTGTATATCTTGGAGAACTCCAATATATTACTGCGATGTCCGAGCTCCTGCCTTTGGCTGACGCGGCCGACCTTCTCGGTGTGTCGGTCGAGCGCGTTCGCCAGCTCGTGGTGGGCGGCCAACTCCCGGGACAGCGCTTTGGCAACGTGTGGGTG
>JBBDMO010000016.1:0-8216 GCA_040878255.1 Ilumatobacteraceae bacterium
ATCGAGGAGGCCGAGCTCGACTGGTGCGCCTTCTTCTCGTACTCGCCCGAGGAGGGCACGTACGCGTACACGCTCGACGGAGCGGTGCCCAAGGGCCTCATGGGCGAGCGGCTCGCCGAGCTGCGCGAGATGCAGGACGACATCACCGCGCGCCGCCGCGACGAGTTGATCGGCACCACCACCACCGTGCTCATCGACGAGCCGGGCACCGCGCGCAGCCACCGCGAGGCCCCCGAGATCGACGGCATCATCGAGGTGCCCGACCACCTGGTGCCCGGCACGTTCGTCGAGGTCCGCATCATCGACGCGATGGGCCCCGACCTGATCGCCGAGCCGACGGCGGAGTAGCGACATGCCGGTCGAGCCCTCCGCCATCGCCACCTGGGCGAACCTCGTCACCGTCGGGCGCGTCCTCATCGCCCCGCTCATGTTCTGGCTCATCCCTGCCACGCCGGGTGCCTCCGGCGCGTGGGTCGCGTTTGCGCTGTGGTTCGTGCTGTGCTCGAGCGATGGGATCGACGGGTACCTGGCCCGACGCCATGGCATCACCACGTTCGGGACCTTCCTCGACCCCTTGGCCGACAAGGTTCTCGTGCTCGGCGCGATGTTCACGCTGGTGAGCCGTGACATCTACTGGGTCGTCCCCGTGGTCATCATTGCGGCGCGCGAGATTGCGATCAGTCTGTATCGCACCTTCGTTGGCGCGAAGGGTGTCAGCGTGCCGGCGAGCAAGATCGCGAAGTGGAAGACCGTGACCCAGCAGCTGTCGGTTGGCTTCGCGATCGCGCCGCTCACCGCCGGTGACGACGGCAAGTGGCTGTGGAACGGTCTGCTGTGGGTCTCGGTAGCGCTGGCCCTCATCAGCGGCAGCCAGTACCTGTGGCGTGCGCACGTCGGCAACCGGGCGGCGCGGCAGTTCACCGAGGTCGGCTGACGATGCGCTGCGACGTCGTCGCGATCGGCACCGAATTGCTGCTCGGGCAGATCATCGACACCAACTCCTCGCACATCGGTGAGCAGCTCGCGGCCCACGGCATCGATTCGCTGCTGCAGGTGAAGGTGGGCGACAACCTCGCCCGCATCGAGAACGTGCTCCGCAGGGTGCTGGCCGATGCCGATGCGGTCATCGTGTGCGGCGGCCTCGGCCCCACCCACGACGACCTGACCCGCGAGGCGATTGCCGCAGTCATGGGGGTCGGGCTGCACCACGACGAGCAGGTGGCCGACACGATCCGCGGGCTGTTCGCCGCCCGGAACCGGCCGATGGCCGAGAACAACCTGCGCCAGGCCCAAGTGCCCGACGGTGCCACGTTGATCCACCAGACCAGGGGCACGGCACCCGGCCTGATCTGTCCGCTGCAGATCGACGGGGTCGACAAGGTGATCTATGCGGTGCCCGGTGTGCCGCACGAGATGAAGGACATGCTGCAGCGGGCGGTGCTGCCCGACCTGGCGTCGCGCACTGGCACACCGACGACCATCGTCAGCCGCGTGCTGCGCACATGGGGCGAGAGCGAGAGCGGCCTGAACGAACGGCTGCAGGGCATCATCGACGAGCTCGACCACGCAGGGAACCCCACGCTCGCGTTCCTGGCCAGTGGTTGGGAGGGGCTGAAGGTGCGCCTGACCGCCAAGGCGGCCACCACCGATGCGGCCGAGGCAATCATCGCTCCCGTCGAGGCTCGCATCCGCGACATCCTGGGTTCGCAGGTCTTCGGAGTCGACGGTCAGACCATGGAGCGGGTGGTGGTCGATCTGCTCCAGCAGCGGGGGTGGACCCTGGCGCTCGCCGAATCGGTCACGGGGGGCCTGGTGACGTCGCGCCTGGTCGATGTCGACGGCGTCAGTGCGACCCTGCGCGGTGCGGTCGTCAGCTACGCGAGTGACGTGAAGTTCGACCTGCTCGACGTCGACGAGGGCCCGGTCGTGAACGAGCGCGCGGCGCAGCAGATGGCCGAGGGTGTGCGCAGGCTGCTGGGCAGCGACGTCGCGGTGTCGCTCACGGGGGTGGCCGGACCGGCCGAGCAGGACGGCATGCCGGCCGGCATGCTCTGCGTCGGTGTGGCGCTGCCGGACCGCACGATCACCCGGTCGTTCCGTTTGCCGGGGCTGCGCGATCAGATGCGACAGATGAGCGTCATCACTGCGCTCGACCTGCTCCGTCGAGAGCTGCTCGGCGTCGCGTAGGCTGTCGACGTTCCGCCTCCGTAGCTCAACGGATAGAGCAGCGGGTTTCTACCCCGTTGGTTGGGAGTTCGAGTCTCTCCGGGGGCGCTCTTTCTCACCGGTTTCCAACCGGGGTGAGGCATCCAGGGACCGGTCCGGCTCCATACTCATGGGCATGGACACCGCCGAGATGCTGCCGAGCCCGTCCCCATCCCCGTTTTCGTTTCCACCGCCGGTTGCGCCCACCCCCGGCCCGACGATCGTCGATGCCGCGACCCCCCGCAGCCGGCGCTGGCCGGTCGTTGCGGCGGTCGCTGCGCTCACGCTCGTCGCCGGCGGCGTCGGTGGTGTGGTGGGGGCATCGCTCGTCGACGACGATGGCGGCGGCAGCGGCTCGTCGTCGTCGCTGGTCATCGCCAACAACGACAACGACAACGACACGGTCCTCGTCGGCGCACTCGACGTCGAGGCGGTCGCCGACAGGGTTGGTCCCAGCGTGGTCACCATCGCGTCGCTGCGGGAGGGCACGCTGATCGGCACCGGCAGCGGCGTCATCGTGACGGCCGACGGCGACATCATCACCAATGCCCACGTGGTCGCCGATGCCGACGAGGTGCGCGTGCGCCTGGTGGGCGAGACCGAGCCGCGCAAGGCCAGAGTGGTCGCGACCGATCCCGGCCAGGACCTCGCCCTGCTGCACATCGAGGCCACCGACTTGCCGGCGGCCACCATCGCCGCCCCCGACGACATCCGTGTCGGCGAGCCGGTGGTTGCCATCGGGTTCGCACTGGCCCTCGACGGCGGCCCCAGCGTCACCACCGGTGTGGTGTCGGCGCTCGACCGCACGCTCGTCACCGACAACGGCGCATTGGGAGGCCTCGTGCAGACCGATGCAGCGATCTCGTCCGGCAACTCCGGTGGCCCGCTCGTGAACGCCGAGGGCCAGGTCGTGGGCATCAACACGGCCGTCGCGACCAGCAACTCCACCCGTGCCGTCAGCAACGTCGGCTTCTCGATCTCGGCTCGCACGTTGCTCGGCCGCATCGACTCGTTGCGCGCCGCCGAAGATGGCGCGGAACTGAAGGCCGGCTTCCTCGGGGTGTCGATCGAGGACCGCACCGACGGGGGCTCCGGTGCCCTCATCGTCGAGGTCTCCGCGAACAGTCCCGCCGCAGACGCAGGCATCGAGGTCGGCGACGTGGTGGTCGCAGTCGATGGACGTCCCGTGGCGGGCCAGGGCGGTTTGATCGCCGAGATCCGCGGTGGCGGGCCCGGTACGGAGCTGACCCTCACGCTCCTGCGCGATGGCGAGACCATCGATGTCACCGCCATCCTGGTCGAGCGCGCTGCGGAGTGACGCGCCGCTGTCAGGCGATGCCGACCAGGCGTTCGCTCAGCCTCCACAGGGCGTCGGCTCGGACCGGGTCGACCGCGTAGGGCCGCACGCCGGAGTTCGATGACTCGTCGTCGCCGACCTCGGCGACCGAGCAGTCCTCGAGGTACGAGCCGCCGTGGCCCAGCAGGTCCGGTGACGTGGCCGCCCAGACCGATGTGGCGGCACCCTGCGGGATCGTCTTCCACGCGAACTCGCGGCCGCTGGCGGCGACGCGCTGCATGAGCGAGTCGATCGTCTCGCGCGTCATGTGCCGGCCGAGCTCGGTGTGGATGCCGCCGGGATGCACCGACAGCGCCAGCACACCCTGGTCACCGAAGCGCTGCTGGAAGCCGAGGGCGAAGAGTGCGTTGGCGGTCTTCGCCCGGCCGTATGCGACGAACGGCTCGTATGCGCTGTGCTCGAAGTTCCAGTCGTCGAGGTCGACGTCGGCGAAGGCGTGACCGCGCGAGCTGAGCGACACGAGCCGAGACGGCGCACCGTTCACGAGGGTGGGGGCGAGCAGCACGCCGAGCAGGAAGTGGCCGAGGTGGTTGGTGCCGAACTGCAGCTCGAACCCGTCGACCGTGGTGCCCTGTGGGCACGCCATCAGGCCCGCGTTGTTGATGAGCACGTCGGTGCGATCACGCTCGCCGAGGTAGCGCTCGGCGAAGGACCGAACGCTGGTGAGCGAGGCGAGGTCGACCTGGCTGACCTCGAGCTGCGCACCGGGGACGCCGACGCGGATGCGCTCGGCCGCAGCATCGCCGCGTGCGGTGTCGCGGACAGCCATCGTGACGCTTGCGCCGTGCGCGGCGAGCGCTCGCGTGGTCTCTTCGCCGAGACCGGTCGACGCGCCGGTGACGACGACGTGGGTGCCAGTGAGATCGACACCGTCGAGCACGTCGTCGGTGGTGGAGGAGAAGCCGAAGGTGGACATCGGCACAGCATCGCGCCGATACGGTGGTCAGTCGTCGTCGGTGTCGTCCCACCCGCCCGGGTCGTGCATCTCGGGAGGGATTCTGGTTCGCTCGCCCTACCCTGTCTTGACCGGAGTCACGGTCGTTCCCGGCTGGTTGCACCTGTGAGGTTGTTGCGTGAAGTTCAAGAAGGGCGAAACCGTCATCTACCCCCAGCACGGTGCTTGCATCGTCATGGGGACGAAGAAGATGGAGGCCTTCGGTAGCACGCAGGAGTACCTCATCCTCAAGACGGTCATCAACGAGATGATGCTGTCGGTGCCCACGGCGAAGGCGAGTGAGGTGGGCGTGCGCCCGCCGGTCTCGGCCGACGAACTCGAGGACCTGGTGTCGGTGCTGGCCAAGGCCGACCCCCGTGTGCCCTCCAACTGGAGCCGGCGGTTCAAGAACCACCAGGAGAAGCTGAAGAGCGGCGACGTGTACCAGGTGGCCGAGGTGGTCAGAAACCTGGCCGCCCGCAACCGTGATGCGTCGCTGTCGGCGGCCGAGCGGACGATGTACGACCGAGCCCGGATCAACCTGATCTCAGAGATCGCCCCGGCGCTCAAGGTCAGTGCCGAAGAGGCCGAGCGGTACCTCGACGACGCGCTGGCACGTGGCGTGCTGAAGCCCGCCAAGGAGCCGGCGAAGAAGAAGGCCTGATCGCTTCGGCGATCTACAGTCACCTGCCATGTCGACACGTGTGCAGGTGACCCGGGACGATCTCGAAGCGCTCATCCGGTCGGGTGAGATCGACACTGTGCTCATGGTGTTCCCCGATCTGCAGGGTCGTCTCGTTGGTAAGCGCACCACCGGCCGGTTCTTTCTCGACCACGTTGCCGACGACGGCACCGAGAACTGCGACTACCTGATCGCCTGCGACATCGACAACAACCCGGTGCCGGGCTACCGCTTCACCAGCTACGAGCAGGGTTACGGCGACATGTTGGCTCGCGCCGACTGGAACACGGTGCGGATCATTCCGTGGGTCGAGAAGACGGCGATGATCATGTGCGACCTGCTTGACGTCGACACCGGTGAGCTGATCCCGGTGGCGCCCCGCTCGATCCTGCAGCACCAGGTCGATGCCGCCCATGAGATGGGCTTCCTGCCGATGGTTGCGAGCGAGATCGAGTTCTTCCTGTTCAAGGACACCTACGACGAGGCCCACGAGAAGGGCTATCGCGGCCTCACCCCGCACTCGCCATGGGTCGAGGACTACCACATCCTCCAGACCACCAAGGACGAGTACATCCTCGGCCAGATCCGCCGGGGCCTCGAGGCCGCCGGTGTGCCCGTCGAGTTCTCGAAGGGCGAAGCCGGCAAGGGCCAGCACGAGATCAACCTCGACTACACCACCGCCGTCGAGATGGCCGACCGCAACAGCGTGTACAAGACGGCAGCGAAGGAGATCGCCCACCTGAACGGGCGGTCGATCACCTTCATGGCCAAGCCCGACTTCAACGACACCGGCTCGTCGTGCCACATCCACTCGAGCCTGTGGAGCCTCGACGGCTCGACCGCGCTGTTCGAGGGCGGCCACGACGACCCGCACCACATGAGCCCGCTGTTCCAGCACTACCTCGCCGGCCTCATCGCCACGGCACGGGAGTTCAGCCTGCTGTGGGCCCCCACGATCAACAGCTACAAGCGGTTCCAGCTCGGGTCGTGGGCACCGACGGGCATCGGCTGGGGCATCGACAACCGCACGCTCGGCTACCGGCTGGTGGGTCACGGCAAGGGCACCCGCGTCGAGTGCCGCATCCCCGGCAGCGATGCCAACTCGTACTTCGCGTTCGCCGGCACCCTCGCCGGCGGCCTGTACGGCATCCGCCACGAGCTGCCCCTCGGCGAGCCGTTCAGCGGCAACGGCTACGAAGCGCCCGAGATCGACCGGATCCCGTGGAACCTGCCGGATGCGATTGCGCTGTGGGAAGGATCGGCCATCGCCCGCGAGTGCTTCGGGGACGACGTGCACCACCACATCCTCACGATGGCCAAGGCCGAGTGGGAATCGTTCAACCACAGCGTCACCGACTGGGAGCTCCGCCGCTACTGGGAGCGCATCTAGCTCAGCTCGCCACGGTGAAGGCGACGAGGGCGGGGACGTGGTCGCTGATCGCCCACCACCACTCGCCGCCGTCGGGTTGCTGCTGTTCGACGACGCGCGCCGCCTCGGGGACGAGGACGTGGTCGAGACGGTTCCGGGGCGCGATCGACGGGTTCGTCGGGCCACCGCCGGGGTCGCGCAGGCCTGCCGCGTGGAACTCGCGGACGACCTCGATCTCGCCGGCGTCGTTGAGGTCGCCGGCCGCGACGGCCATCGGGGGGTTCTCCGAGTTGATCAGGGCGGCCACTCGCGCAGCCTGGGCGATGCGCTCGTCGGCCGCACCACCGCCCGACGCAAGGTGCGTGTCGTAGAGGCGGACGGTCTCTGCGTCGCGCTGCACGGTGGCTGCGAGCACGATGCGGTGGCGATACGTCCACGTCGACACCCCGGGTGCGATCGAGCGGCGGGTGACGTTCGCCAGCGGATGCGGCGACACGATCGCCAGGCCCTCGGTGAGCCACGGCGCCAGCGGGCTGTACGGGTGGTGCTTGCGCGCCCAGGTGTGGTGCCAGCCGAGCCTGGCTCCGAGTGCGGCGGCCTGGGCGCGACGCACCTCTTGCAGTGCGACGGCATCGGGGGCGTACGAGCTGATGACGTCGGCCACGACGTCGAGGTCGGGTGACGCCGAGCCACGCAGGTTCCAGGTGAGCACTCGCCAGGCAGTGTCGGTCATTCCTGATCAGTCTGACCCGTCGGCTACCTTCGGCGCCATGACACGTCTCGCGGGCAAGGTCGCCCTCATCACTGGTGCAGCATCGGGGCTCGGGCGCGTGGGCGCCGAGCGGTTCGCAGCGGAGGGCGCCAAGGTCGTCATCGCCGACATGAGCGACGGTGACGAGGTGGTCGAGGCCATTGCCGCCGCCGGTGGCGAGGCCACCTACGTGAACTGCGATGTCACCGACGAGGAGTCGGTGAAGAACGCGGTCGACCATGCAGTCGAGACGTTCGGTGGCCTGCACGTGCTCTACAACAACGCGGGTGTGATGCTCGGCGACGACGACAACCCGGTCACCACCAGCATCGAGACCTACCAGAAGACGATGGACATCAACGTCCTCGGCACGTTGCTCGGTTGCAAGTACGCGATCCCCGCCATGCAGAACAGCGGCGGCGGCTCGATCATCAACGTTGCATCGTTCGTGGCACACATGGGTGCCGCCACGCCGCAGGTGGCCTACACCGCGTCGAAGGGTGCCGTGCTGGCGATGACCCGCGAGATCGCGGTCATCTACGCACGCCAGGGCATTCGTGCCAACTCGCTGTGCCCCGGGCCGATCATGACGCCATTGCTCGCGAAGTTCCTGAGCGACGACGCGAAGCGCAACCGCCGTCTGGTCCACATCCCGATGGGCCGCTTCGGTGAGCCGATCGAGATCGCCAACGGGGCGCTGTTCCTGGCGAGCGACGAGTCGAGTTGGATGACCGGACAGTCGCTCATCATCGACGGTGGCATCACCGCCGCCTACGTCACCCCCGAGTGAGCTGATGCTGCACGGCCCCGACGCGATCCCTGCGGGGCTCGTCGCTCGCATCCGTTCGTTCATCGACGATCGCATTGCCGCCGCGCCGCTGGGGCGAACGGTCACCCCGGCCGAGATGATGCCGCGGC
>JBBDMO010000017.1:0-8158 GCA_040878255.1 Ilumatobacteraceae bacterium
GGTCGGGTCGTTCCGGTGCCCGTTCCACGGCTGGCGCTGGGACCTCGAGGGCAACCTGGCCGAGGTGCCCGCCGACTGGGACTTCCCCCAGATCCGCGAACACCCCGAGCGCTCGTGCCTACCCGAGGCGGCCGTCGCCACCTGGCAGGGCTTCGTGTTCGTCAACCTCGACCCCGAGCCGATCCCGTTCGAGCAGTACGCCGACAAGCTCATCGAGCACTTCGGCAGCGACTTCGCGATGGCCGACCGGTACGTCGTGTTCCACGCCGTGAAGGAGATCCCGGCGAACTGGAAGGTCTGCATGGAGGCCTTCAGCGAGGCGTACCACGTCATCGCCACGCACCCGCAGATCCTCGAGTACTGCGCCGACACGAACAGCGAGTACTCGGTCTGGCCCGACTCGCCCTACGTGACGCGCTTCGTGAACTCGTTCGGCGTCGGCAGCCCGCACATGAGCGGCATCACCGAGCAGCAGGTGGCCGATGCCCAGATCCAGTTCTCGTCGCGGGCCCCGAAGGGGTCCGTCACGATCCCCGAGGGCACTGCCGCCCGGCCGATCATGGCCGACGTGATGCGCACCGCGATGAGCGAGCGGATGGGCATCGACCTCGACGAGACGTCTGACGCCGAGGTCCTCGACGCCATCCTGTATCACCTCTTCCCTGCCTTCGCCCCCTGGGCCGGCGTCGGCCAGTCCCTCGTCTACCGGTGGCGGCCGGGCTCCACGCCCGACACCTGCTTCATGGACGTCATGCGCACCGCGCCCGTGCCAGCGGGCCAGCCCCGGCCCGAACGTGCCGAGACGCAGCGCCTCACGCTTGACCAGGCGTGGAGCGAAGCGACCGGCATGGGTGGCCTCTCGGCCGTCTTCGAGCAGGACATGGCCAACCTGCCCCGCGTGCAGCAGGGGCTGAAGAGCCGCGGCGCGCAGGGTGTGTCGTTCGGGCTCTACCAGGAGGCCCGCCTGCGCGGGTTCCATCGCCTCATCGACCGCTTCGTCGCCGAGGGCCTCGAGGCGCAGGGCCGCAACCTCAGTGAGCTGCGCCCGTTCATGGTGCCACCCGGCTGACGCCCGGTCGGCGGCGGATCGACTCAGCCGAGGCCGGCGATGAACGACTCGATCTCGCGTGCCACATCGGCGGCATGCGTCTGTTCGTGCATCGAGTGCTCGCCACCGTCGATGACCACCAGTCGCGCCGACGGCATCTTGCGCTCGAGGTACTGCCCCGACGAGGTGTACTCCGGACGATCGAGCGAGCCTGCCAACACCAGCGTGGGCGTCGCGATCTCGGCGAGACGATCCATCACGACGGAGTCTTCCTGGAGGTTCAGCGTGGCGGCCTGCACCGGCACGCCGAAGCGGTGTGCGTTGCGACGCGATCGCTCGTTCCACGCCTCGCGCTTATCTGGGTCGCGGAAGCCCGGTCCGGTGTTCAGCACGACGATGCCGCGGGCAACACCGGGCCGCGTGGCCGCATGTGCGAGCGCCAGATAGCCACCCAGCGAGTGGCCCACCAGGATGGGCCGACCGGGCAGATCGGCGATCACCTCGTCGAGGTCGACGAGCGCACGGTCACGCGTGTACTCGGCAGGATCGTCCGGCACGGGTGATCCACCGTGGCCGAGCAGGTCGACCGCGACCACCGCGTGGTGGTCGCGCAGCAGCGCCATGCATGCCGTCCACGTGGCTGCCGAGGTGCCCAACCCGTGGATGAACACGATCGGCGGCTCGCCGCTTCCGTCTCGAACCGTGTGCAACCGCATCGGCTGATCGGTCAGACCCGCTCGATGGCGAACACGGGGATGAGCCGCGGGGCAGCCGTGGTGATGTAGCCACCGAACTGCGGCATCAGTTCCGCCTGCTCGTGCAGCTTCGCCTGTCCCTGATCGACCGGCAGTTCGACGAGTCGGGCACGGTAGGTCTCGGTGGGTGCCTCGACGTCGATCTCGGGGGTGGCGAGCAGGTTGAAGTACCAGTCGGGGTTCGTCGTGGCACCGCCCTTCGAGGCGAACACGTACGGCCCGTCGTCCTGCACGAGGGCGACGAGCGGGATCTCTCGGACCGCACCGCTCTTCGCGCCGATGGTGTGGAGGATGACCAGTGGTGCATCACCGAACATCGCCGCCTTGCCACCGTTGGCCCGGAACTCGTCGATGATCTGCTGGTTGAAATCGCTCATGCGGCCGACCCTACCCGTCAAGCCGTGCCACGAAGTCGACGGATGCGGTAGCGACGACCTTGCCCGTGCGGCCCGGCGCGGCCTGCCACGTCCAGTACGTGTTCGTGTGCGCGATGACCTTGTCGGCCGGCGGCAGGCCGTACGACGAGAGGTCCTCGGTGGTGTGTGCGTCACCCACCAGGACCGTCTCGTAACCACGGACGAACGCACCGTGCAGCGTGGCCCTGATGCACGCATCGGTCTGCGCGCCGGTGACGATGAGCCGGCCGACGTCGCGCCGGGCGAGCTCGTCCTCGAGCGTGGTGTCCTCGAACGAGTCGCCGTACTGCTTGTGCACCACCGGCTCGGCGTCGTGACGCCGTAGCTCGGGCACGTACTCCCAGCCCTGGCTGCCCTGCACCAACTCGCCATCGCTGTGCTGCACCCAGATGACGGGAACCTGCTCGGCGCGCGCCCGGTCGACGAGGGTGGCGATGTTGCCGATGACCGCATCTCGCTCGTGGGCGTTGGCAACCACGTCGGTCTGCACATCGATGACGATGAGGGCAGTGTTCGGACGTGCTGACGGGCTGATCACCGGTCCACCATACGACGCCGAGCGGGCTCCCGTGCCCGACGAACACCGCTGGCATCGTGGTCATCGCCACCACCTCCCGATGCGTCCGTCGCGGTACGGTCGGGCCGTGATGCTGCGCGCATGGGTCCCCGACGACGTGCCGTTCCTCTGGGACATGCTCCTTACCGCCATCCACGTCCCAGACGGACACGAGCCGCCACCAAAATCGATCCTGGACGACCCGGCGATCGCGCACTACCTGGCCGGCTTCGGCACACTCGAGGGCGACGACGCGGTGGTCGCCTGCGATCAGGACGGCCGACGACTCGGCGCAGCCTGGGTGCGCCGGTTGCCCCCCGACGACGGTGGGTTCGGATTCGTCGGTGCCGACATCCCCGAGCTCAGCATGGCTGTGCTGCCGGAGCACCGCGGTCGAGGCCTCGGCCGGGCAATGCTCGAAGTGCTGCTGGCGAGCCACCCCGTCATGAGCCTCAGCGTCGCCACCGACAACGCGGTGGCGGTGCGGCTCTACAAGTCGCTGGGCTTCGCCGAGGTGCGCCCCGACGGCACCTCGACCACGATGGTGAGACGCTGATCGTCACCGGCCGGACGGGAGGCGATCGAGGAAGCGGAGGGCAGCGTTCGACGACTCGCTGCGCCACAGCGCAACGACGTCGCCCGGGTCGTCATCGACCTGCGCCGCGAGCAGATCGGCCATGGCGACGATGTGGGCGCGCTGGCCGTCCACCATGGGTCGGACGTCGATGCCACACACGTCGGCGAGCACGAGCTTCAACAGCAGTTCGCTGCGCAGATCGCGCAGGTGCGCGACCGGTGTGGCAAGCCACCGCCCGAACTGGGCGCGACCCGTCGGCGTGACATCGAGGATCGTGCGATTCCCCCCGGCGATGCCGGGTTCCTCGGCCACCGGCTGCACGTACCCGCGCGCTGTCAACTGGTCGATCGACCGATATGTCAGCGCCCGCGACAGCGACCACACCCGGCCGATGTCACCACCGGGCTTCAGGCGCGCCGCGACCGCGAAGCCGTGGCTCGGTCCGGCGTGCAGGATGCCGAGGCAGGCCCACTCCCCCAGCAGCAAGCGGTCCTCACCGCCCCTCACGCCGCGTACACCTCGATGTCGGTGGCCTTCACCGACGCGTGGACCTCGTCGCCAGGGCGCAGCCCCAGCGCATCGAGCGCAGCCACGGTGATCTCGGCCACCAGCGGCAGCGCACCGTCGACCGTCACGCGCACACGGTCACCGAGCCGGTCGACACCGGCGATCGTGCCGGGCCAGGTGTTGCGGGCGCTCGTCGCGACAACCTCGCGCACCAGCGCGATCGAGTGCGGTCGGATGACAGCGAAGGACGGCCCAGGAGGCGCGTCGGCGATGACCACCCGTGCGCCGCTGGGCGTGGTGAGCACGCCGTCGGCAACCGTGCCGCTGACCAGGTTCACGCCGACGAGGTCGGCGACGTAACGCGACCGAGGATGCGCGGTCACCTCGGCGAGCGTGCCCACCTGGACAACCCGACCACCGTCGAGGATCGCGACGCGGTCGGCCAGCGCGTAGGCGTCGACCGGATCATGGGTCACCATCACACACATCCCATCGAACGTCTCGAGGTGGCCACGCAGATCACGGCGCACCGTGCCCCTGGTGCCTGCGTCGAGCGCGGCGAGCGGTTCGTCGAGCAGCAACACGCGAGGGTCGGTTGCCAGCGCCCGCGCCAGTGCCGCGCGCTGAGCCTGGCCGCCCGACAACGCGCCGGCCCGCTGATCGGCGTAGCCGCCGAGACCCACACGCTCGAGCCAGTCCCCCGCCCGGCGCCGGGCCTCGGCCTTCGGAACGCGGCGGGCACGCAGGCCGTAGGCGACGTTCTCGAGCACGGTCATCCGCTCGAAGAGCAGGTAGCTCTGGAACACCACACCGACCGACCGGTGCTCTGGCTCGACGAACACGTCGGCCGATGGATCGTCGAGCACGACGTCGTCCACGACGATGCGGCCTGTGTCGACGGGTGCGAGACCCGCCAGACAGCGCAGCGTCGTGCTCTTGCCGGCACCGTTGGGGCCCAGCAGCGCAAGCACCTCACCGGCGCGCACCTCGAGGTCGACGTCGAGCGTCAGCGTGCCGAGCTGCAGGCCGATGACGGCCGAGAGGCTCATGCGACCTCGCCCGGCGAGACACCGCGCCCGAACCACCGGTCGCGCAGACCGACGAGCACGGCGAACGAGATCGCGATCAGGAGCAACGCCAGCACGATCGCTTGCTCGGGGTTGGTCTCGAGCGAGAGGTACACCTGCAGCGGCAGGGTCTGCGTGGTGCCGGGGAAGTTGCCGGCAAACGTGATCGTGGCGCCGAACTCGCCCAACGCCCTGGCCCAAGCGAGCACTGCCCCAGCGGCGAGCGCAGGTCTGATCGCGGGCAGCGTGACCCGCCGGAACGTGTACCACCGCGACGCACCGAGCGTGCGCGACGCGTCGTCGAAGCGCAGGTCGAGTTGGCGCAGCGCCGCCTCGACCGTGATGACGAGGAACGGCATCGCGACGAAGGTCTGGGCGACCACCACGCCTGCGGTGCTGAACGGCAACCGGATCCCGAACCACTGGTCGAGGTACTGCCCGACGATGCCGCGTCGTCCGAGCGCGAAGAACAGCGCCACGCCACCGACGACCGGTGGCAGCACCATCGACAGGGTGCACAGCGCACGGACCACCGACCGCCCGCGGAACTCGACCCGAGCCAGCACCCATGCGAGGGGCACACCGAACACCACCGACAGCACCGTCGCCCACAGCGAGCAGATCAGTGACAGCCGCAGCGCAGTGACAGTCGCGTCGTCGGTGAGGTACTCCCATGCGTGCGACCACGGTGCTCGCCACACCAGCCCCGCCAGCGGCAGTGCGAAGAACAGGACCGCGATGCTTGCCAAGACGAGGACCGGCAGCGGCAACCGCACGCGTCGGCCACGTTGGGTTCGGTGGCTCACGGTGCGAGGAACCCGTACGACGCCAACACGGCCTGCCCTTGCAGTCCGGCTACGAAGTCTGTGAAGGCACGTGCCGCGACCGGGTTCGGGGCCTCGTTCGTGACCACGATCGGGTACCGGCTGATCACGTTCACGTCGGTCGGGATCTCGACCCCCGTCGCAGACGTCCCGGCGGCACGCACGTCGGTCACGAACACGATGCCGGCGTCCGCCTCACCGGCCGTCACCTTCGTCACGACGCCCTTCGCCTTCTCCTCGTAGCTCTTCGGTGTCACGGCCACACCTGCCTTCGCCAGCACGGCTGCAGCGCCTGCCCCGCACGGCACGGACTCGGCACACAGCACGACGACCAGGTCGGGCCTCGCCAGGTCGGCCACGGACACGATCGCCGTCGGGTTCCCCGGCTCGACGATGATCTCGAAGGTGTTCCGGGCGATGACCACCGGTGCGCCAGCGTTCTGACCGGCATCGACGAGCGTGGTCATGGAGCTCTCGGCGGCAGAGGCGAACACATCGGCGGGCGCCCCCTGGATGATCTGCGTGGCCAGATCACCCGACCCGGCGAAGTTGAACGAGACGCTCGTTCCAGGGTGCGTCGCTTCGAAGGCGGCACCGATCTCGGTGAACGAGTCGGTGAGTGACGACGCCGCAAACACGACGATCGTGCCGGTCACGCCGCCGGCCGCGCTGGGCGGGGGCGAGTCCGACCCACACGAGGACACCGACATGGTGAGAACGAGCGCAGCACCGCCAACAACGATGCAACGGAGCAGCATGGCTCGCACATTAGTCAGGGAGTGACTATCGCGCCCACCCGCCGCGCTGATCGGTCAGAACGGCAGCGTGTAGGTGTTCTCGAGCTCGTCCTGCACGATCGTCGCCACCGTGGCCGTCGTGTCGACGACCAGCTCGGCGTCGAGCACCCGGGTGCGGAACGACCAACCCTCCGGAAGCGCCAGGCGGTCGCCGAGATCGACGAGGTTCTCCTGCGTCAGCGTGGGGTCGACACCGATGCAGTAGGCCTGCATGACGTACGCCGTGCCCTCGGGGTTCACGAGCTCGTGCACGACCTTGCCGGCGTCGAAGAAGAAGACCGCGCCGCGGTTGACGTGGCGCTCGGTGTAGGGAACGGTCGCCGGCTCGCTGCCGAGGTCGACCGTTGCGATGCGTCGGGTGAGCAGCCCGTTGAACTCGCGCAGCACCGGCTCGACCACGGCAACCTTGGTGCCGAGGCCGTCGAGCATCCAGTGGCGCGGCCCGTTGAGCTTCACGAACAGTGCGCCCATCTCGCTGGCGATGGTCGTGGGGTCGAGGGTCTCCCACAGCTCCTGCGGGCAGTCGTTCAGCATCTGCGTGCCCCACACCTCGGCCGTCAGGCCCCCGGCGTCGCCCACCGACACGGTGAGCACCTCGCCGTAGCGCACGCCGCGCATGTCGGAGATGAGGCGGGTCGGGGTGTCGGTGCTCATGGTGTGTTCCTCCGGGACCGTTACAGCCACGAACTAGTGGCAGGCATCATGACAGTACCAGTCGTCTCGCGCCGTGACGGTCCAGACGGTTTCGTGAGGAAGCTTGAAAGAGCCTGCTCTCAACACCGGCATCGCCTGGGCCGAAGACATCCGTGCACCGACGACACGGATGGATGGGTTCATCAACATGGCACGATCGACACACATCGGCATCGGTATCGCAGCGACGGCGCTGGCGAGCGGGGTGCTGATCTTCGGGGCGATGGCGCACGCCGACTCCCCCGTCGTCGATGCGACGCCGTTGTCGTCGACACTCGTCGAGCGCGTCAGATGCGATCGGCCGACACCGGCATCGATGTCGGACGAGTCTGCCGGGGGCACCGGTCAGAACCTCACGGTCACCGTCCCGGCCACCGCCCTGCTGACGCTCGACAACGACGGCGCCGTGGTAGCGGCGACCACCAACACGGGTTGCGCGCCCCGATCGTCGGACAACCTGTACCTGGTGATGCCCGACGGTTCGGTCACCGAGGCAACCGAGCCGTTGCCCACCCACTCGTGGATCGGGGACTTCACCTCCGCCGGTGTGGTGGTATCACAGCGGCCCTGACGACCCAAGCAGATCAGCTGCGGCGGTCGGTCACCACGGTGATCGGCTTGGCGAGGAGCATGGCCATCCGGCCGAATACCAGCAGCAGCACGCCCCACACGATCACCGGCATCGATGACGAACCGGTCTTCGGCAGCGTGATACCCGAGGTCGGTATGGTCGCGACCACTGGGCCACCCGAGCCCACGATCGTGGTCATGGTTACCGGGCGTACGGTCGTGGTGGTCGATGACGTCGTCGTTGTCGCTGTCGTCGTTGTCGCTGTCGTCGTCGGCCGCCCGGTCGTCGTCGTCGTCGTCGCAGCCACAGTCGTCGTCGTCGCAGCCGCAGTCGTCGTCGTCGCAGCC
>JBBDMO010000018.1:0-8145 GCA_040878255.1 Ilumatobacteraceae bacterium
CGTGGCGATCCCCACGGCGGCTGTGACGACCAGGGTGGCCGCGGCCAGATTGCCGAGGCGCACGACGGTGCGATGCATGCTGGCCGAGGTGGTGGTCGCAAGGCGTTCGATGTCTGCCATCGCTCCCAGTGTGGCACGACGGTCGGGCGAGTTGGGTGCGACACTGGGTCCATGTTCTGGTGCGAGTACCCCCGTGATGTCGTCCAGGTTGCGGGTCCCGATGCAGCCTCCTATCTCCAGTCGCAGCTGTCGAACGATCTTCGTCCGCTGGCCGTCGGTGCGAGCCTGTGGTCGTTCGTGCTCCAGCCGGCGGGCAAGATCGATGTGCTGCTGCGGGTGTGGCGTACGGCCGACGACACCTTCGTACTCGACACGGACGCCGGGTTCGGCGACGTGATGGTGGCCAGACTGCAGCGCTTCAAGATCAGGGTGAAGGCCGAGATCGAGCCGCTCGACTGGCGCTGCATCGCGGTGCGTGGCAGCACCGACATCGATGGGCTCGTCGCGTGGGGTCAGGGCGTCGATCTGCTCGGCCCCGACGTGCGGCCACCGGCCGATGTGGCCGCCGGGTCGCCCGACGACCTGCTGGCCGCACGCATCGAGGCCGGCTGGCCGGCAATGGGCGCCGAGATCGAGCCGGGCGACAGCATCCCGGCCGAGACCGGTATCACCGGCCCGGCCGTCAGCTTCACCAAGGGCTGCTATCCCGGCCAGGAGCTCGTCGAGCGCATGGACAGCCGGGGTGCGGCGGCGCCACGTCTCCTGCAGGTCGTCTCGGTGGCGGCCGGCACCCGCGTGGGTGACCCGGTCGTCCGCGACGGCGCCGAGATCGGGTCGGTCACGTCGGTCGCGGGCACGCGAGCGCTGGCTCACATCAAGCGGTCGGCGCTGCCCGTCTGATCAGGCTTCGATGAGCTGACGGAGCTCGACGAACCGCGGGTCGTGACGAACCGCAGCAAGTTCGGGCGCATGATCCATCGTGATCGCCAGGCCGTTCGGGTCGGTGTCGGCTTCGATCGCTGCGCGCAGCCATCCGAGCGCCGTCGGTGTGTCGCCGAGCGCGCTGGCCGCCCGCGCCACCACCGCGGCCGTGGTGGTCGAGCGGTGCCGACCGAAGCTACCGGCCGCGTACACGGCGGCCTCGTCGTGCATACCGAGGCGGACGAGGATGTTGCTGAGCACGTGCTCGCTGTAGATCCGGCCCGTGGGCAGCGGGCGGGGGAGCAGCGCCACCAGTGTGCGGAGGTCGTCGAGCGATGCAGCATCGGGTGGCCACCAGCTCGCGGGGGACGAGTCGGCAAAGTCGGCGACCAGCACATCTCGCGCCACCTGTGGTTCGCCGTGGCGCACCTGTTGGGCAGCTCGGAACCACGGGGACGGGACGAGGCTTGGCGGGATGGAGCCGACGTCACCCGATGCCCATGCGGCTGCCTCGCCGGCAGCCGCTGCGGCGTTCGGGCCGCGAGCGGGGCGGTGCGAACGCGACGCCGTCAGCATCTGGATCTGGATCATCAGCGGGAACAGGACGAACACGGCCATGCTCTCGAGCCCAGGCGTCAGAACGAGGTACACACCCATCACCGAGGTCAGTCCGATGCTGAACCACAGCATCACCTTCCTCGAATGATCACCGACCACCCGGTCGAGTCCGGCGAGCACGATGTGCCCTCCGTCGAGCGGCAGCACGGGCACGAGGTTGAGGAGGCCCATGATCGGACCGGTCCACCAGATCGCGAGCGCCGCCTCGCTGGCGGCGTAGGACGTGCGGTCGAGCGGGTTCACGCCCATGAGTAGGAGTACGACCAGGCTCACGCCGATCTGGACGGCGGGCCCCGCCACCGAGATGCCGGCGCGTTCCCACCGCTTCAGCCGCCGGGTGGGCACGAACGATGCGTAGCCGGCGAGGAAGTCGAGCGAGATCTCGGCCTCGGCTCCGGTGGCCCGCGCGGCGAAGCCGTGGCCGAGCTCGTGGAGCAGTGTGAGCACGGCGGCCGACCCTGCGATCCAGACACCGAGCTCACCGCCGTTGACCGCGATGACGAGCGCGATGAAGACCAGAAAGCCGGGCCTGACGTGGATCGGGAACCGGAACAGGTGGAACGCGGGCGAACCTGCCATGGAAACATGGAGCCTACGGGGGAGGGAACCGGTGTCCGGGCGCGGTGACCTCCTAGACTCGACAAACGTGCCGTACGTCTACGCCTTCTCACACAAGCACAAGCGCCCCCCGATGGAGTACAAGGATCTCCTGGGTGGCAAAGGTGCGAACCTCGCCGAGATGACCAGTGTGCTGAAGCTGCCGGTCCCGCCTGGCTTCACCATCTCCACCGACGCATGCCGCGACTACCTCCGCGGTGGCTGGCCGGTCGAGCTCGACGAAGAGATCGCACAGCAGGTGTTCAAACTCGAGAAGGCAATGGGCCGCAAACTCGGCGACCCGTTCGACCCGCTGCTCGTCAGCGTGCGGTCCGGTGCCAAGTTCTCGATGCCCGGCATGATGGACACCGTCTTGAACCTGGGGCTCAACAACGACAGCGTGAAGGGTCTCGCCCACGTCACCAGCGACGAGCGCTTCGCGTACGACTCGTACCGCCGCTTCATCGCGATGTACGGCCGCATCGTCCTGGGCGTCGACGGTCATCACTTCGACAGCCTCCTCGAGGCCGCACGCGACAAGGCCGGCGTCGCCACCGATGCCGAGCTCACGGCAGCAGCGCTCAAGACGCTTGCCGACCAGTACCTCGCCATCGTGCAGAAGGAGACGGGCAAGCCGTTCCCACAGAAGCCTCGCGACCAGCTCCGCGGTGCGGTCGAGGCCGTGTTCAGCAGCTGGAACGGCGCTCGCGCCATCGCCTACCGAGTGCGCGAAAAGATCAGCCACGACCTCGGTACCGCCGTCAACGTGCAGACCATGGTGTTCGGTAACCGTGACCAGAACTCGGGCACCGGCGTGGGCTTCACCCGCAACGCAGCCACGGGCGAGAACGTCCCGTACGGCGACTTCCTGATCAACGCCCAGGGCGAGGACGTGGTGGCGGGCATCCGCAACACCGAAGACCTCGATCACATGGGCAAGCATTTCCCCGAGCTCAAGAAGGAGCTGCTCGAGATCTTCAAGCGGCTCGAGGCGCACTACAAGGACATGTGCGACACCGAGTTCACCATCGACCAGGGCAAGCTCTGGATGCTGCAGACCCGTGTCGGCAAGCGCACCGGTGCGGCAGCGCTGAGGATGGCCGTCGACATGACCAAGGGCACCAAGGGCCCGGCCGGCGTCTGGAAGATCAGCAGGGAAGAGGCCATCATGCGTGTGGCCGCCGAACACCTCGACCAGGTGCTGCACCCGCAGTTCGCCGGGAAGGGCAAGGTGCTCGCCAAGGGCCTCGCCGCATCGCCCGGCGCCGCGGTCGGCAAGGTGTACTTCACGGCCGATGATGCCTGCAACGCCGAAGAGCGTGGCGAGGCCGTCATCCTGGTCCGCAACGAGACGAGCCCCGAAGACGTCCACGGCATGATGGTCAGCCAGGGCATCCTCACCGCACGCGGTGGACTCGTCAGCCACGCTGCCGTCGTCGCCCGTGGCTGGGGCACCCCGGCCATCGTGGGCGCCGAGGCCGTGAAGATCAGCGGCAGGTCGTTCAGCGTCGGCAGTGTCGTCGTCAACGAAGGCGACGTCATCAGCCTCGACGGCACCACCGGCGAGGTCATCCTCGGCGCGATGAAGCTCGAGGCCGCCGAACCGCCGCCCGAGTTCCACACGATCCTGAAGTGGGCCGACGTCGTCCGCAAGGGCCACCTCGGCGTCCGTGCCAACGCCGACACCGGCGAGGACGCCACGAACGCGCGCAACCTCGGCGCCGAGGGCATCGGCCTGTGTCGCACCGAGCACATGTTCCTGGCGCCCGACCGCCTGCCCGTCGTGCGCGAGATGATCCTCGCCAACACGCCGGCCGAGGAGGAAGCAGCGCTCGACAACCTCCGCAAGGTGCAGCAGGCCGACTTCGAGGAGATCCTCGAGGCGATGGACGGCCTGCCGGTCACGGTCCGCTTGCTCGACCCGCCGCTGCACGAGTTCCTCCCGTCGGTGGAAGAACTCCGCATCAAGCAGGCGACAGGCACCCTCACCAAGCGCGAGAAGGCCGAGCTGTCCGCCGCCGAGGAATGGGCCGAGCACAACCCCATGATCGGCACCCGCGGTGTCCGCCTCGGCGTGGTCAAGCCGGGCCTGTACGCGATGCAGGTGCGGGCGCTCATGGCCGCTGCTGCAGCCCTGCGGGCAAAGGGCAAGAACCCCATCGTCGAGGTGATGATCCCGCTCACGGTCACCCGTGAAGAACTCGCCCTTGCCCGCAGTTGGGTCCAGACCGAGATCGATGCGGCTGTGAAGGGCCTCAAGAAGAAGCCGAAGGTCACCATCGGCACGATGATCGAGACGCCTCGCGCCGCGATCCGCGCCGACCAGATCGCCGAGGAGGCCGACTTCTTCAGCTTCGGCACCAACGACCTCACGCAGATGACGTTCGGCTTCAGCCGTGACGATGTGGAGAGTCGGATGATGCCCGCCTATCTCGAGCAGGGCCTGCTCAAGCGCAACCCGTTCGAGACCATCGACGTCGATGGTGTGGGCGAGCTCGTCAAGCTCGGTGCGCAGCGCGGCCGCCAGACCAAGCCGGGCCTGAAGCTCGGCGTGTGCGGCGAGCACGGCGGAGACCCCGAGAGCATCTCGCTGTTCTACGAGGCGGGACTCGACTACGTCAGCTGCAGCCCCTTCCGTGTGCCGATCGCTCGCCTGGCGTCGGCGCAGGCGGTCATCGCGGCCCGCACTGGCAAGGGCAAGACCGACACCAAGTAGTGGACGGGACCGCGATCCACAGGGCCGGGCACGTCACACGCCAGGGGTAGCCTTCGGCCGATGGCGATCGTGGACGACGACCTCGAACGGCTGCGCGCCACGGTCTCGATCGCTGACGTGGTGCAGCAGTACGTCGCGCTGAAGCGCGTGGGACGCAACTGGGTCGGGCTGTGCCCGTTCCACGGTGAGCGGTCCCCGTCGTTCAACGTGCGCGAAGAGATGGGTCGATACCGGTGCTTCGGGTGCGGCGCCGCCGGCGACGTGTTCACGTTCGTGCAGGAGATCGAGCACGTCGACTTCGTCACCGCTGTCGAGCAGCTCGCCGCCAAGGTTGGCATCCAGCTCAACTACACCACGGGCGGCGAGAGCAAGGAACGTCAGCGTCGTAAGAAGCTGGTCGAAGCCATGGCCCTGGCCGTCGACTGGTACCACGAGCGTTTGCTCAACTCGCCCGACGCTCGTCAGGCTCGCGACTACCTGCGCCGACGCGGACTCGCCGGCGATGTCGCCCGAAACTTCAAGCTCGGATGGGCACCGGACGATTGGGACCAGCTCAGCAGCGGCCTGGCGAAGGCTGGGCTGTCGTCGGAGGTCCTGCGCGAGGTCGGGCTCGGCTTCACGAACAAGGCGGGTCGCATGCAGGACGCCTTCCGCGGCCGCGTCATGTTCCCGATCTACACCGAGAACGGCGACCCTGTGGCGTTCGGAGGCCGCATCCTGCCGGGATCGACCGACCCTGCCAAGTACAAGAACTCCTCCGAGACGCCCATCTACGCGAAGTCGAAGACGCTCTACGGGCTGAACTGGGCCAAGGCCGACATCGTCGCCACCGACCAGGTCATCGTGTGCGAGGGCTACACCGATGTCATCGGCTTCCACCGGGCCGGCTTCCGCCGCGCGGTCGCCACGTGTGGCACAGCGCTCACCGAGGAGCACGTGCGGATGATGAAGCGCTTCGCCAGCCGCGTCGTGCTGGCATTCGACGCCGACAAGGCGGGCCAGGGTGCCGCCGAGCGCTTCTACGAGTGGGAGGAGAAGTACCAGGTCCAGGTGAATGTCGCCCGATTCCCTGACGGCAAGGACCCCGGTGAGCTCAGCGTCACCGACCCCGATGCGCTGCGTGCTGCGGTGGACGATGCTGTGCCGTTCCTCGGTTTCCGCCTGCAGCGTGTGCTCGACGGTCGCCCCGCTCGGTCGCCGGAAGAGAAGGCTCGTATGGCTGACCAGGCGATGATGGTGGTGAACGAGCACCCCAACGTGAACGTTCGCAAGCTCTACGCAGGTCAGGTCGCCACCCGTGTCGGCCTCCCGGTCAACGACCTGGTGCGCGTCGCCGAGCGGGGTGGCACGGCACGAGTCCGCATCGCCCCGAGCCGCCAGATCGGTGCGCCCGAGAACGCCGAGTTCGTCGCCGTGTCGCTACTGCTGCAGCGTTGGAACGACGTTGCCGACTGGCTGGTCGAGCCACTGTTCGCCGACGACGTGGCACGACGCGCGTTCGTCGCCCTCGCCGAGACCGGTGGGTCGCTCAGCCTGGCGCTCGATGCCGCTGACCCCGAGGCGCGCGAGATGCTCGAACGTGCGGCAGTGGCTGACCTCGACGCCGATCCATTCGTCGAGGCGTGCAATCTCATTGCCGCGGCAGTGCGGCGCGAGCTGTCGCGCAGCACGGGAGTTCTCGGTGACGAGGCCATCCGCGCCATCACTGAAGCGAGGCAACAGCTCGAGCTTCTCGACTCACCGGGCACCGCCCAGGACGCTGCGGGCGTCTTGCTAGGGTGGCTCGAGGAACGGGGTGAGGAGCGCACGTGACCAAGGGGGGAGGCGAGCCGATCATCGACACCACCCGTGGACCTGGCGGTGTGCCGTTCGATGGCGTCGACTCCGACGAGTGGACCGATCTGCTCGAGCGCGGCAAGTCGCTCGGCGTCTTGCACGCCGAGGAGATCACCCACGTACTCCGCAAGGTCGAGCTCAGCGGCGATGTCCTGGCCACCGTGCAGGACGAGCTCAGCTCACGCAGCATCGCCATCGACGAGACGATCGATGACGAACTCGTCGAGCTCCACATCGTCGAGGAGCGATCCGACGAGATGGTGCTCGCAGCCACCGAGGACACCGAGGGGCTGCTCGCTCGTCGGCGTCGCCGACGCACGGCGCGTGCGGCCAGCAATCCCGAGGGCGTCACCACCACGAGCGACCCGGTGCGGATGTACCTGAAGGAGATCGGTCGTGTCGAGCTCCTGAACGGCGAGGAGGAACGCCGTCTCGCCCAGGCGATCGAAGATGGCAACCGTGCGGCGCTGCAGCTCGACAACCCCGATCTCGACACGGTCGAACGGCGTCGCCTCATGCGGAGCGTGCGCGCCGGCCAGAACGCCAAGAGCGAGCTGATCCAGGCGAACCTGCGTCTCGTCGTGAGCATCGCCAAGCGCTACACGTTGCGCGGCATGCAGTTTCTCGACCTGATCCAAGAGGGCAACCTCGGCCTGATGCGGGCGGTCGACAAGTTCGACCACACGAAGGGCTTCAAGTTCTCGACGTACGCGACGTGGTGGATCCGTCAGGCGATCACCCGATCGATCGCCGATCAGGCACGCACCATCCGCATCCCTGTGCACATGGTCGAGAGCATGAACCGCGTGCTGCGCACGCAGCGCCAGATGCACCAGGAACTCGAGCGTGAGCCCACGCTCGACGAGTTGAGTGACCGGTGCGGCCTCCCGCCGGACCGCGTGCGCGAGATCCTACGGATCAGTCAGGACCCGCTGTCGCTCGACTCGCCCCTCGGCGAAGAGGACGACATGAGCCTCGCCGACTTCCTGCCCGACCTCTCCGCTGACACCCCTGCCGACATGGCCACCAAGAAGATGCTCGTCCAAGCCGTCGAAGAGGCACTGGGCGAGCTCAGCGAGCGCGAGCAGGAGATCGTCCGCATGCGATTCGGTCTCGATGACGGCCAGGCCAAGACCCTCGAGGACGTCGGTCGCGAATTCGGTGTCACACGTGAACGGATCCGCCAGATCGAGGCGAAGACGCTTGCCAAGCTTCGTCACCCGATGCGCAGCCAGAAGCTCAAGGAGTTCCTCGAGGCGGAATGACCGGCGTGTCCGGCATGCGTGTTTCAGCCGGAACGAGCCGATATTCTGACGATCCCTTTCCGGGGTAGCTCAGTTGGCAGAGCAGCGGACTGTTAATCCGCGTGTCGCAGGTTCGAGCCCTGCTCCCGGAGCATCGTGAACGGCCCCCCGAACCAGGCGGGCCGGTCTCGTTGCCCGGTATCGTAGCCCCCC
>JBBDMO010000019.1:0-8134 GCA_040878255.1 Ilumatobacteraceae bacterium
GTTTCCGGGGGTGGTGGTGGTGGTGGGCGCCGCTGTGGTGGTGGGGGCTGCTGTCGTGGTGGGCGCGGCGGTGGTGGGTGGCACGGTGGTGGGTGGCACGGTGGTGGGTGCCGCCACGGCTCGGCCGACCTGCAGACCGACGGGCGAACTCGGAGCCACGAGGTTGCCGCCGGTGGGGCTCTGGCTGATGACCCGGCCGTCGTTGGCGTCACCGAAGGGCACGTTCACGTAGGTGACGTTGGCGGTGAGGCCCTTCGAGGTGATCAGGTTCCGGGCGACCGCCTCGGTCTGGCCGACGACCGGCGGCACGTTCACCTCTTGCACGCCGGTTGACACGATCAGCGTGATGGGGGAGCCGGCTGCCAGCGCACTGCCGACAGCGGGCTCGGTGCGAATGACGGCGTTGGCGGGCACGGTGGGGCTGGCCTCGGGCAGCACGCTGACGACGAACCGGAACGGCTCGCCCTCGAGGAAGCGCTTGGCGTTGTCCTGGTTCTGGCCGACGACGTCGGGGACGTTCTGCGTGTTCGGCCCGCCGGACAGGATGATGTTGACGGTGCTGCCGACCTTGGTCAGCGTGGTGGCGGGCGGGTCGGTGCGGATGACCGTGTCCTTGGGCAGGTCGCTGGCCTCCGAGGTCACCTCACCGGCGACGAACTTCGCCTCGGCGATGAGGCGCTTGGCCTCTTCGACGTTCTTGCCGGTGACGTCGGGGACCGGTTGCGGCTCGGCCACGGGGACGAAGAAGACCTTCACGATCGAGTCGCGCTGGACGACCGTGTCGGCGGCCGGGTCGGTCTGCCAGACCTGGTTCTCGGGCACGTTCGGGTCGGCCGGGTTGGCCTGAGCCACGGGTTCGACGCCGAGACCGGCTTCGGTGAGTGTGCGCTGCGCGGTGTCGTAGTCCATGCCGACCACGGACGGGATGCCAACCGTGGCGGTGGGCGCGGTCTCGTCGCTGGTGAGCGCGTTGTAGAGCAGGATGCCGCCGATGACGAGGGCGATGACAGCGATGAAGCCGAGCACGGCGTACATGCCATTGCGGTTCGGTTCGTCGTACAGCGGGGCGGTCTGGGGTGACGGTGCCGGCGGGCGTTGCCCGGGCATGACGGTGGTGCGCTGCGCCGCATACGCCGCGGCGGCTGCGGTGGCTGCGGTGGGGACGGCGGCGGTGAGGGGCAGGGTGCCGGTGGCGACGGCCGAGGGCGGCGGGCCGGTGGGGGTGATGCCCGTGAGCGCCTTGACCGGTTCGCCGGCGCGGAAGCGACGGAGGTCGTCGCGCAGTGCGTCGGCGTCGGCGTAGCGGAGCTCGGGCTTCTTGGCGAGCAGCTTGGCGACGATCGCCTCGAACGGGCGGGGCACGTCGGCGACGAGCTGGTTCAGCGGCTGGGGCGCGTCGTGCACCTGCTTGTACGCGATGCCGACGGGGTTGTCGCCGGTGAACGGCGGCCTGCCCGCCACCATCTCGTAAAGCACGATGCCGAGGGAGTAGAGGTCGCTGCGCGGGTCGGGCTGGGCGCCCTGGGCCTGCTCGGGCGAGAAGTAGGTGGCGGTGCCCATGACCGAGCCGACCTGGGTGAGGTTGCTCTCGGTGCCGGCGTTCATGGCGCGGGCGATGCCGAAGTCGGCGACCTTCACCTGGCCGGCGCCGCCGATCAGGATGTTGGCCGGCTTGATGTCGCGGTGCACGACGCCGTTGCGGTGGGCGAACGAGAGGGCGGCTGCGACTTCGCTGGCGATCTCGGCGGCCTGCACGGAGCTGACGTGGCCGTTGGCCTTCAGGATGTCGGCCAGGGTGCGGCCCTGTACGTACTCCATCGCCATGTAGTAGGTGTTCGAGTACTTGCCCCAGTCGTAGACGCTGACGATGTTGGGGTGGTTGAGGTTGGCGGCCGACTGCGCTTCACGGCGGAACCGCTCGACGAAGTTCGGGTCGGTGGCGAACTCGGGAAAGAGCACCTTGATCGCGACGGGTCGATCGAGGAGGACGTCGCGGGCGAGGAACACGTCGGCCATGCCACCGCGGCCGATGCGGTTCTGGATCTCGTAGCGATCGTTCAGCACGATTCGCTCGGTGGGGTCGGTCACGACGGTCCTACTCTCGGTGCGCAGACGAGCGCCTGATGCGGTGGGAAGGATATCCACGCGGGGGTCTCATGGCGTCGCGGCCCCAGCGGGCTGTTGTTCGGAGGCGAACAGGTAGTCGAGGACGGTCTTGGCGATGGGGCCGGCGAGCTTGCCGCCGGTGCCGGCGCTGATCTCGGCGTTGGTGCCCTTCAGCATCACCGAGATCGCGTAGCGGGGTGCCTCGGCCGGCGCGAAGCCGATGATCCAGGCGTGTGATCGCTCGGTCTCGCCTGTCGCGTTCAACTGCGCAGTGCCCGTCTTCGCGGCCGCCTGGATGCCGTTGGCGAGCTGCATCGGGCGGCCGGTGCCCTGGTTGACCACGCCGACCATCAGGGTGTTCAGCGTGGCGGCCGTCTGGCCCGAGATCGGCTGCTTCCAGATCTGTGGGCTCGTGCGGGCCAGCACGGTGCCGTCGTGGTACCGGGTGACGTCGACGACGTGTGGCGCCATCATCGTCCCGCCGTTGGCGATGGTGGAGGCGACCATGGCCATGTGGAGCGGCACCATGGTGTCGTTGGCCTGGCCGAAGCCGCCGATGGCCAGCAGGGGGAGCTGGTCGGTGAAGTCCTCGACCTCGCCGAAGAAGCTGCTGACCGAGCCCGGCAGGTCGATCGGGATCCTGTCGCCCACACCCCACGCCTTGGTGCCGTCGACCATGCGTTGCGGGCCGAGCTCGGTGGCCATCTGGGCGAAGGGGATGTTGCAGCTGCGGTAGAAGATCTCGGCCATCGTGCCGCCGCATGCGGTGCCGCCGTAGTTCTGGATCGGGTCGGTGGTCTGCGGCGGTACCCACTCGGTCTCGCTCGGCCAGGTGCGGTCCATCGAGGTGACGCCGTTCTCGAATGCGATGCCGGCGGTGATCACCTTGAAGCTCGAGCCGGGCATGTAGCGCTCCTGGTACGCGTTGGCGAGCAGCGGCTTGCCGGGGTAGGCGTTCAGGAAGGCGAGGGCATCGGCGGCGGCCTGGGTGTCGTGCACGGCGATGAACGTCGGGTCGTAGTTGGGGAAGCTGTACATCGCGAGCACGCGGCCGGTGGAGGGTTCCATCACGACGACCGAACCTTCGCGATCACCGAGCGCGTCGCGTGCCACCTGTTGGAGGTCGGCGCGCATGCTGAGCACCACGGACCCGCTCGCGTCGCTGCCCTGGAGCAGGTCGCGGATCGCCTTGATCTGCTGCAGGGAGGTGGTGCCGGTGAGCACCGCGTTCTGCGTACGTTCGAGCTGGGTGCTGCCGAAGTTGTAGGTGAGGTAGCCGGTGGTGTTGCCGAAGAGGACGCCGGTGGGGTACTCGCGCTGGAACTTGAACTCGTCGTTCGGGTCGGTGACCGGGACGCTGCGGGCGAGCACGACGCCGTCGGCGCTGATGATCTCGCCGCGGGGCTTGTTGAACTCGCGGACCGTCTGGCGGTCGTTGCGCGAGTCGGAGGACAGCTCGTCCTGCCGCTGGACGGTGAGGACGTTCAGTTGCACGAACAGCGCCAGGTAGCACACCAACATGCCGACCGCGAGACGGCGGATCTTGCTGTTCATCGACCCTCGTCGGGCACGATCCGCAGCGCCGGTGCGGGGTTGCGTCGGGCTCGGCGTGCAGCGCGTCGGGCTTCCCAGCGTTCGCCGGTGGTGAGGTCGTCGGGGATCTCGCCGAGGCGTCGTGCGGTGGAGTCGCTGATCCGCACGAGGAGTGCGAGGGCGATGTAGTTGGCGAGCAGGCTCGAGCCGCCGTAGCTGACGAAGGGAAGCGTGATGCCGGTCAGTGGCACGACCCGGATGACGCCACCGATGATGATGAACGCCTGCAGGCCGATGATGGTGGTGAGGCCGGTGGCGAGCAGCTTCTCGAACGGTCGGTCGGCGCGGACGGCGATGCGGTAGCCGGCTCCGATGATGAGGACGAACGCGATCAGGATGGCGGTGGCGCCGAACAGGCCGAGCTCTTCACCGATGGCGGCGAAGATGAAGTCGTTCTTGACCTCGGGGATCTTGGTCGGGCTGCCGAGACCCAGGCCGGTGCCGTCGACGCCACCGTTCGACAGGGCGAACATCGCCTGGATCACCTGGTAGCCGCGGCCCTCGTACTGCGGCCACGGGTTGCGCCAGATGGCGACGCGGGTCTGCACGTTGTCGAACAGCTTCCACGCGATGTAGGCGGCGCCGGCGAAGAGCATCGTGCCGAGGACGAGAAAGGTCGTCCGCTCGGTGGCGACCCACAGCATCACGACGAAGAGGGCGAAGAACAGCAGTGACGCGCCGAGGTCCTTGAGGCCGACCATGACGACGACGGAGAACGCCCAGGCAAGCAGAATCGGCAGTAGGTGGCGGGGTTCCGGCAGGCGGAGCGGGCCGACCTTCCAGGTGTTCGCGGCGATGAGCTCGCGGCGTTCGGCCAGGTATCCGGCGAAGAACAGGGCGAGGGCGAGCTTGGCGAACTCACCCGGTTGGAAGTTGATCGGGCCGATGCTGACCCAGATGCGGGCACCGCCGAACGAACGGCCGAGGCCGGGCACGAGTGGCAGGAGGAGCAGGACGGCACCGAGTACGAAGAAGGTCCACGTGTAGCGGGCCAGGTCGGCGGTGCGCTGCACGACGAAGAGCGTGGCGATGTAGGCCGCGATGGCGATGAAGGTCCAGGTGGTCTGGAGGCCGGCGAGGCGGTCGTCGAGGCGTGTGATGACGACGTATCCCAGTCCGTGGAGCAGGGCGACGAGGGGGAGGAGCGTGGCGTCGGCACCACGGGCCAGCCAGCGGGTGGCGATCGACGCGATCAGCATCAGCGCCAACAGCGCGATGAGGAACGGGACGATGATCGGCGGGATCTCGGCGTTCTTGCCGAGCGATGCGAGTGTGTACGCCGCTGCCGTGATGCACCCCGCCATCACCACGAGCCCGAACTCGGTGCTGCGGCGTGCGGCGGCGAGCGGCGACGAGGTGCTCATGGGCTGAGCGTCGTCCCGGGGTCGACGGTCGTGCTGGGCGCGACGGTGGTCGACGTGGTGCTGGTGGTCGACGTCGTCGAGGTGGTGGACGACGTCGTGCTGGTCGTGGGTGCTGGCGCGTTCTCGGTGTTCGTGAGTGCGACGGCGACGAGGGTGACCATCACCGTCAGCACGATGGCGCCGAGCAGCATGAGGACGAAGGTGCGCGCGGTGAGCTTGCGGTCCATCTGCTGTTTCAGCGGGCCGTACGTGACGGGCATCTCGGCGGTGTGGATGATGGGGTCGGCGTCGGTGAGGACGGCGGTGATCTCCATCGAGTCGTCCTGGGTCAGCAGTGCGTCGTCACCGAGCGATTCGGGGTCGACGCCGTCGACGACATCGACGACCACGACGGTGACGTTGTCGCGACCGCCGGCGGCGACTGCGGCGGCGACAAGGGCGCGTGCAGCTTCCTGCGGTTCGGTGTGGTTGCTGAGGATGCGGAGGATCTCGCCGTCCTCGATCTCGTCGACCAACCCGTCGCTGCAGAGGACGAAGCGGTCGCCGCGCACGATGGGCAGCAGCCACGAGTCGACGCGCACGGTGGGCTCGATGCCGAGGGCGCGGGTGACGATGTTGCGGCGTGGGTGGTTGCGGGCTTCGGCCTCGGTGATGTGGCCGGTGGCGAGCAGCTCCTGCACGTAGCTGTGGTCGATGGTGGCGCGCACGAGCATGCCGCGGCGCTGGAGGTAGCAGCGGCTGTCGCCGACGTTCACGATGGCCAGCTGTTCGGGCCGACCGTCGTTCGGCGGCAGCACCGCGATGGCGGTGAGCGTGGTGCCCATGCCGCGCTGTGCGGCGTTGGTGTGTGCCGTTTGGAAGATGTGTGCGTTGGCCTCGACCACGGCGGCCACGACCACGTCGGCGCTGGGTGCACCGGCACCGAGGCGGTCCTTCAACGTGTTGGCTGCCAGCTCGCTGGCGACCTCGCCGGCCTGGTGGCCACCCATGCCGTCGGCGACCACGAAGATCATCGGCTCGGCGACGTAGGCGTCCTCGTTCGTGTCGCGGATGCGGCCGGCGTCGGTGGCGGCACCCCATGCGAGCGCGGCCATCAGTTCGCCTCCCAGATGCTGGCGCCGATCTGGAGGCGGTCGCCCTTGGTGATCGGTACGGCGTCGGTGATGCGCTCGCCGTTGAGGTAGGTGCCGTTGGTCGACCCGAGGTCTTCGACCCAGCTCATCCCGTCGGCGATGAACACGCGAGCGTGGATCTGCGAGACGAATGCGTCGTCGGGGATGCTGATCGCGCAGTTGCTGGTGCGGCCGATGCGCATCTCGGTGTTCAGGAGGAACGTGGCGCCCTTGCGCTCACGGGGTTCGATGACCACGAGGCGACTCACACGGCCCTTCGGTCCGCGCCTGGGGCGATGTGGCACGGGGACGCCGGCCGGTGTGGTCGTATCGAACTCGGTGGCGCGCGGTGCTGCGAGGTACGAGCCGGGCCGCGGCCCACGCACCTCGCTCCAGACCGCCCAGAGGACACGCGCGAAGAACAGGTAGAGCAGCGCCAAGAAGGCGTACTTCAAGATCTCGAGGACTTGGTCCGTCATGCCGGCGGCGACGTCGCCTCGAACCGCAGGTGGGTGCCGCCCATGCTGACGATGTCGCCGTCGACGAGGGGCCGTTCGCCGGTGATGCGCAGGCCGTTCACCTTGGTGCCGTTGGTGGAGCCGAGGTCGACCACGATGATCGGCGCGCCGGGGCGGATCTCAGCGTGGCGACGGCTGACGTTCGGGTCGGTGAGGGTGATCGTGCACTCGGGCAGACGGCCGACGCTGACGACGTCGGTGCCGACCACCACACGCTCGCCCGACGGCAGCAGCAGGCGACCGGTTGCGCGTGTTGGCGCCGGGGTTGCCTGGGTGGCAGCCGGGATGATGGCCGGGTTGGCCGGGTTGGCCGGGTTGGCCGGGTTGGCCGGGTTGGCCGGGTTGGCCGCTGGGTCGATGACGACGCCGGCGGGTTCGGCCTGGACGAAGGAGGGGATCACGAGCGGTGCGATCGCTGGCACCGGGGTCTGCGGTGCGAGAGCGAGGTCGGCGATCGGCCCGGCCGACGCGGGCTCGGGACCCCACACCGACGGCTCAGCGGGTTGCGTGGCGGCGGCGGCTTTGCTGGGATCGGCGCCGGGGTTCACGTCCTCGGAGAGCTGGGATGCGATGCCGATGCGGCCGGGCTTGAGCGCCGTGTCGACGACGAGGGCGACGCTGACCGGGCCGACGAAGTGGTAGTTCTCGTCCTGCGCGTACTCGATTGCTGCAGCGCACAGCTCGTCACGGAGCGCGTGGTCGATGTCGGCGAAGCCGGCGTGGTCGCGGGCCGAGAGGTGGAAGGTGAAGTGGTTGGGGACGATGCGGCGACCCTTGACGTCGACGCTGCGGTGGTCGTCCATCTCGCGCAGCATGCGACGACCGAGCTCGACGGGACGGATGGTGCTGCGCGAACGAGAGAACACAGACGCGACCATATTCTCCAGAGCCCGCTCGAACGATTGCATGCCCATCAGAAGTTGCAGGGTACTGGCGGTGGCCGCGCGGGTTGGGCGCGCCTTCGGCAGTTGCTAGCGTTGCGCTGCTTACTCGGGCGAGTGGCGAAATGGCAGACGCGCTGGCTTCAGGTGCCAGTGTTCGAAAGGACGTGGGGGTTCAAGTCCCCCCTCGCCCACCACTAAACGGACTTTGGTCCGCAAATCGGACGATGACCTCCCGCAGGGCCGAGATGGCCCCGGGGCGGTCCCCGATCGTGAAACCCTCAGTCACTCCATCGGTGGTGTCGCGCCCGATCTGACCTTCACGCAGGCAGCACGTCGTGGTCCGCGTGCGCGGGCGGAACCGGCGTGGACCGTGCTGCCCGTGACACCGACATCGACGATCCATCAGCGGCGCCAGCTCGCCCTGACGGCGCGTCGCCTCGGCACGATCGGCGACATGGCGGCCACGGCAACGCGGCTCGGTCCGGAGTCGATCACCCTGCCGTTGATCACGGCCGCGCCGGCGGAGATCTCGTTGCGTTTCCCGTGCGGCGCCCGCA
>JBBDMO010000020.1:0-8060 GCA_040878255.1 Ilumatobacteraceae bacterium
CTCCCCATCGACTCGTTCGCACCGCGTCTGTCGTTCTTCTTCAACTGCCACAACGATTTCTTCGAGGAGATCGCGAAGTACCGCGCTGCCCGGCGCATCTGGGCCCGCTGGATGAAGGAGCGCTACGGTGCGCAACTCGAGCGCAGCATGCAGCTGCGGTTCCACACCCAGACCGCCGGCGTGTCGCTGACGGCGCAGCAGCCCGAGGTCAACATCGTGCGTACCGCCATCGAGGCGCTCGCCGGAGTGCTCGGTGGCACGCAGAGCCTGCACACCAACTCGATGGACGAGGCACTCGCGCTGCCCACCGAGAAGTCGGCCCGTATCGCCCTGCGCACGCAGCAGGTCATCGCCTACGAGACCAACGTCGCGCACGTGGCCGACCCGCTGGGCGGCTCGTGGTTCGTCGAGCAGCTCACCGACGAGATGGAGCGCCAGGCCGAGGAACTGTTCGCGCACCTCGACGATCTCGGCGGCGGCTCCATGCTCGAAGGCTGCATCAAGGGCATCGAGGACAACTGGTTCCAGGGTCGCATCGCCGACTCGGCGTACGACCTCGAGCGCAAGGTCAACTCCGGTCAGCGCATCGTGGTGGGCGTCACGCGCTTCACCGAGGGCAATGGCGACGACGAGATGGAACTGCTCGAGATCACCAATGAAGACGAGGCGCGCCAGCTCAAGCGGCTCGACACCGTGCGCCACGACCGCAACCAGGCGGCGGTCGACGAGTTGCTCACGCGGCTCGCCACCGAGGCCGCCGACCCCGAGGTGAACCTGATGCCCACGCTCATCGAGGCGTCGCGGGCGTATGCCACACTCGGCGAGATGATGAACACCATGGCCGGCGTGTTCGGCCGACATGTCGAGGTGCCGACGATCTAGTCGTCGACACCCGAGCAGGAATGAGGGGAATCGTGCTCGATACCGAAGCGATGCCGGCTCTGTTGGGCGAGTACCTCGCTCTGCAACAGCCGGAATGGCGCAACATCAGGGTCAGCTCGTACGAGGTGATGACCGGGGGCTACAGCAGGTTGCTGGCCCGCGCCGTCGTCGAGTACGACGGCGGGCGCAGGGTGCTCGTCGTGCGCGGCGATCCGCCGGAGGATCGCATCCTCATCCACACCGATCGCGAGCAGGAGTGGCACCTGCTGCGTGCCCTCAACGAGCACGGCATTCGCACGCCGCAGGCGCACTTCTTCGACGCCACCGGCGAGCACCTGCAGACCAAGGCGCTCGTGCTCGACTTCAGCGACTCGCACTCGTTCCTTCCGTACGCGGCTGCCGGTGGTTCGCTCGAAGGCTTGCCGGCCCGGCTCGCCGAAGCACTTGCCAGCTACCACGCGATGCCCATCGAGCGCTTGCCGGCGTCCATCGAGCGGCCCGACAGCTACGACGCCTATCTCACCAAGCGCATCGACGAATGGCGTCGCACGGCCGATCAGCATGTCGAGGACCTGCCGATCCTGCGGTACATGGCGGGTTGGCTCGATGCGCACCGTCCGGTGCCGGTGCCGCTCACGCTGATCCACGGCGACTTCCAGAGCTCCAACCTCATGATCACGGCCGATGGTCACTTCGAGATCCTCGACTGGGAGCTCGCCTCGGTGGGCGACCCCCGCGAGGACATGGGGTACTTCAAGGCAGTGGCGCAGGTCCTACCGCCAGACCTGCTCGACGAGGTGGGCTGCGAGCAGATGTGTGCCCGTTACCGCGAGCTCACCGGACTCAGCGAACTGCAGGTGAACCCGGCCGTGGTCGCGTACTTCCTCATCCTCGGGGTCGTCGGCACGGTGCGCCGGCTGCTCGAGGGCGGTGCCGACTACGCACGTGGCACGAACCGGCTCATGGCATCGGTGTTCAACATGAACTCGGTGCAGTTCGGCCACGGCATGTGGCTCACCACCGCCGATGCCCTCGGTCCCGTGTTCGACCAGTTGGCAGCGGCTGCTTCGGCAGCAACTCCGGAGGAGAAGGCCTGATGCTCTCACGACCCACCACCGAGCAGGTCCTGCGCGGCATCGCCAACGACCTGCGCGACAGTGTGCTCCCCGAGGTGCACAGCGAGCCGGTGAAGGTGCTGCTCGGCCAGATCGACCAGATCCTTCGGAGCTGTGCCATTCGCTCCGCGCACGAGATCGCCTGGATCCACGACGAGGCCGACACCATCGCCGCGGTCACCGGTACCGATGTCGGCTGGCCGGTGTCGCTGCATCTCGACGACGTGGTGTCGTGGTACGACGCAACGTCGCGCGTGCTGTCGGCCGCACTCGACGATGCGTTCGCGGCGGCCGACACCAACCGCGTCGCCGAGCTGAAGCTCATCCTCGACGCCCGCTCGGCCACCGAGATGAAGATCGTGGGCGCCCTCGATCTCGTCGGCCGGGGCTGATCCGTGCCTGGAGCCGCCGTCGCGTTCCATCACTGAGCGCACACCACCGGCGCTCCGGCGCGACCCGTGTTGCGACCACCGGCGAACCGGTGCCGATACTGTGCCCGTCATGACTCGCCTGTTCGCCGCACTCGTCGCGTCCCTCAGCCTGGTGACGGTGTCGTGTGGCGGGTCCGACGCCTCGTCTGATGTCACCACTGCGGCGGTCGAACTGTCCCCGCTCCCCACGACGGCGGTCACCACGGTGCCTGTTACCACGCCCGTCGCGCCAGCGGCGACCACCACCGCACCGGCTCCGGTCACCACGATGGCGGTACCGACCACGGCGCAGGTGACCACCACGGTGGCGGCGACCACGACGGTCGGCGCTGCGCCGATCCCGCCGTGTGACCTCGACCTCATCGTGCAAGAGACCGAGACGCCCTACGAGGGCATCACCCCCACCGACCTGCGCTGTGCCGATGTGTGGGCTACGTGGGTGGGCAAGCCGGACGACCCGATGGCCGATGGATTCTTCGCCGTGGCGAAGTGGGACACCGGCACCTGGGTGCTCGTGAACCTGGGCTCGGCCGAGATCTGTGGCGATGGCGGAGTACCCGCAGAACTGTGGGACGCGCTGAACTGCATCGAGTGAGATGAACCGCGATGCTCGTCCTGCGGGTGCCGGCGGTCAGCCGCTGACACCCCGGTCGGCGGAACCCTGACGGAAGAGGTGGGCGTCGATCGGGATCGGCTGCGTGATCTCGTCGCGCTTGGTGACCTCGTGGACGCAGACCCGATGGATGATCCGCCACTCGCCGTCGCGGCACTCGTAGTCGTCGAGGTAGCGGCCCCACCAGGTGTCGAGGTATCGGCGCTCGACGCCGTCGTCGCTCGTGGCGGCCGAGTGCATGTAGGTGACGTTGTAGATCTCGCCGGTGGCCGTCGTGTCGGACGTGAGCTCGATGAGGTGGTTGAGGTTGCAGTGCATCGTCATGAGGAAGCGGGTGTGGGTGCGGACGACCCGCTCGCAGAACGGCATGGCGTTGCCGACGTAGACGCCGTGGTCGTCGATCGCCTCCGGCCAGTACGCCGACTTCATCGTCGCCTCGTCGAGGCGGTCGACCCCGTGTGCGTACCGCGCCGTAACCTGCCTGATCTGCTCGTGGGCATCCATCCGCCGGACGGTACGCCGACGAGCCGTTGCGTCACGATGCGGGCGTGACGAGCGGTCGTGACGCTCCGGTGCCGCCCGGGACGGTGATCCGCCTCGGTATCGGTGTCACACCCGTTTCGTAGGCTGGTGGCAGTCGTCCAGTCTTTCCCCGGGACGAAATCGAGCTCCGGCTCCGCCGTTCGTGTCGACGCGTGTCTTGAGAGAAGGGGGGTGGTCCGATGTCACCGTGGCGGTGGTTGTTGCGTGTGGTGTCCCATGACGTTGCCGAGGCCGATGAGGCGTTGGTGGCGGGGTTGCTCGCTGATGTGGCTGCGTTGCAGCGGTTCCTGCAGGCGCGCGAGATCGATCTGAACCGTCGTCTCGCGGTGTTGGCGGAACAATCGCCGTCGGTGGACCCGGATGCAGTGAACGCCAGGGCGACCGGCCGGTCGTCGTTGGCGGCGGGGAAGGCGAACAAGCGGGCGAAGGCAGCAGCGGATGCGCCGCAGTTGAAGGCGCAGATGGATGCGGGTCGGTTGTCGGGGGAGCATCTCGATGCGTTCGCTGCGGCGGTGGCGGGGTTGCCGGCGGACCTGCGGCCGCGGTTGCTGGCGATGCAGTCCGATCTGGCTGCCGAGGCGGTTGCCCGCGGGCTCACGGTCGAGGGGTTTCGTCACCGATTGCAGGCGGTGGTGCGCTGCATCGAGGCCGACGATGGTCGCGATCGGTTGATCCGCCAGCGGCGTGCGGTCGGGTTGCGCGTGTGGACCGACAACGACACCGGGATGGGTCGGATCTCGGGGCAGTTCGACCCGGAGACGTTCATGGTCCTGCAGCAGCGGATCGCCGATCAGCTCGAGGCACGGTTCCGACAGGACCGCCCGGCCGAGTGCCCGGACGACCCGTTGCTCGCGCAGGACTGGTTGCGGGCGCATGCATTGATCGATCTGGTGTGCCGGCTTGGGTCGGGGGTCGGCCGACCGGAGGTGATCGTGGTCATCGACGAGCAGACCTATGAGTCGGGGCGGCATGCACGGTCGCGAATCGACTGCGGGCCAGGGATCGAGGTGCCGATCGAGGTGATCCGTCAGATCGGGGGACGGGCGAGGTTCGTGCCAGTGGTGATCGACTCGAACGGGGTCGTCATCGTGCAGGGCCCGCCGGTTGCGTCGTTCGACCAGTTGTGCGCGGGGTTGCGTGACCCGGTGTCGCTCGATCTGGGGAGGTCGCGTCGGCGTGCGGACAGGCATCAGCGGCGGGCGCTCCGGGTGATGTACCGGTCGTGCGCGATGGCGAGGTGCGGTCGTCATGTCTCGATCACCGAGCCGCATCATGTCGACCACTGGCATCGGGGTGGCAGAACGGACCTCGGGCGGTTGCTGCCGCTGTGCAGGCACCATCACGATCGGCTTCATGCCGAGCGGTGGGACCTCGAGCTCGGGTCGGACCGGTCGTTGATCGTCAGGCGGGGTGGGGTGGTGGTGATGAGTACCGGACCGCCGGCCGAGCAGTGGAGGTGAGGCTGTGAACTCGTCCCCGCGCGTGGGTGACGGCAAGACTCGGCGACGTGAGCCACACGTCGCCTGTCCGAGTCACCTGTTCGGGGGCGAACGGGGTCGAGCTCGTGGCCGACGCCTACGGGTCGCCGTCGGACCCGCCGGTCCTGCTGTTGCACGGCGGCGGGCAGACCCGCCACTCGTGGGGTGGCACAGCGGCGGCTCTCGCCGCGCAAGGGTTCTACGCCGTCAGCGCCGACCTGCGGGGCCACGGCGACAGCGACTGGGATCCGGACGGCAACTACACGTTCGCGATGTTCCAGACCGACACCGAGGCGTGGTGCGACCTGCTTCGCGTGCCGGTGGTCGTCGGCGCGTCGATGGGCGGACTGGCGGCGCTGTGGACCGAGGGCACGCGGGCGGCCGAGCGGTTGGCGCCGGCGTGCCGTGCGCTCGTGCTCGTCGACATCGCACATCGCAGCGAGCCCGAGGGCGTGCAGCGCATCGTCGACTTCATGACCGGTCGGCCGGAGGGATTCGCCACGCTCGACGAGGCAGCTGACGCGATCGCCGAGTACCTGCCGCACCGGCCCCGACCGAAGAACCTCGACGGGCTGGCGCGCAACCTGCGCCTCGGCGAGGACGGTCGTTACCGCTGGCACTGGGACCCGAAGTTCATGGATCGCGAACGACGGCCGCGCAGCAGCACCGACTTCGAGATGTTCACGGCGCACGCCAGGCACCTGACGATGCCGGTCCTGCTGGTCCGTGGCCGGATGAGCGATGTCGTCAGCGAGGAGGCCGCACAGGAGTTCCTGCAGATCGTCCCGCAGGCCAAGTACGCCGACGTCGGCGGCGCGCGGCACATGGTGGCGGGTGACCGGAACGACTCGTTCACTGCCAGCATCGCCGAGTTCCTCGTCGAACTCCCACCGGCCTGAGACCGACGGTCGGCCGAGATGGAGGTACGGATCGTCGATGAACCGGCCGTCGTCGCGGCGCACCTCATCGCGCGGCGGTTGCGCGACGCAGTGCGGCGGCGGGGGACCGCATCGATCGCGTTCAGCGGGGGACGCACCACCCCGCCGATGTTCGAGGTGCTCGCACGGCTCGACGTGCCGTGGGTGTACATCGTCGTGTACCAGGTCGACGAGCGCGTGGCGTCCGACGGCGACCCGGACCGCAACGTCGGCCAGCTCGCCGTCCTGCCGCTGCGCAAGGACCAGATCCACCCGATGCCGGTCACGGCGAAGGACCTCCGCAGCGCCGCCATCCGCTACGCAGCGCGGCTGCCCGAGCGGTTCGATGTCGTCCACCTCGGGATGGGCTCCGACGGCCACACGGCGTCGTGGCCGCCCGGCGACGACGTGGTCGCATCCGGGCGGCCGGTCGACCTTTGTGGAATCTTCAACGGCCGGGCGCGGATGACCCTCACCCCGGCGACGGTGAACGCTGCGCGGATGCGGCTCGTGCTCGTGACCGGCGGCGACAAGGCGCCGATGATCGAGCGGTGGCTCGCCGGCGACCGGTCGATCCCGATCCAGCGGGTGCGCCGAACCGGTACGGTCGTCGTGCTCGACAGCGCCGCCGCCGCCCGCCTGCACGAGGGGTAGGGTCGCCGGCGATGGACATCGCCACCACCCCGCAGTGGACGACCCTGCTCGACACGCCTCGCCCCGCACACCTGCGTCACCTGTTCGCCGCCGACCCGGGTCGTGCGCAGCGCTTCACGTGGCAGGCAGGCGACCTCCGCGTCGACGCATCGAAGAATCTGATCGACGACACGGTGCTGGCCAACCTCGTCGCCGTCGTGCGCGCCAGTTCGTTCGTCGAGCGCCGTGATGCGATGTTCCGGGGCGACCCGATCAACACGACCGAGCAGCGGGCCGTCCTCCACACCGCCCTGCGCGCTCCCGTCGAGGCGCGCGTCGAGGTCGACGGCCACGACGTGGTGCTGGCCGTCCACGAGGTCCTCGACCGGATGGCCGACTTTGCCGATCGGGTCAGGAACGGCGACTGGCGCGGCTCGACCGGCCAGTCGATCCGGACGATCGTGAACATCGGCATCGGCGGAAGCGACCTCGGGCCGGCGATGGCCTATCTCGCCACGGTGGCGTTCGCCCAGCCGGCGCTCACGTGCCGGTTCGTCAGCAACGTCGACGGCGCCGACATCCACCAGAGCCTCGCCGACCTCGACCCTGCGACGACTCTGTTCGTGATCAGCTCGAAGACCTTCACCACGATCGAGACCCTCACCAATGCCCGCACGGCGCGCGAGTGGCTGGCCGACACGCTCGGCGAGGCGGCCGTCGCGAGCCACTTCGTCGCGGTCAGCACGAACGCCCCCGAGGTCGCCGCGTTCGGTATCGACACGGCGAACATGTTCGGTTTCTGGGATTGGGTCGGCGGTCGGTACTCGGTCGACTCGGCGATCGGCCTGTCGCTCATGATCGCGATCGGCCCCGGCGGCTTCCGCGACTTCCTCGCCGGCTTCCACACCATCGACCGCCACCTCGTCGAGACGCCGCTCGAACGGAACGTGCCGGTCCTCATGGCAGCTCTCGGTCTCTGGTACTCGAACGTGCTCGGTGCGCAGACCAAGGCGGTGCTGCCCTACGCCCACGAGCTCCGCCGGTTTCCGGCCTACCTGCAGCAACTCGACATGGAGAGCAACGGCAAGCACGTCCGCCTCGACGGATCGACCGTCACCGTCGATACCGGCCCGATCGTGTGGGGTGAGCCCGGCACCAACGGCCAGCACGCCTTCTACCAACTGCTCCACCAGGGCACCCGGCTCGTGCCGATCGACTTCATCGGTTTCGCCACTGCCAACCACCCGCTGCAGCACCAGCACGACCTGCTGATGGCGAACCTGTTCGCGCAGGGCGAAGCGCTGGCGTTCGGCAAGACGATCGACGAGGTGCGCGCCGAGGGAGTCGCCGAGCGCCAGCAGGCGCATCGCGTGTTCGAGGGCAACCGGCCGAGCACCACGATCCTCGCCCCGCAACTGGCGGCGCACGTGCTCGGCCAGCTGATCGCG
>JBBDMO010000021.1:0-7961 GCA_040878255.1 Ilumatobacteraceae bacterium
GGGGCAACCCGACCGGCGAGGGCGAGGTCCCCCTCGACAGCGGGGCCCGGGGCCGGGCGGCGGTTCCCTCCGGAGCCTCCACCGGTGAGCACGAGGCGGTCGAGCTCCGCGACGGTGGCGTTCGCTACCTCGGCAAGGGCGTCCAGACCGCGGTCGGCTTCGTCAACGGCGAGATCAACGAGACCCTCGAGGGCGTCGACGCGCTCGAGCAACGCCTGATCGACCGGGCCCTCGGCGAACTCGATGGGACACCGAACAAGGCGCGCCTCGGCGCCAACGCCATCCTGGGCACCAGCATGGCCGTCGCGAAGGCCGCTGCCGCCGAGCTCGAGCTGCCGCTCTACCGCTACATCGGCGGGCCGAACGCCCACGTGCTGCCGGTGCCGATGATGAACGTCGTCAACGGCGGCGTGCACGCCGACAACTCGATCGACATGCAGGAGTTCATGATCATGCCCGTTGGTGCGCCGAGCTTTCGCGAGGCGTTGCGCTGGGGCACCGAGACCTACCACACGCTGAAGAAGGTGCTGCACAACCGATCGCTCAGCACCGCCGTCGGCGACGAGGGCGGCTTCGCGCCCAACCTCGCGAGCAACGAAGAGGCCATCCAGATCCTGCTCCAAGCCATCGAGCAGGCGGGCTACACGCCGGGCGAGGACATCGCCATCGCGATGGATCCCGCGATGAGCGAGCTGTACCGCGACGGCCGGTACCACCTCGCCGGCGAGGGCAAGGTGCTCGGCCCGGACGAGATGGTCGAGTACTGGGTCCGCCTGGTCGACACCTACCCGATCGTCAGCATCGAAGACGGCATGGCGGAGGACGACTGGGAGGGCTGGGCAGCCATGTCGAGTGCCTTGCGCACCCGCATCCAACTGGTGGGTGACGACCTGTTCGTCACCAACGTCGAGCGCCTCCGGATGGGCATCGACCGCACCATTGCCAACAGCGTGCTCGTGAAGGTGAACCAGATCGGCAGTCTCACCGAGACCCTCGACACCGTCGAGCTCGCCACCGCCAACTCCTACACCAGCGTCATGAGCCACCGCAGTGGTGAGACCGAGGACGCCACCATCGCCGATCTCGCTGTCGCCACCAACTGCGGCCAGATCAAGACGGGTGCCCCTGCGCGCAGCGATCGCGTGGCGAAGTACAACCAGCTCCTGCGCATCGAGGAGCAGCTCGGCGAGGGGGCTGCGTTCCGCGGCCGCCGTGCTCTCGCTCCGCGCTGACCGCGTTGCCACCCATCGCCCGCCTGCACCTGCGAGACTGCACGACGTGAGCACCAGCCATCGCACGAGCTCCATCGCGCGGCCTCGCACCTCACGTCATCCGTCCACACCCCGTATGCAGGCCGCCGCCACGGCGGGCCACCCCAGTGCCGGCTCCGACCACACGCTCTTCGGTGATCTCACGCGTCCCATTCGACCCGACCGCCAGCTCGTCACCCGTCGAGGTAACCGCTGGTTGCTCATGCTGCTCGCCGGTGGCGTGCTCATGGCGCTGCTCGCAGCGATGTTCCTGCTGCCGGTGCAGGCATGGCTGCGCCAGCGTGACGAGATCTCGGTGAAGGAACAGCAGCTCACCGTCCTCGATGACGCCAACGGCCAGCTCACCGACGAGATCGAACACCTCCAGACCACCGAGGGCGCGAAGGAGGCTGCACGCGACGAGCTCGGCGTTGTCGGCCCGGGAGAATTGCGTCTCTCGCTGCTGCCCGCCGGTCTCACCGGGATCGCGCTGCCCACCGGTTGGCCGTACGACGCGATCACCCAGGTCGTTGCGGTTCGTGCCGCCCCTGCGTCCGCTGCCGCGCCGGTGCCGGTGCCGGTGGTCGAGACCAGTACTCCCGCGGCACCCTGAACGCCGATTTCCGTCCCCGCTGTCGCACTACCTGCGGCTCGTGACGGCGCGCGGCGTCGAGCGGCGCTACTGTCGGCTCCGTTCGGACGTCATCCGATGACCCAGGGGGTAACAGTGGCCGGCAGCATTCTCGGGAACCGTGTTCTTCGCAAGGAGGACCCGAAGTTCCTCACCACGGGCGGCAAGTACGTCGACGACCTGCTCGATGAGGCGTTGCTGCAGGGCGCGGCGCACGTCACCTACGTCCGGTCGTCGGTCGCCCACGGTGTCGTCACCGGCATCGACATCTCGGCAGCGCTCGAGATGCCGGGTGTCATCGCCATCCTGACTGCCGCCGACCTCGACCTGCAGCCCGTGCCGTCGCCGTTCAACCCCATGGTGGCCCGTGGTCACCTCGCGATCGACAAGGTCCGCTACGTCGGCGAGCCGATCGCCGTGGTTGTCACCGAACTGGCGAACCAGGGCGAGGACGCCGCCGAAGCAGTCATCGTCGACTACGACGTGCTGCCGGCACTGATCGACATCGAAGAGGCCATGACGAGCAGCAACCTGCTGTACGAAGGCGCCGGCAGCAACGTCGTGTTCGACACGACGGTGCTCGGTATGCCCGAGAACACCGGTGACGCCTTCTTCGAAGGCTGCGAGGTTGTCGTGAAGGGCCGTTTCGTCAACCAGCGCGTGGCACCGTGCCCGCTCGAGGTCCGCGGCTCCGCGGTCGCCTGGGTCGACGGTCGGCTGCACCAGTGGCTCAGCACCCAGGCGGCGCAGGGCGCGAAGACCACCATCGTCGCGACCAATGGCGTCGAGGCCGACGACGTGCTCGTCATCACCCCCGACGTGGGTGGCGGCTTCGGCGCGAAGATCTCGTGCTACGCCGAAGAGGCACTGCTCGGCGTGATCTCGAAGCGCGTCGGTCGCCCACTGCGCTGGCGCGAGACCCGCAGCGAATCGATGATGTCGCTCGGTCACGGCCGTGCCCAGATCCAGTACGTCACCATGGGTGGCACTCGCGACGGCAAGGTGACGCACTACCAGCTCCACGCCATCCAGGACTCGGGCTCGTTCGCCGAGATGGGCACGATCCTCGCCCCGTTCATGACTCGCCCCATGGCCAGCGCCGTGTACGACATCCCGAACATCGAGTGCCGCACCACCAGTGTGGTCACCAACACCGCACTCGTGACCGCCTACCGCGGAGCCGGTCGCCCCGAGGCGACTGCTGCAGCCGAGCGAGCGATGGACCTGTTCGCCGCCGAGATCGGTATGGACCCGGCCGAGCTGCGTCGCAAGAACCTCATCGGCAAGTTCAGCGAGCCGCACACGACCGCAGTGGGCCAGACCTATGACGTCGGTGACTACGAGGGCGCCCTCGACAAGGCGCTCGACGTCGCCGGGTACGCCGACCTGCGTGCCGAGCAGGCCCGCCGCCGCGCCGCCGGTGATGTGAAGCAGCTGGGCATCGGTGTCAGCGTGTACGTCGAGATCACCGGTGGTGTGGGCAGCGGTGAGCACGCCAAGATCGAGGTGCTCGACGACGGCCGCGCCATCGTCTACACCGGCACCTCGCCGCACGGCCAGGGTCACGTCACCGCCTGGAGCATGCTCGCCCACGAGCAGACCGGCATCCCGATGGACCAGATCGACGTCGTGTGGGGCAACACCGACCTCGTCCCGCTGGGCGATGGCACCATGGGCTCGCGCTCGCTGCAGCAGGGCGGCAACGCCGTGTTCCTCGCCGCCGCCGACCTCGTCGACACGGCCCGCAAGGTTGCCGCGAAGATGCTCGAGGCCGACGAGGCCGACGTGGTGCTCGACAAGGACAGCGGCAGCTTCCACGTGGCGGGTGCACCGGCCATCGGCAAGTCGTGGGCCGAGCTGGCCGTTGCCGCCAAGGCCGACCCCGAGCTGCCCGAGGGCCTCGCCCACGCGGCGTTCTACGCGGTCAGCGGCGCCACCTTCCCGTTCGGCGCCCACGTCGCGGTCGTCGAGGTCGACACCGAGACCGGCCAGGTGAAGCACATCCGCCATGTCGCGTGTGACGACGCCGGTCGCGTGTTGAACCCGATGCTCCTCGAGGGCCAGATCCACGGCGGTGTTGCACAGGGCAGCGCCCAGGCGCTGTGGGAGGAGGTCCGGTACGACTCCGATGGCAACCCGATCACATCGAACCTGGCCGACTATGCGTTCATCTCGGCCGCCGAACTGCCGAGCGTCGAGGTCGTCCACATGGAGACCCCCACGTTCATCAACGCACTGGGCGCCAAGGGCATCGGCGAGAGCGGCACGATCGGCTCCACACCGGCCGTGCAGTCGGCGGTCATCGACGCGCTGTCGCACCTCGGTGTCCGTCACGTCGACATGCCGCTGTCGGCCGAGCGAGTCTGGCAGGCGATCGCGTCCGCCTGAGGGTGGCGTCATCGAACCACCTGACGAACTGCACATGCAGCCGCCGCTGACAGACGCGGAGATCGCAGTCCGCGCCGCGTTCGTCGTCGGCTGATCCCTGCCGAGTCATACCGTCGCGCCGTGGTAGCCACACAGGACGATGCGCGTCGCCATGTGGGCGAGGTCGCCCGGTTGTTCGTGAAACTCGGCTGCATCGGTTTCGGCGGACCGGCAGCACACATCGCGCTCATGCGCGACGAGGTGGTGGCAAGGCGTGCATGGGTGAGCGAGCAGGAGTTCCTCGACCTCGTCGGGGCATGCAACCTCGTGCCCGGCCCGAACTCGACCGAGCTCGCCGTGCACCTCGGGCTGCGCCGGGCGGGCTGGCGTGGCTTCATTGCGGCGGCATGCGGGTTCATCCTGCCGGCGGTCGTGATCGTGCTGACGATCGCCGTGCTCTACCAGCGGTACGGCACCACGCCCACCGCACTCGACCTGAGCTACGGCATCGTGCCGGTCATCGTCGCCATCGTCGCCCACGCCGTCGTGGTCCTCGGTCGCACCGCAGTCAAGAGCGTGCAGCTCGGCGTCGTGATGGTGGGCACCACTGCGCTGTGGCTGCTCGGTGTGAGCGAACTGCTGCTGCTCGTCGCCGGTGCGACGCTCACGGTCGCATGGCAGCAGCGGCACCGCATTCGCGGCGGTGCTGCGAGCGCACTGGTGTGGGTGCCGCTCAGCGCGCGTTGGTCCGCTGGCACGGTGGCACCGGGCGACCCCGACCTCCTGCGGTTGGGCCTCGTGTTCTTCAAGATCGGGGCGGTGCTCTACGGCAGCGGGTACGTGCTCGTGTCGTTCCTCGAGCGCGACCTCGTCGAGCGCCTCGGATGGCTCACCGAGCGGCAGCTGCTCGACGCCGTGGCGATCGGGCAGTTCACGCCCGGCCCGGTGTTCACGACCGCCACGTTCGTCGGGTACCAGATCGCCGGTTTCGGTGGTGCTGCAGTCGCCACCATTGCGATCTTCGCTCCAGCGTTCGTGTTCGTCGCGCTGCTCGGGCGGATCACGCCGATCGTGCGCCGATCGGCGGTGGCAGCCAGCGCCCTCGACGGCGTGAATGCGGCGTCGATGGGCCTCATGGCAGCTGCTGCCATGCGCCTCGCCGACAGCGCGTTCATCGACCCCCTGACCATGGTGCTCGGAGCCGCTGCGCTGGTGGTGCTGCTCTGGCGGCGACCGAACACCGTCTGGCTCGTAGCGGCTGGCGCACTCGTCGGCCTGGCGCACGGCGCCCTGGCCTGAACGCAGCGGGCGTGCTGTCAGCGCCCGGCTTCGACGCAGTCGGCGCAGCGTCCGATGAGGTCGAGCCGGTGGTTCTGGAGCTCGAACGACGCACCGTCGGCTGCCTCGCGCAGCGCCTTGTCGAGCGAGCGCTCAGCGCTAGCCGTGAGCGTGACATCGCCGACCGAACCACACGCCCTGCAGACCAGATGGTGATGGTGGTTGTTCGTGATCTCTTCGCCGAGCTCGTAGTGCGCGTGCTCGTCACCCATCGAGATCTTGCTCACGAGGCCCGCGTGCTCGAGCACGGAAAGGTTGCGGTACACCGAGCTCTGCGCCAGCGAGGGCTGGAGCCGCAGGATCGCAGGGATCGTGACCGGACCGCCGGCGTCCTCGAGCGTTCGGAGGATGAGCTGTCGGCCGGTCGTCAGCCGTTGTCCATCCTTGCGAAGTCGATGGAGCGCGATGTCGTTGATCTCAGTCACCGTCACTGACTCTAGCCACACCCACCTTCGGTCGAACAAATCTTCAGTATTTCCGATTCCGAGAATGGCGCGACCAATCGCGGGAAACACCGTTCCCTGCAACGTCGGCCGCTCGTTTGGTGCATGATGGGTGCTGCCATTGGGGGCACACGAACAGGAACGTCGAAGGGGACTCTCCATCATGCAGATCCGCGTCACCGTCAACGGGACGGCTCACGACAGCGATGTCGAGCCGCGCACGTTGCTCGTCCACTACGTGCGCGAAGCGCTCGGCCTCACCGGCACCAACATCGGCTGCGACACCTCGTCGTGCGGCGCCTGCAGCCTCCACCTCGACGGCGAGGCCGTGAAGAGCTGCACGATCCTTGCCGTGCAAGCCGACGGCTGCGACGTCACGACCATCGAGGGTATGGCTGCCGCCGACGGCACGATGCACCCCATGCAGCAGGCGTTCATGGAGAACCACGCGCTGCAGTGCGGTTACTGCACGCCCGGCATGGTGATGGCCGCCACGAGCCTCCTCCTCGAAAACCCGACCCCGACAGAAGAGGAGGTGCGCCTCGGCCTCGAGGGCAACCTCTGCCGCTGTACCGGCTATCACAACATCGTCCAAGCGGTGCTCGCTGCCGCCTCGACCGCACAGGCAGGTGCCCGATGATCCCCGCAGTGTTCGACTACGTCCGAGCCGGCTCCGCCGAAGAGGCGATCAGCCTCGTCGGGCAGTACGGCGACGAGAGCAAGTTCATCGCCGGCGGCCACAGTCTGTTGCCGCTCATGAAGCTGCGACTCGCCCAGCCGAGCATGCTCATCGACATCGGCCGCCTGTCCGATCTGTCGTACATCCGCGACGCAGGTGACCACATCGCGATCGGTGCGATGACGCGGCACATGGACGTCGAGACGAGCACCGTGCTCGCCGAGCACGTCCCGCTGCTCGCTCACGCAGCCGGCCATGTCGGCGACCCCCAGGTTCGCCACCGCGGTACCATCGGCGGCTCCATCGCGCACAGTGACTCGGCGAGCGACCTGCCCGCCACCACGCTGGCACTCGGTGCGACCTACGTCGCGCAGGGCCCGAACGGCACCCGCGAGATCGCGGCTGCCGACTTCTTCCAAGGCTTCCTGCAGACCGCGCTCGCCGACGACGAACTCCTCACCGAGATCCGCGTGCCCAAGATGCAGGGTGCCGGCTGGAGCTTCCTGAAGTTCAACCGTCGTGCCCAGGACTGGGCGATCGTCGGCGTCGCAGCCTGGCGTCGCGGCACCGAGAGCGGTGTGGGCCTCGTGAACATGGGCTCCACGCCCATCCTGGCCACCAGCGTCTCGGCCGCCATTGCGTCGGGGGCATCGGTCGCCGACGCCGCCGAGCAGGCCGCTGCCGAGTCCGATCCGCAGAGCGATCTGAACGCAACGCCCGAGTACCGCGTGCACCTCGCCAAGGTCCTCGTACGACGGGCGCTCGAGACCGCCAGCGCCTGACCGGTCACACGGCCGTGCCGTGAACGATCGGTGAACGCTGGGTAGCCTCCCGGCATGCTGATGGAGGCTGCCGACTCGTCCACGGCATCCGTGGGGGCCGCTCAGGCGGCGGATGAAGGTCGCCACCACATCCGTCATCTGGTCCCGCACGACCCGTTGTTCGTCGTCCGCATCGTGCTGATGTCGATCTACGGGCTCGTCTACATCTGGTGGTTCCGGTCGCGTGGCCTCATCATCGACCGCATCTCGGTGGGGATCTCGGTCGGCATCTTCCTCAGCTGTGCCTTTGTCGGCAAGCCGTGGCGGCGCTGGGGCATCCTCGTCGTCGACGCCGCCCTGTACGCCACGATGTGGTTCTGCTACGAGATGACCCGCGGCGCAGGCGACCGCCTCGGTTTCCCCTACCAGGTCGAGGCACCGCGCAACATCGACCGGTTCCTGTTCTTCGGCACCGACCCGAACGTCTGGATA
>JBBDMO010000022.1:0-7955 GCA_040878255.1 Ilumatobacteraceae bacterium
GGTCCAGTACCTGCTCGAGCGCGGTGAGGATTTCCCTGGTGTCGACGTCATCGAGGAGTGGCGTCGCGTCTACCCGTACGCGCCGCTGGCGAGCCACGTCATCGGCTACATGGGTCAGCTCACTGCTGACAACGTCGTCGCGTACAAGGCCAAGGGCTACAACCTGAACGAACGCGTCGGCCAGTTCGGCGTCGAGGCCAGCATGGAGAGCGTGCTGCACGGCTCGTGGGGCAAGCAGGTCTGGGAGATCGACGCCGCCGGTACCACCGTGCGGCTCCTCGATGAGGTGAAACCCATTGCCGGTCGCGATGTGCAACTCACGATCGACCTCGATCTGCAGCAGTACGCCGAACAGGCGCTCGAGACGAAGCTCCGCCAGCGCCGCGACCTGCCCACCGACAAAGCGGAGTGCAATTGCGCCGACCTGGCTGCACACAACCCGATCGACCCCAAGAAGGACGACGGGTCGAGGGTGTACTCGAGTTCGAAGGAGTTCGGCGACCAGGAGTGGGTGCAGTACAAGGCACCGGCAGGCTCGGTCGTCGTGCTGAACCACAGCAACGGTGCGGTGCTGGCGATGGCGAGCTACCCGACCTTCGACAACCGCTGGTTCAACGCCGGCATCAGCAAGCAGAAGTTCGGCCAACTCTTCCCCGACACCGATGACCCCGACCAGTCCATCCTCGTCAACCGCGCCGTGCAGGGCCGGTACAACATCGGCTCCACCATCAAGCCGTTCATGGCGTGGTCGGCGATGCACAGCGGGCTGATCACCGCTGACGACATCTGGGAGGACAACGGCGTCTACAAGCTCACCTCGATCGAAAAAGAGGTGTGTGCGTCGGGCGTGCGGTGTGAGTTCAAGAATGCCATCGACCCGTTCGGGCAGCCGAGCCGCTACGGGCCGGTGCGGGTCCCGGACGCGTTGGCCGTGAGCTCGGACACGTTTTTTTACCGGCTGGGTGAGCAGTTCTACACATTGCCCGGCCGGCGCGATGAGCTGAAGGCCGACCTCGAGGAGTTTGGCTTCGGTGCCGACACCGGCATCGACCTCCCCTACGAGTGGGACGGCCGCATCCCCGACGATGCGGTGAAGAAGGAGCTCGTCGACGCCGGTGTGCTGGCCAAGGGCGAGGCACCGAAGCTCGTCACCGGTGACCTCGTGCAGGTCGCCATCGGCCAGGGCCTGTTTGCGGCCACGCCGTTGCAGCTCGCCACGGCCTACGCCGCGCTCGCCAATGGTGGGTTCGTCATGAAGCCACAGATCGTGCAGGCGATCTACGCGCCGCTCACCCCGAACAAGGTCGATGCCCCAGGCTTCGCCGACCTGAGTGCCGGCACGGTCGAGCAAACCTTCGTGAAGCCTGTCATCGAGCACCAGCTCGACATGCCGAACGACGTCCGCCTCCCGATTCTCGACGGTCTCCAGCGCGTCATCTGTCCCACGTACCGCGAGGGTGACAGATGTGGTGTCGAGTTCCCGAAGGGCCGCTACCGCGCGACCACCGGCGAGTCGCTGTTCAAGGACTACCCCTACGACGTGCTGCCGATCGCCGGCAAGACGGGCACGGCGCAGGGTGCCGGCCAGTACCCCTGGAACGACTCGTCCGTGTTCGGCGCCTTCAGCCTCGACCCGGACCAGCCGTACACGGTGGTCGCCTACCTCGAAAAGAGCGGCTACGGCTCGAAGGCCGCAGCACCGGTGGTGAAGTGCATCCTCACCGCCATCGCCGGCGGCGGGACGAGCCCCGTCCAGCCGTCGGACCCGCTGGACCTGAACTCGCCGTACGCGGCGGTGCCCACCCAGCTCGCCGACACAGGGTGCCTGGGCGGCTACGACTACAGCATCCGCGAGTGAGGCGCTGATGTCGCTCGCCTTCCTGCAGCGCAGGCCGGACTCCGGTCTCGGCAACATCCGTTCCAGTCCCAGCGATCCGAGCCGCAACGTCGACTGGGTGCTCATGCTGGCCGTGGCGGCCCAGGCCGCCATCGGCTGCTTCGTCATCTACTCCGCGTCGCGGACCAAACAGGCCGATCCGTTCCTGTACGTCACCCGCCAGGTCGTGTTCCTCATCGCCGCGGTCGTCGCGATGATCATCGTGATGGCGGTCGACTACGAGGCGTTGCGTGAACGTGCTCGATTCCTGTACTTCCTCACCGTCATGATGCTCGTCCTCGTCATCGTGACGGGCACCGTCAGCGGTGGCGCACGCCTGAGCTTCGACCTGGGTCCGCTCAAGCTGCAGCCGGCCGAGTTCGCCAAGGCGACCGTCCTGCTGGCGCTGGCGTCGTATCTGGCCGAGGAGCGCAGCGACGAGGTCTCGTACGCGCGGTTCCTCGGTGGGCTCACGCTCGTCGGGGTGCCCGGGGCGCTCATCATCCTGCAGCCCGACCTGGGGTCGGCATCGGTGCTCGTCGCGATGGCGATGGGCGTGCTGCTGGTCGCCGGGGCCAAGCCCCGCTACATCGCACTGATCACCGTGATGGCGGTGGCCACGGTCATCGCCGCCGTGGTCAGCGGCATCGTGAACCGCTATCAGTTGGCCCGGATCGAGGCCTTCTTCGACCAGAACTCCACGGACCCAGCGCTCGCCGAGTACATCTACCAGCCCCGCAACGCGATGCGGGCCATCGCAATCGGCGGGATCACGGGCAAGGGCTGGCTGCAGGGTTCGCTCACCAATGCCCGCAACGACATCCCCGTGCAGTGGGCCGACTTCCCGTTCTCGGCGGTGGGGGAGCAGTTCGGGCTGGTCGGGTGTGCCGTCATCATCAGCCTGTTCGCCCTCATGCTGCTCCGGATCTGGCGCATCGCCCACCTGTCGAAGGACATGCTCGGCACCTACATCTGTGCCGGGGTGTTCACGATGATCCTGTGGCAGGTGTTCCAGAACATCGCCATGACGCTCGGGATCATGCCGGTCACCGGTTTGCCGATGCCGTTCATCTCGTATGGCGGTTCGAGCCTGGTCACCTTCATGGCGCTGATCGGCCTCGTGCAGAACGTGCACATGCGCCGGTATCGATGACGTGACGGATGCCCGTCCGTGAGATGAAGTCCCGGTAGACTCGGCGCCAACACGTTTGCCGACGACTTGGTCGACATCGTGACCCTCGAACCGGGATCCGCATCCCGACCCGGCCTGGCCTCGCTCCGGCGAGCCGACTGGGCAGACATCCACCAATCGAACGACGACGAGCGAGCGGCAGCGGCACCGCGCCAGCTCACCCGTCTCAGTGCCCCCGGCACCGGGGTGCACCGCAGAGAGGACTCCGTCCATGGACGACACGACACTGCCCGCACCGGGCGAACTGCCCGCGCGGGGCGACGAACCCCAGATCAGCGGTACTGCCGCCGAGGCTGGTGCTGACGGTGATGACGGTGATGGCGGTGATGGCGGTGATCCTGCCCGCACCGGCCCGAAGAAGCGTCGTCGAGGCTCGCGCGGCGGTAAGGGCCGAAAGCGCCCTGCCGGTTCCCCCGGGGTGACCGACGACGATGACGATGACGACGGCCCTGACGACATCGACGTCGACGAGCCAACCGAGGTTGCGTCAACGCCCCGTGCACCGCGCGTTGCTGCCGATCCCGAGGATCAGCCCGAGATGCCCGAGCGCATCGGCGAGGGTCGTCCATCGGTCGAGGCTGCCGAACAGGCACTGGTTCGCCGCCCCCAGATCGGCGACACCCGCCCCGCCATCGGCGACACCCGCCCTGCCACAGCGCCCGTCGCCGCTCGCGGTGGACGAGCAGCCAAGTCGCCTACCGGTTCCGGCACTGCGACCGGGGCCGGCGCCGGCGACGCCGAGAGCACCGGTCCGAAGAAGCGTCGTCGCGGGGGCAAGGGTCGCGGCGCCGGCGCCGGCGGTGCCGGTGCCGGTGCCGGTGGTGGTGGTGGTGGTGGTGTTGTCACGTCGTCTCGCTCCGGGGCCGTCGAAGTCGATCCTGACGTGCTCGAAAAGCGCAAGGGCCGCGAGCGCAACGGACGCCCTGTCGGCAGGTACCTCATGTCGGTGCAGGTGCGACCCACCCTCACCCAGGTCGCCGTCCTCGAGGGCCGCAACCTGATCGAGCATTACGTCAGCCGACCCGCCGACGACATCAGCCAGATCCACGGCAACATCTACCTCGGCAAGGTCCAGAACGTGCTGCCCGGCATGGAGGCTGCGTTTGTCGACATCGCCACCCCCAAGAACGCAGTGCTCTATCGCGGTGACGTCCAGTACGACGCCGAGGACATCGAGGAAAAGAGCAACAACCTGCGCATCGAGCAGATGCTCAAGGCCAAGCAGCTGATCATCTGCCAGGTCACGAAGAACCCCATCGGGGCCAAGGGCGCACGCCTCACCCAGGAGGTGTCGCTGCCTGGCCGGTTCGTGGTGCTGATCCCGAATTCGAAGACCTACGGCATCTCCAAGCGCCTTCCCGACGACGTCCGCAAACGCCTCCGCAACATCCTCGACCGGGTGAAGCCGGCCGAGCACGGCCTCATCGTGCGCACCGCTGCCGAGAACGCCACCGAGCACGAGCTGCGTGCCGACATGACCCGCCTCCTCGACCAGTGGAACGCGATCGAGGCGAAGGCGAAGAAGGCCAACAGCCCCACGCTGCTGTACCGCGAGCCCGAGCTCGCCGTGCGGGTCATTCGCGAAGAGTTCAACGCCGAGTACCGGGGTGTCGTCATCGACGATCGGCGCCTGTACGACGACGTCAAGGACTACGTCACGGCGTTCAACCCCGAGCTGGCCGACCGCATCGAGTTCCACGACCCCGATGCCAGCGGGCTGCCGTTGTACGAGGTGCACCACATCCACGAGCAGCTCCACAAGGCGCTCGACCGCAAGGTGTGGCTGCCGAGTGGTGGTTCGCTCATCATCGAACACACCGAGGCGCTCACGGTCATCGATGTGAACACCGGCAAGAACGTCGGCACCACCAACCTCGAAGAGACGGTGTTCCGCAACAACCTCGAAGCCGCCGAAGAAGTCGCCAAGCAGCTCCGGCTGCGCGACATCGGTGGCATCGTGGTCATCGACTTCATCGACATGGAGATCCGCGACAACCGCAGGAAGGTCGTCGAGGCGTTTCGCAACGCGTTGGCGCGTGACAAGACCCGCACGCAGGTGTTCGACATCTCCGAGCTGGGTCTGGTCGAGATGACGCGCAAGCGCATCGGAGAGGGGCTGTTGACGAACTTCGCCGACCAGTGCCCGATCTGTGAAGGAAGAGGCGTGGTCATCGACCATGCCCTGTTGGGCTGAGGCCCCCGAGCCGCTAGGGTAGGAAGCCGCTATGTACGCAGTGATCGAATCCGGTAACAAGCAGGAACGTGTCATCGAAGGCCAGCAGATCCATGTCGATCTGCTGCAGGCCGAGCAGGGCAGCGACGTGTCGCTCACCCCTGTCCTGGTCGTCGACGGTGAGACGGTCCTGGCAACCCCCGACCAACTGAAAGGTGCCTCTGTCACCGCGAAGGTTGTCGGCTGGGCCAAGGGCCCCAAGATCGATGGGTTCACGTACAAGCGTCGTACCAACCAGCGTCGTCGATACGGCCACCGCCAGCAGTACACGGTGGTCGAGATCACGTCCATCACGAAGGGCTGAGCAGAGATGTCGAAGACAAAGGGTGGCGGTTCAACTCGTAACGGTCGCGACTCCAACGCTCAGCGCCTCGGCGTGAAGGTGTTCGGCGGCTCGCAGCTCACTGCTGGCACGATCATCGTCCGCCAGCGTGGCACCAGGTTCCACCCCGGCAAGAATGTCGGCATCGGTGGCGACGACACGCTGTTCGCACTCGTCGATGGCGCTGTCGCCTTCGGTGAGCGCAAGGGCCGCCGGGTCGTCGACGTCATCCCGACGGTCTGACCCGGACCGAGTCATGCCTCACGCCGGCCCCGCACGACGGGCGCTGGCGCTCGTCGATCTCACCGAGCTCGGCGAATCCCCATCTCCCGACGACATCGATCGCCTCTGCGACCGTGCCGTCGGCCCCCATGGCTCCACCGCCGCTGTCTGCGTCTGGCCTCGCTTTGCCACGCAGGCGGTGCAGCGACTTGCCGGTACCGGTGTCGCCGTGGCCACGGTCGTCAACTTCCCTTCGGGAGGTGACGATGTCGAGGCCACGGTGGCTGAGACCCGCAGAGCCCTGGACGACGGCGTGGACGAGATCGATCTCGTCCTGCCGTACCGTTCGTTTCTCGCCGGCCGTATCGATGTCGCTGCGGCAATGGTCGATGCCGTCCGTGCCGTGGTCACCTCGCCACGGCGCCTGAAGGTGATCCTCGAAACCGGGTCGTACCCGTCGGTCGAGGCCATCACCGCCGCCGCGACGCTCGCCGTCGAGCACGGCGCCGACTTCATCAAGACCTCCACCGGCAAGACCGCCGTGTCGGCAACCCCCGAGGCTGCCCGGGCGATGCTCGAGGTCATCCGCGATTCGGGCCGACCGGTCGGCATCAAGCCATCGGGCGGCATCCGCACGCTCGCAGACGCGAGTTCGTACCTTGCGATCGCCGACGAGATCATGGGGCCGCAATGGGCGTCGCCCGCCACGTTCCGGTTCGGGGCGAGCGGCCTGCTCGATGCGCTCGAGGCTGCCATCAGTGGCACCGAGCCCGGCGATGCGTCGGCATTGCGTTACTGACCATCTTGCGGACAGGTGATACTGGGCCGATGACGATGCTGTTGCCGCAGGAGATCATCCGTGCCAAGCGCGACGGCCAGCACCTCGACGCCGACCAGATCGACCAGTTCGTCACGGGCATCACCTCGGGAGCCGTGGCCGAGTCGCAGGCTGCCGCCTTCGCCATGGCGGTGTTCTTTCGTGGCATGGAGGTCGACGAGTGTGTCGCCCTCACCCGAGCCATGACCCACAGCGGCAGGAACCTCACCTGGGATCTGCCGGGGCCGGTGCTCGACAAGCACTCCACCGGTGGTGTGGGCGACACGGTGAGCCTGATGCTGGCGCCGATGGTCGCCGCGTGCGGTGGCTATGTGCCGATGATCTCCGGGCGCGGGCTTGGGCACACCGGAGGCACCTACGACAAGTTCGAGAGCGTGCCTGGCTACCGGGCCACGCCGTCGCTCGCCGAGTTCCAGCGGGTGGTCGGCAAGGTCGGCTGTGCAGTGATCGGCCAGACACCAGACCTGGCCCCCGCCGACAAGCGGCTCTATGCGATTCGTGACGTCACGGCAACGGTCGAGAGCATCCCGCTCATCACCGCCTCGATCCTGTCGAAGAAGCTCGCTGCGGGACTCGATGCCTTGGTGATGGACGTCAAGTGGGGGAGCGGCGCGTTCATGCAGTCGTTCGGCGATGCCCGCGCCCTGGCCGAGAGCATCGCCGGCGTGGCGGCCGGTGCCGGCATGCCCACCACTGCACTCATCACCGACATGGACCAGCCGCTGGCCAGCACGGCCGGCAACGCCCTCGAGGTCGCGTACGCCATCGAGTACCTCACCGGGGTTGCGCGCGAGCCGCGGATGCACGAGGTGGTGATGGCGCTGGCCGCCGAACTGCTGGTGCTCGGCAGGTTGGCGCGAACCGTCGCATCGGCTCGCACCAAGCTGCAGGCCGCCCTCGACACCGGTGCTGCGGCAGAGCGATTCCAGGCGATGGTGCGTGCGCTCGGCGGCCCGCGCGACCTCGTCGCCAAGCCGTGGAAGCACCTCGAGCGCGCACCGATCGTGGTCGACGTGTTCGCGGCCGGCTCAGGCATCGTCACTGCCATCGACACCCGCCGGGTCGGTCTGGCCGTTGTCGAACTGGGAGGTGGGCGGACGCGGCCGCAGGATCCGGTCGACCACGCCGTGGGTCTCACCGGACTTCCGGGGCTCGGTGACCGCCTCGATGCGTCGCGACCGATGGCCACCGTGCATGCCCGCACCGACGACGCAGCGGCTCGCGCTGCAGTCACGTTGCGTGCCGCCTACACGGTCGGTGGACGATCGAAGC
>JBBDMO010000023.1:0-7943 GCA_040878255.1 Ilumatobacteraceae bacterium
TCGACGTGGCCTGGACCGAGAAGGCGCGAGCAATCACGACGACCGATGTCGCACTCGAGCGCACCGACGTCGACGTCGACCAGCTCGTGCTCGCATGGTTGCCCACCACCACCACCACCACCACCACTACCACCGCCGCCACCTGACGGACGGGTGCGCATCGCTAACCTCGACGTGTCACGCGGGCGTGGCGAAACAGGCAGACGCGCAGGGTTTAGGTCCCTGTTCCGCAAGGAGTGTGGGTTCGACTCCCACCGCCCGCACGAGCCGGTCAGGCGGCCGGTGCCGTGCCCTGGCGTGCAGCCAGCGCACCGACGGCACGTCGGGCGGCGAGGCACGAGATCATCACACCGAGACCGAACACCACCACGAACAGGCGGAGCAGCAGCAGGTCGAACTTCGACCGATCGAGCGCCTCGTCGGCGCGTTCGGCAATGTCGCGGGCCAGGCTGTCGACCTCGGTGAGCGACTGCGCCACCTCGTCGATACTGCCCGACAGCACCTCGAGGTTGTCGGCCAGGGCGTCGAGGTTCGCGCTCGACGCCTGCAGCTGCGTCGACGTGGTGATCAGCTGATCGCCGAGCGTGCGCAACTGCGCGGGCACCGGTTCGAGACCATCGGCGAGCGCACGGAGATCCTCGGCGAGCGAGCGACTGTCCCCGGGGATCAGTCGCTCGATCGCTTCGATGAACGACGCCATGCCGTTGGCGATGTTGGCCGTGCCCTCGATGCCATCGGCGAGGTTCGTCTTCATGGCCGTACCGATGCCGTCGGTCGATTCGGCTGCCGAGTCGACGACTTCGCTGGCCTGGTCGAGCGCCGATGACGCCGAGGCTGCCAGCACCACCATGTCGTCGGCGAGCTGCCTCACGTCGCTCGTGCCGGCGGCAGCCACCGCAGCGCTGTCGCGAGCGACCTCGAGGCCAGCGGTGTAGGTGACAGCGAGGCGCTGCACCAGGACCAGCCCCAGGACGGTGCCGACGAGCGCGAGGATCGCGACGGTGACGAGCAGCCGCCGAGCGATCTCGATGCCATCGAGCTGGTGTGGCGCACCCGTTGATGGGTCGGTCGACATGGGGGGCACGTTACGTGCTCGCAGTAGTCTCGCCGTGACGTGATGATCCCCGACCTCCCGACGCCCGCCCTGGTCATCGATGCCGACGTACTCGAGACCAACATCGCCACGATGGCCGGCGCTCTCCCCGGTGCACTCCTCCGTCCGCACGTGAAGGCCCACAAGTGCACCGCGCTCGCGGCCGCGCAGGCACTCGCCGGGCATCGCTCGTTCACGTGCGCGACACCTCGAGAGATCATCGGCATGGCGGCGGCCGGGCTCGGTCACGATCTGCTGCTCGCCAACGAGTGCATCGACCCGGTCAGGCTCGCAGCCATGGCCGCGGCCCAGGACGGCGCATCGATCACGATCGCGGTCGATTCCCCCGAGACGATCGCTGCCGCTTCCACGGCCGGCATCCGCCGTGTCCTCATCGACGTGAACGTCGGGCTCCCACGGTGTGGCTGCCCGCCCGAGAGCGCCGGCGTGATGGCAGACCTCGCCCGCAGCAGCGGCCTCGAGGTGCGCGGCGTGATGGGCTACGAGGGCCACCTGATGATGGTTGCCGACGCCGACGAGCAGCGCCGCCGGGTCGAGGCGTCGATGGCCCTGCTGCTCGGCGCCCACGCCGACGTCGGGGGCAACATCGTCAGCGCCGGCGGCACCGGCACCTACCGCTGGCACGACGTCGGACCCGGCCGCGTGACCGAGCTGCAGGCCGGCAGCTACGCGCTCATGGACACCCAGTACGCAACGCTCGGGCATCCCTTCACCCAGGCGGCCTGGGTGGTCGGCACCGTCGTTTCGGTGAGCGGCACACACGCCGTCGCCGACGTGGGGCTGAAGGCGATGGGCATGGACCACGGCAATCCGTCGCTCGACGCGACTCGAGGGCCCGGCGGCGCGGTGTGGTTCCTCAGCGACGAGCACATCACCTTTGCCCCCGACCGGCGCGTCGCCGTCGGCGATCGCGTGTACGCAATCCCGGCCCACATCGACCCGACGATGGCGATGCACGAGGTGGCATGGCTCGTCCGCGGCGACGAGGTCGTCGAGCGATGGCCGATCGATCTGCGCGGCTGGTGAGCACCGACACCGTCGTCATCGATCCTCCGGCGAGCGCACGGCGGGCGACGGTGATCGAGATCCTCGCCTGGCTGGCTGTCGCCACCATGGGGATGGTCGCGCTCTCGCAGGCGATCGGCAGGACGCTGCTGCCACCGATGTACGCCCTGCAGGCGACGACGCCGTTCCTACTGGCACCTGCCGTGCCCGTGGCCGTCGTCGCCTCACTCCGGGGTCGCCACCTCATGGCGCTCACCTGCGTCGGCATCGCTGCAGCTCTGCTGTGGCTGACCTGGCCCGTCATCGCCCACGACGACCCGCTGTCGGCACCGGCGAGTGCTCCGACGTTCACGCTCACACACTCGAACGCCTACTTCCGGAACACCTCACCCGATGCTGCCGCCGAGGCGCTGCTCGCCCAGTGGCCCGATGTCCTCGCGGTGACCGAGCAGTCGCCGCAGCTGGAAGCGGCACTCGCGGCAGGCGGGGTCGGCGAACGCTATGCGTTCCGCGCCGGCTCGTCCTCCGAGCGGCGCAACGGCGTCGCCCTGTACAGCCGTTTCCCCTTCATCGAGGCGACCGTGCGCGACATCGGCGGCCAGCCCGGCATCGACGCGACCATCGACGTCGGAGGCATCGCCGTGCGGGTGCTCGTGGTGCATCCTCTGCCCGGCGTCGACACAACCGATCTGTCCGAACTCGAGCGGGGCCTTCCCGCCATCGATGCGATGGGTCGTGCCGACCGCACGCCGACGGTGATCGTGGGAGATTTCAACGCGTCGCGGTGGCACCCAGCGTTCCGACGGTTGCTGAGCCACTGGACCGACGTGCACGAGTCGCTCGGTCAGGGGTTCTCGGTGTCCTGGCCGGAGAACAAGATCGTGCCGCCGTTCGTGCGGCTCGACCACGCACTCATGGACGACGGCGTGACGGCGCTGGCCGCACACGATGTCGACGTACCGGGAAGCGACCACCGTGGCTTCACGGTGATACTCGCGACGCGGGTCAGCGGGTGACGTGCTCCATGGTCGAGCGCAGGATGTCGCGGCATTCCTCGGCGACGTCCTCGTCGTCGACTGCACCATCGGCGTAGGCGTGCTGCATGACCGTCTCGCTGACGGCGACGAAGAGCCCGAGGCGCTTCATGACGTCGCGCCGCTCGGCGAACGTCGCGAGTTCGGTGCCGGGGACGGCCACGCTTTTCACGTAGGCCTCGAGGTAGTCGCGCATCCAGTCACGGTGGTGCGGCTGGAACAACGTCGATGTGCGGAGCGCAAGCATCCTCGGGTCGATCTCGTAGAGCTGTGTGAACGACTCGATGAACACGTCGACGAGCTCGTGCGTCGTGGTGAGTTGTCGAGGGAACGACGTGGAGACGAGCTCCTCGTGGCTGCGCAGCGATTGGGAGACGGCCGCATCGACGATGCAGCCGAGATCCTCGAAGTACTCGTAGAGCGAGCCGATGGGGATGCCGGCCCTCTCGGCGACATCGGAGGTCGTCACGTGCGACGGGTCGATGCCATCGGTCGAGACCAGGTCGAGGAGCGCATGGATGGCCGCCTCGACGCGAGCTCGGCTACGTGCCTGCCGGGGAACTCGTCGAAGGCCCTTGGAATTCGAACAGATCATCATGACTACGGTGTACTCACGAACACTGGTCGTGAAACCGAGAAATTTCCGAGACTCTGTCTTCAGGATCGAATTTTCGTTACCAGCGCTACCAGCGCTCTTGATCGATGCGACAGGGTGTTCTTGATCGAAACACCAAGTTCCGCAAACGTCAAATCTGCTGCATCATCGGGCACGAAGATCGGGTCATACCCGAAGCCACCCTCGCCCCGTTCGGCAGCCGCGATCCGGCCGGGGCACACGCCGCGCGCCGAGATCTCGGAGCCATCGGGCCACACGATGATCACCACGGTGACGAACTCGGCTCGCCGGTCGATGACCCCCTCGAGCGACGCGAGCACCGTGGCGCGGTTCTCGGCGTCAGTTGCGTTCGGCCCGGCGAAGTACGCAGTCTCGACGCCCGGTGCCCCATCGAGCGCCACCACGAACAGGCCGGTGTCGTCGGCAAGCGCAGGCAGACCGCGGGCCCGCGCGATGGCCGTCGCCTTCAGACGGGCGTTGCCCTCGAGGGTGCCGGCGTCCTCGACCACGTCGCCCACCGCAACCGGCCGCGGCAACAGCTCGACGACGCCACCGAGGATCGCCGACATCTCGGACAGCTTGTGCGGATTGGCGGTCGCGCACACGACCGTCATGACCGGCCCTCGTTCACCCACGGGCCGCTCGGTGCTCATCTGCCGAGCGGACGACGCGCGGGCGGCTCGGCGATCATCTCGGCCTGCAGCCCCATGATCGTGGCGATGCCACCCGACGCGAGCTCGAGCAACGAGTCGAGCTCGGAACGGCTGAACGCCACACCCTCGGCGGTGCCCTGCACCTCGACGAACCGCGGCTCGGCACCCACTCCGCCGAGCATGACGACGTTCATGTCCACCTCAGCGGTCGAATCCTCGACGTACGGAAGATCGAGCACCGGCGCGCCACCGACCATGCCAACGCTGATCGCCGCGCAGGCCGAGTGGAGCGGGTGTGCGTTGATCGCACCGTTCTGCACGAGCCGGGTGAGCGCGTCGTGGAGGGCGAGATACCCGCCGCAGATGCTGGCGGTGCGGGTGCCACCGTCGGCCTGGAGCACATCACAGTCGACGATCACCTGGCGTTCACCCAGCACCCTCATGTCGCAGGCGGCGCGGAGCGAGCGGCCGATGAGTCGCTGGATCTCGACGGTGCGGCCGCTCTGCTTGCCCTTGGCAGCCTCGCGGTCGATGCGCTCGGGCGAAGCGCCGGGCAGCATCGAGTACTCGGCCGTCACCCAACCCTTGCCGGAGTTCTTCATCCACCGCGGCACGCTCTCGTCGATCGAGGCGGTGCACAGCACCCGGGTCTTGCCGAACGAGACGAGGACGCTGCCCGCCGCCATCTCGGTGTAATCGCGCTCGAAGGTGATGGGGCGCAGTGCGTCGTTGGCACGGCCGTCGAAGCGGGGCATGGTGGTCTCCTGGGTCTGGGGTGGATCTGGGGGTGGGTCTGGGTCTGGTCGTGTCAGTCGAACGTGATCGGTTCGGCGGTGGTGAGCTCGGGTCCGAGCAGGCGGCGTCCGAGGGCGCGGAACCAGTCGACATCGCCCGACGACAGGAACCGGTGAGTACCCGGCGTCGTGGCCGCACGACCGAGCGCGTGCTCGTCGAGCAGGCGGCGGAGCGCGAACGCAGTCTCGGCGGCCGACGAGACCAGCACGACGTCACGGCCCATCACATCGCCAATCACCCGAGCGAGGTAGGGGTAGTGCGTGCACCCGAGCAGCAGTGTGTCGACCTTGGCCTCGACCACGGGAGCGAGCAGGCGTTCGGCCAGCACGGTGATCTCGTCCCCTGCGGTGACGCCGCGCTCGACGAACTCGACGAAGCCCGGGCACGCTGCGCACGTGAGCTCGACCTTGCCCGGGCCGTCCCCGACCGGTGGCGTCAGCTCGGCAATTGCCGCGGCGACCGCGCGCTGGTACGACCCGGAGCCGACGGTGCCCACCGTGCCGATGACACCGACGGCACCCGAGCGCGTGGCCCTCACCAGCGCGCCGGCACCCGGCTCGATGACGCCGATGACCGGCACCGGCAGTTCGGCGGCGAGATCGACCGCGGAGGCCGCCGTGTTGCATGCGACGACGATGACCTTGGCGTCATGGTCGTCGATGAGTCGGTGTGCGATCTGACGGGCGTGACGTGCGACCTCGGCCTGCGGTTTCGAACCGTACGGATACCGGCCGGTGTCGCCGACATAGACGATGTGCTCGTTCGGCAGGAGGTCGATGACGGCGCGGGCCACGGTGAGGCCGCCGAAACCGCTGTCGAACATGCCGATCGGCCGGTCGTCGGCTGGCGTGTCGGCGCGGTCCATGGCGCCGCCACCCTAGCGACGGCGGGTGCGCGCGAACCGACGATGGCTGTGGTGCTCGAGCGCCATCCGGCGTACTGCAGCGTTGGCGACCTCGAAGACCACGGTGCCGACGACGGTGTACTCGAGTTGCTCACCGCGGTCGGCCGGCTCGGGCACCAGGTCGATCGAGAACTCGGCCTCGGCCATCGCCGGCGCGACCAGCCCATCGAAGACCTCGGCACCGGCCAGTTGGCCCGGCTCGGCCCACCCGAACCGGCTGAGCGCAGCGAGGGCATCGGCGAGCATGGTGCGTACGGCGGCGTCGGGTCGCACGTCGAGACCGTGCCGGCGGACGAACCGGTCGACCTCGGCCATGGCTCGGTCGTGCAACTCGGCGTCGGCCTCGGTGGAGCTGTCGGCAGCGGGACGGCGGTGCGGCACCATCGCGTCCTGTGCGACACCGAAGGCGTCGTGGACGGGCAACGTGTCGTCGTCGACGGCGGCGAGCACGGTTCCGACGTCGGCGAGCGACAGCCCACCGAGTTCGACCAGAGCCCGGATGAGGCGCACGCGACGGACGTGCGAATCGTCGTAGTCGGCCTGGTTCACCGCGGTGGCAGCCCCCGGGTGCAGGAGCGATTCGCGCAAGTAGTACTTGAGCGTCGCGACGCTGACTCCGGTGGCACCGCTGAGCCCGGCGATTTTCATGCTTGACATCGTAGACGGTGAGTGGCACTCTCCGTTATGGAGAGTTTCACTCTCCATACTTCAGCAGGTCGAAAGGATGCTCCGATGGCACAGGTTCACGACGGTAGGTACACGGCGGCAGTGGAGGGTGACGTTGTCGTCTTCGTCATCGGCATGCGCATCAACAAACTCTGGAAGGTCCACCGGTGGATCCCCGTCGCACTGGCCATGGGCCCGATGATCGCCGAGCTCATGCGCCACCCCGACAAGGGGCTGCGCAGCACCCGCACGATGGTGGGCTGGCGCACCATCGACCTGATCCAGTACTGGCAGAGCTTCGAGCACCTCGAGCGCTTCGCCCGCAACAGCGACGACCCACACCTCCAGGCATGGCGCCGGTACAACCAGCGCATCGGCTCGAGCGGCGACGTGGGCGTCTACCACGAGACCTACCGGGTCTCGCCGGGCTCGCACGAAGCCGTGTACGCCAACATGCCCGAGATCGGGCTGGCCGCAGCGTTCGGGCACGTACCCGTCGGGCGACGCACCGACACGGCACAACAGCGGATCAGCGGCGACGCAGCAGCGGCCGGAACGTTCGGTGAACCAGGCGGTTCGCTGAACTAGAAGTAGATGATCTTCTCGGCGTTGCGCTCGGCCTCGTCGAGGTCGACGGTGTATGCGCCGGTGGAGAGGTACTTCCAGCCGCCATCACACACGATGAAGACGATGACGCCCTCGTCGATCTCACTGGCGACCTTGATCGCGCCGGCCAGCGATGCACCGCTCGAGATGCCGGCGAAGATGCCGCACTCGCGCACGAGGCGGCGGGTCCACTCGAGACTCTCACGGGGGCGCACGACGCGCTTACGGTCGAGGATGTCGGCGCCGTGCCACATCTCGAACACCGGCGGGATGTACCCGTCCTCGAGGTTGCGGAGGCCTTCGACGCGCTCGCCGAGGGGTGGCTCGACGGCGATGATCTTCACCTCGGGCTTGTGCTGCTTGAGGTAGGTGCCCGTGCCCATGAGCGTGCCGCTGGTGCCGAGACCGGCGACGAAGTGGGTGATCTCGGGACAGTCGCGCAAGATCTCAGGGCCGGTGCCCTCGTAGTGGGCCTGTGGGTTGGCCTCGTTGCCGTACTGATAGAGGAAGCACCACTCGGGGTGCTCGGCGGCCATCTGCTGGACGATGC
>JBBDMO010000024.1:0-7921 GCA_040878255.1 Ilumatobacteraceae bacterium
CGCGCGGATCCGCCCACTGGCGCGGATGTTGCCGAAGTGGGTGCGGTGCGCGGGGTGGCCGTGCCACATGGTGTCGCCGAGGCTCGTCGACCAAGTGCCGTCGGGAACGAACAGCGCCACGACGGCCTCGCCGTCGTGGTCGTCGTCGCACGCCGCGCAGTAGCGGACCTTCAGCCGCTGGATGGCATCGGTGTCGGCAAGGCGCCGCACGATGGCAGCCAGGTCGGTGGAGAGATCGGAGGCGTCGTCGGCGTGCTGGGAGGACATCCTGTCATCATCGTCACGGCGACCCCCGGGGCACGAACCGCACGAGCGGAGGAACAGCATGAACGAGGGCGACAGCAACCATGTTGCGGTGACGTACGACCGACGTGACCACTCCGCGAGCAGGGGCTCGACATCATCGAGGACTGACGCGCCGGTCGCTCAGCGCGACAGGTCGGTGATGACGGCAATGCCGTGGCCGGGGAAGTCGGCCATGCGTGAGAGGTGGTTCATGCCCTCGGTGAGGGTGAGTCGGCTGGTGACGAGGCGTCGGGGGTCGACACGGCCGTCGGCCACCATGCGCAGCATCTCGGGGTAGTGGTGCGCCGCCATGCCGTGCGCGCCCGTGAGCTCGATCTCGCGGCCGTGGAGCAGGCTCATCGGGATCGGAGGGAGGGCGTCATCGGCGAGCATCAGCCCCACCTGCACGTGGCGGCCCTGCGTCCGCAACGAGCGGATCGAGGCGACGCATGTGGCCGTGATGCCGACAGCGTCGATCGAGGCGTCAGCACCACCACCGGTGAGGTCGTGGACCGCCGCCACGGGGTCGACCACACGGCTGTCGACCACCTCTTCGGCTCCGAACTCGCGCGCAAGCGCCAAGGCATCGGGGTCGACGTCGACGGCCACCACACGAGCCCCGATCGCGGCCGCGATCATCACAGCAGACAGGCCCACGCCGCCGCAGCCGTGCACGGCCAACCACTGGCCGGGCTGCACCCGCGCCTGCTGCACCACAGCGCGGTACGAGGTCGCGAAGCGGCACCCGAGGCTTGCTGCATCGCCGTCGTCGAGCCCGTCGGGGATGGCGACGAGATTGCCGTCGGCGCGGGGGAGCGCCACGTACTCGGCCATCGACCCCCATGCGGTGAAGCCGGGTTGGAACTGGTGGTCGCACACCTGGGGCTGGCCATCGAGGCAGCGCAGGCACACCCCGCACCCGAGCACGAACGGGACGGTGACCCGATCACCGATACGCCAGCGGGTGACGTCGGGGCCGACTGCGACGACCTCGCCAGTGAGCTCGTGACCGGGCACGTGGGGGAGGACGATGTCAGGGTCGTGACCCTGGCACGCATGCCAGTCGCTGCGGCACACGCCGTTCGCGGTGACCCGCAGCACGACGCCGTCCGCCGGTGGCGCGGGGTCGGGCACCTGCTCGATCGCGAGTGGGCCGCCGAAGGTGCGGAGGACGACAGCGCGCACGTCAGCGCGCGCAGCAGCGGGACGGTGGGATCACGGTTCGAGTATCGCCGGGTCGCCGGTGACGATGCCACCCGGCTCGAGCACCGTGGCGTACACCCGGCTGACGGGGCCGCGCTCGTGGTGCATCAGGGTGAACTCGCCGTCGGTGAACCACTGGGCGTTCTGTTTGCACGGCAGAGCGAACGACGTGACCTCACAGAGGACGCCCCCGATCCGCAGCCTCACCCCGGGACGCACGTCGGCCCACGGCAGCCCGGAGACGGTGATGTTCTCGCCTGCCGCGCCGGGGGCGAGGGGGTGGCCGTCGGCCGCGAAGGCCTCGATCACCTCGGTCGACCAGATGCAGAGCGCCTGCCACGGCCTGCCGTGGTGCTGGCGGGTGGCCTGGCGGTCACCGACCACGCCACCGAAGCCGACCTCGACCTCTGCCGCGGGCAGCTTCGGCACGCCACCGCTGCCGGATCGGTGCAGTGCGTCGACCCGCCCCGCGGTGCGGCCCGGCAACTGGCCCGCCGACCGGAGCGCCGGCCCAGCGGCCAGCATCGCGGCCCAGGCGACCGGCAGGTCGGCGGCGAGGTCGCCGGTGAACGTCGGACGCAGCGGCTCGATCACCGTGGCATCACGGCCGTCGGCCAGGAGCTGCCAGATGATGGGGATGCTGGCGACCGTTCGCTCGGCATCCGTGGGGCTGAAGCGGTAGGGCCCGATCGTGTGCACGCCGCCATCGTAGGTACGTAGAGTCACTGGCCATGACGGTTGAACACTTCGACGTGCTGGTGGTGGGTGCGGGCATCTCCGGCATCGGCGCCGGCTACCACCTCCAGACGATGTGCCCCGGCCGGAGCTACGTGATCCTCGAGGGCCGCGACGACATGGGTGGCACCTGGGACCTGTTCCGCTACCCCGGTGTGCGGTCCGACAGCGACATGCACACCCTCGGGTACAGCTTCCAGCCGTGGACGGAGGCGAAGTCGATCGCCGACGGACCGTCGATCCTGCAGTACCTCCGCGACACCAGCCGCGAGCACGGCATCGACCAGCACATCCGGTTCGGCCACCTGGTCCACCGGGCCGAGTGGTCGAGCGAGGACGCCCGCTGGACCGTCGAGGCGACCCGCACGGGCACCGGCGGCACCGGCGAGACCGTCACGATCACGTGCAACTTCCTGTTCATGTGCTCGGGTTACTACTCGTACAAGGGTGGCTACACGCCCGACTTCCCCGGCATCGAGCAGTTCCAGGGCCGGGTGGTGCACCCGCAGCAGTGGCCCGACGACCTCGACCACGCCGGCAAGCGCGTCGTCGTCATCGGCTCGGGCGCGACGGCGATGACCCTCATCCCGGCAATGGCCGATCAGGTCGAGCACATCACGATGCTGCAGCGGTCGCCCACCTACGTGGTCTCGCGGCCCGACACCGACCCCGTGGCGAACGCCCTGCGCAAGGTGCTGCCAGACCGCTGGGCCTACGACATCACGCGGTGGAAGAACACCACCATGCAGCAGTTCGTGTACAGGAAGACCCGCACCGAGCCGGAGAAGGTGAAGGCCAAGCTGCTCGAGATGGTGCGCAGCGAGCTCGGCCCCGACTACGACGTCGAAACGCACTTCACGCCCAGCTACGACCCCTGGGACCAGCGCCTGTGCCTGGTGCCGAACAGCGATCTGTTCAAGGCGATCACGGCCGGCAAGGCCGAGGTCGTCACCGACCACATCGCCCGCTTCGACGAGACCGGCATCGTCCTCGAGTCGGGTCGTCACCTCGATGCCGACATCGTCATCACCGCCACCGGCCTGCAGTTGGTCACGCTGGGCGAGATGGACTTCGTGGTCGACGGTGAACCGGTCGACTTCTCGAAGACGTGGAGCTACAAGGGCTTCGCGTACTCCGACGTGCCGAACCTGGCGTCGTCGTTCGGCTACATCAACGCATCGTGGACGCTGCGCTCGGACCTGATCTGCGAGTACGTGTGCCGCCTCCTCAACCACATGCGCGCCACCGGCACGGCGCAGTGCACCCCGCGCCTGCGCGAGAGCGACCGTTCCATGCCGGAGCGACCGTGGATCGACGACTTCTCGGCCGGGTACATGCAGCGCGTGATGCACCTGTTCCCGCGCCAGGGTGACCGCGAGCCGTGGATCAACCCGCAGAACTACGGGCGCGACAAGAAGATGTTCCGCAAGGGCCGCATCGACGACGGGGTCATGCAGTTCACCAGGGCCCGCGCCCGCGCGGCTGCGGCCGCGGCGGGGTCGGCCTCGCGCTGAACCGCCCCGGCTCGTAGGCTGGCGCGCATGACCGAGCTCGCTGACGCCGCCACCGATCAGGACCCGTTCGCCGACCTGCGGCTCACCGAGTGGACCTCGTGCGGCGGCTGTGCGGCCAAGTGGGGCGCCTCGTTGCTCACCGACCTGGTGCGCGACATGCCGGGCGGCGCCGACCCGTCTCTCCTCGTCGGTCTCGCGCCCTTCGACGACGCGGCGATCTATCAGGTGGCGCCCGACGTGGCGCTGGTCAGCACGACCGACTTCTTCCCGCCGCTCGTCGACCACCCGTCCGACTTCGGGGCCATCGCGGCAGCGAACGCGTGTAGCGACGTCTTCGCGATGGGTGGACGAGTCGCGATCGCCGTCAACGTGGCAGCGTTCCCCGAGCACTTCCCTCGTGAGGCGATCGTCGCCATCTTCGATGCCGCAGCAGCGGTGGTGGCCGAGGCCGGCGGCACGATCGCCGGTGGGCACACCATTCGCAATCCCGAGCCGATCTTCGGCCTCGCTGTGCAGGGCGTCGTGCATCCCGACCGCGTCTTTCGCAAGGGTGGGTCCCTGCCCGGCGATGTGCTGATGCTGTCGAAGCCGATCGGCACAGCCCTCGCACTCGCCGGCGGTGACGCCGATTCGAAGGCGGCGGCCATCGCCGGTATGCGTCGTCTGAACCGAGTCGCGTCCGAGCAGTTGCAGGCGCTCGGCACCGCGGTCCACGCCGTCACCGACGTCACGGGCTACGGCCTTGCCGGGCACGGCTGGGAGATGGCCGAGCGCGGCGGGGTGTCGATCGAGATCGATACCGACGGCATCGTCGCCTACCCCGGTGCGCGCGAGGCAGCCGAGCGTGGCGTCCGCACGGGTGGCGACCCGCGCAACCGTGAGTACGTGGCCGACCATCTCGTGTCCACCGCCTCGGCGGCGGGTGAGGCGCTGTGCATGGACCCGCAGACATCGGGCGGCCTGCTGGCAGCGGTCGATCCGTCGGTCGTGGCGCAGCTCGGCGAGGGGTGGTGGCGTGTCGGCGTGGTCGGCAGCGGCCCGGCCCGGCTCGTGCTGCGCTGAGACGAGGAACGGTGGCATCACGCGCACCCACCCGCACGATCGAGAAGGAGATGTGGGCGCGCGGCCATGACGTCGTCGTCGGGATCGACGAGGTCGGCCGCGGTGCGTGGGCCGGTCCGTTGATGGTGGGCGCGGCGATCCTGCCCCGCGACAAGCGTGTGAACGGTGTGCGTGACTCGAAGGTCCTCACCGAGACCAATCGCGAGCTGATCTTCGATCGCGTCGCTGCGTGGTGCGACACCTGGGCCGTCGGTGCCGCCAGCCAAGAGGAGTGCGACGCGCTCGGCATGGCGGCTGCCCAGCGGTTGGCTGCCCGCCGGGCGATCGAGTCGCTGGCGATCGCGCCGGACGTCGCCGTCGTCGACGGCAGCTGGAACTTCGTGGCGCCACACGTGGCCAACGTCGAGATGCGGGTCAAGGCCGACCTCCACTGCCTGTCGGTGGCGGCTGCCAGCATCCTCGCCAAGGTGACGCGCGACCGGTTGATGCGTGAGCAGGCCGAGCACTATCCGCACTGGGGATTCGACACGAACAAGGGGTATCCCTGCCCCATGCACAAGGCAGCGCTGCAGGGGTACGGGCCGTCGTCGATCCACCGGCGCAGCTGGGTGTTCATGGACAACTACGTGCCGTGGCCGGGCGTGCCCCGGCGCCCACCGGCGGGCACCGTCCGCCCCGACCAGCCGTCGTTGTTCTGATGGCAGGGCGGCACCACGACGTGGTGGTCATCGGTGCCGGTCTGGCCGGCCTGCGGTGCGCCACCGATCTGGTTGCGTCAGGCCGTGACGTCGTCGTGCTCGAGGCACGCGACCGGGTGGGCGGGCGCGTGCTCAGCCACCGGTTCGCGAACGGCCAGTGGTGCGAGCGGGGCGCCGAGTTCGTGTGCGGAGCGCACACCGAGGTCCTTGCGCTGGTCGACCGGTTCGGACTGGCGATCGTCGATGTGGTGGCTGGCGGCGACGATGCAGCGCGGTTGCTCGACATGGGCGGCCGGCCCACCCCGTTCAGCCTCCACCACTCGCTGCAGCCCGACCTCGAGCGGTGGCGCAGTCTGCTCGAGGGTCTCGCCGCTGCGCTCGACCCCCACGATCCGGTCGCCTCGGCGGCCGCAGCCGGGCTCGATGCGCTGCCGTTGTCGGCGTTGATCGATGATGCGGCGCTCAGCCTGGTCGCGCGTGTCGTGGTCGGTCGGGACGTGCGTACGGAATACATGCTCGGCCCCGACGAGGTATCGCAGCTCATGGCTGCGTGGATCACCGTGCTGCACCACCGTTCGGGTGACGGACTCGAGGCACACCGCATCGTGGGCGGCAACGACCAGCTCGCGACGCACCTCGCTGCTCCGTTGGCCGACCGCATCCGCCTCGGTGCCGCCGTGTCGATCGTGTCGCCCGACGACGGCGAGATCGTGCTGCGATCGGGCGAACGACTGACCGCCGACCACGTCGTTGCCGCCGTGCCGCTGCCGGTGCTGAGCCGGATGTGGAGCGACATGCCTGCCGCCCTCGGTCGCGTCAGCTACGGCATCGGCGGCAAGGTGAGTGTGCAGGTGCGCCGTCGGATCTGGCGCGACGCCGGTCGCGATGGCGGGGTGCACACCGAGCGGTCGTGGGGCGAGTTGTGGGAGACGACCGACGGTCAGGAGGGCGACGCCGGGGTGTTGACGGCGCTGCTGTCGTCGCACGACGGCGCGTCGATGGTGTCGCTGCCCGAGTGCGCCGACCGCATCGTCGCCGAGATGGACCGCATCTATCCCGGTCTCGCGGGCCTGGCGGGCGAGCGCGTGCAGACCGATTGGACGAACGACGGGCACAGCCTCGGCGCGTACGCGTGCTTCGGTCCCGGCCAACTGCTCGAGGCCTGGCCGGCGATGCGCCGGCCGTACGGCCGGATGCTGCTCGCCGGCGAGCACACCGACGAGTGGATGGGCTACATGGAGGGCGCGCTGCGCAGCGGTGCACGTGTCGCAGCGGCCATCTGCGGGGCGGCGGTATGAGCGAGCCGTCGCGTGTCACCGAGCGCGAGGTGAAGCTCGGGCTCGACGACGCGTTCTCGCTCGACCGGATCGACGACCTGGTGGTGCGTTCGACCGACGACCGTTCGCTCGACGCGACGTACTTCGACACCGCCGACCTGCGGTTGCTGTCGCTCGGCCACACCCTGCGCCACCGGTCGGGTGAGGGGCCGATCGGCACGTGGACGCTGAAGCTTGCCGGCGTGGCGGGCGAGGTCGCCGGCCGCGACGAGATCTCCCTCGACGGACCGAACGGCGTGCCGCCGCGATTCCTGCTCGACCTCGCTGCCGCGGTGGTGGGCGACGAGCCGGTGGTCGAGGTGGCACACGTGCTCACCGAGCGACGACGCCATCTCGCCCTCTACGCCGACACCGACGTCGAGGTTGCGATCGACACGGTCACCGGCACGTCGTCGGATACGCCGATGTCGCCCGTCGCGTTCCGCCAGCTCGAGATCGAGCTCGTCGAGGGCGACGAGCGGATGCTGGCTCGTCTGGCCGCCTCGGCGTGCCGAGCCGGTGCGGTGCCGGCGAGCCAGGAACCGAAGGTCGCCACCGTGTTGGGCGGCCGCCGGGTCCGAGCCGCACACCTCGCTGCGATCCCGTTGCGTGGTCGTTCGACCCTCGACGAGCTCGTGCGCGGGGCGGTCGTCGCTGCCCTCCGCCAACTGCTCACCCATGATCCGCACCTTCGCCTCGACGCACCGGACGATTCGGTACACAAGGCGCGCGTCGCCACGCGCCGGCTCCGGTCCGACCTGCAGACGCTGCACCCGGTGCTCGACCCTGACGCGGTGAAACACATCGATGGTGAGCTGCGCTGGCTCGCAGCGCAGATCGGTGCCGTGCGCGACATCGACGTGTTGGTCGAGCACGTCACCGCGTGGACCTGCTCGCTCGGTGACGACGCGTCCGCTGCCGTCGCACCGACGCTGTTGGCGCGTCTGCGCAACGAGCGACGCGAAGCCGTGCTGACCATGCGCAACGCGTTGGTGTCGCGTCGGTACCGGGGGATGGTCGCCGAGTTGCGCCTGTGGACAGCGGCTCCGCCGTGGCGGGATCACGTGCGCCGACTTCGTCGAGCCCGCTTCGATGCGCTCGACATGGT
>JBBDMO010000025.1:0-7019 GCA_040878255.1 Ilumatobacteraceae bacterium
AGGTCGCCGTAGCGCAGCTCGGTGCCCTCGAACAGCCAGTGGGAGTCACGCATGACGGTGAAGGCGCCAGACCCACGAGCCGTCGCCCTCCCGAACCGGCTGTAGAGCCCGTACGCCGACCCGCCGCCCAGGAACGCTACTTCGGGTCGGTCGACCACCGGATCGGCCCACATGCCACTCATCGATCGCTCGTCCGCTGTGCCGATGACCGGGTCCGCCAGGTGCGCCCGGTACTTGTGGCACACCATCGCATCGCCACCGTCGACGAAACGCACCTGCCAGAACATCGTGTTGCCGGAGAAGCTGGCATAGCTGCCGCCGCTGGCGACGTGCTGCTCGACGACGTCGCGCTCGGCCCCGGTCCAGTACTCGTCGTGGCCCACACCGAGCACGAGGTCGTACCCGGCGAGGATCGAGGAATCGTCGTCGAGGTCGCTCGACACAGCCATGTCGAGGTGGTGGCCGTGTCGTTCGGCCCACTCGACGAATCGTCGCTCATACGTGTACCACCCGGTCGAGCCCATGAAACCCGGCAGACCGTGGTCGAACCGGTAGCGCTGGTAGATCTCGCCGTCGACATCGGGCTCTTCTCCCCATCGGGTGGGGCGGGCCTTGCGGTCGTCGCGCTCGGTGAACGGCCGCACCACGAGCCCTCGCCCCCAGGGTCGCCGGAACGACACCTGATGCCCACCCGTGTAGAGGCTGCACCCTCCCCAGGTGTTGTACGCGTTGTACGTGTTCGTGGCCAGCACCAGGAGTATCCGGCCACTACCGCATCGCGGCGGTTCGGACGCCCGCACCACGAACCCGGCGTGGCCGACCGCCCGATCTGCGGGTGCTCCCGGAGCGGTGAAGGTGACGTGGTGGAACCCGGTCTGCCAGTGGTGCGGGATGGGGATGGTGACCGCCACGGGCCACCCGCAGCCGTTGGCATCGGCGTCGGCGGGGATGTCGTGCGCAACGCCCTGCAGGCCGTGTTGCTCCCACACCAGCTCGCGCCGAGCACCCCAGCGATGGACCGTCACGTCGAAGGTGGGGGTCGTGCAGCGCACGTGGAGGGTGACCTTGTCACCGGGCCGGACGCTCAGCCGCCCTGCGTACCCCTCGACAGCGTCGTATGCGGTGATGTCATCGGCCACCGGGTGACGGTAGCAAGTCGCCGAAAAGCGGACGAACCCGCCCCGATGACTCGGGACGGGCTCGACCATTCACGTTCCCCGGGTGGAGCTGAGGGGAATTGAACCCCTGACCTCTTCATTGCGAACGAAGCGCTCTGCCAACTGAGCTACAGCCCCGAAGGAGGTTGCATGCTAACGCCGTTCGGCGTCAGGCAGCGAACCAGTGTGTGTCGCCCGTGTACGAGCGATCCTGCTCGTACTGACGGAGCTGGGCGAGCTTGTAGCAGTAGCCGCACAGCGACACGAACGCCAGGGCAAAGGCGTAGACCATGCCCGACGACTTCGTGGTTGCGGCCAGGAACAGCGTGACCGCCGTGCTGATGGCGAGGACGAACAGGACGTTCGTGCGACGGCGGCGGACGACCTCGCGACGGCTGACGCGGCGAACCTGCTGGTGCCGGACCCCGTGCTCGGAGCGACGGGCGAGCTCGCCATTGTGCGACTCGCGCAGCTGCTGAGCACCCTGATGGTGGCCACCGTGCACGTGCGTCCGGCCAGGACGGCCCGTGGCGGCGGGGCGCTGCAGCGGAGACGGAGCAAGGGGGCGAGCCATCGACCGCATCGGGGCAACCGACCGGGTCGGCACGGCTCGCTGCAGGGTGGAGAGCTGGCGGCTGAAGTCGGTGACCGACGAGCCGGGCCGATTCTCCAGACGCGAACGAAGCATCGGCGGGAGGAGCACGGCTGCCCAGGCTGCGGCAACGGCGAGGAGGAAGATCTTGACCATGGCGTTATCGGTTCCTGCGGAGGTGAGAGAGGATGGTCATGAGTTCAGTGGAGCAAGCCGAGTGACACCCGGATACGCAACATTACGATCCTACTACGTTCGTAACACTATCCGACACATCAGGTGTGCTGTCGGACCGTCGGTACACGCCCGAACGCCCGCCCGTCTTCTCCCACAGGGCGAGTTCGCCGATCACCATGGCACGGTCGGCCGACTTGCACATGTCATAGATGGTGAGGGCCGCGGTGGCACATGCATGGAGGGCCTCCATCTCGACACCGGTCCGGTCGACACAGTCGACGTTGGCCTCGATCGCGATGAAGTCGTCACCGATCTCGAAGTTGATGTTCACCGCGCCCACGAGCAGCGGGTGGCACAGCGGGATCATGTCGCTCGTGCGCTTGGCGGCCTGGATGCCGGCCACCCGGGCCACAGCGAGCACGTCGCCCTTCTTGACCTCTCGGTTGGCGACTGCTGCGGTGGTCGCTGGCTGCATGAACACCTTGCAACGAGCGACCGCACGGCGGTGTGTCGGCTCCTTGGGGGTCACATCGACCATTCGGGCACGACCCATCGGGTCGAGGTGCGTGAACGACAAGTCACTCATGTGGACTCCGATCGTACCCATGTCTCGCTCGGCGGGGTGTCACCTCGACGCACCCGGCGTTCGCATTGACGGCGGCATCGGCAGCGTGACGACCACCTCGAGCCCCCGGGGCGCTCGGCGCCGGCCGACGAGGTCGCCACCCATGGCGCGGGCGTACTCACGGGCGATCGTGAGGCCGAGCCCGGTGCCGGGCACCTTGCGGTGGTCGGCGCCGAGCCGCTCGAACATGACGAACGCATCGTCGATCTCTCCGTCGGTGATGCCGGGGCCGTCGTCTGCCACGACGATCGACAACCGCTCGGCGTCGGCGACGCCCTCGACCTCGGCGGACACATCGACACTGCCCCCACCCTCGTCGTTGAACTTGATCGCGTTCGACACCAGATTGACCAGCACCGTGCGCAGGCGTGTGGCATCGGCGAGCACCACGGTGCCGGGAGCGACGAGCGATCGCACCCGCACTCGCGCCTGAGCAGACACCGGGTCCATCATCGAGACGACGTCGGCGACGAGGGTGTCGAGCGCGACGGTCGTGATGTCGACGGTGAGCCGGCCCGCCTCGGCCGCCGAGAGATCGATGAGGTCGTTCACCTCGGCCAACACATGATGCCCAGCGCTGTGGATCAGCGCGAGCCACTGCGCCCGAACCGCGTCGGTCTCGCCGTGCGCCAGCAGCTCGGCGAAACCCAGCACCGCGCTGAGCGGCGTACGCAGCTCGTGACTGACGCGGCCAAGGAGCTGTGACTTCGCCGCGTTGGCGCGCTCGGCTGCCAGCAGCGCTTCACGCACCCGCTCCTCGGCCGCCTGACGCTCACGCTCGATGACGAAGGCATCGAGCAGCGAGCCGGACGCGGCAAGGAGCGGCTGCACGCCGCTGACGAGCTCGGCGTCGTATCCGTCGACGCGTCCAGCGAGGCCGACCATGCCGATCAGCCGACCATCTCGGTGGATGGGAAGGCCGACGTACGACACGAGCGGCGGGTGGCCCTCGGGCAGGCCGCCCGAGCGCGGGTCGTTCGGCGGGTCGTTCGAAAAGACCGGTTGGCCCGTGCGGAGGGTGACCCCGAACAGTGTGTCGAGGTTCCGGAACTGCATGAACCCGTCGGTCTCGATGGCATGGTCGTAGACCGCGCGCGTCTCGTCGCTCCACGCGATGTTCGTGGTGGCCCACGACGTCAGGAACGGCATGCCGTACTCGTCGTCATCGACCTCGCCGATGAACCCGTACGCCGAACCCGTGACGCGGATGAACCCGTCGAGCAGCGCCCCGAACAGCTCGGCGCCGGCGCGGTCGCGCACCACGGTGCCGTGCGCCCACACGAGCTCTTCGAGCACCGCCGTCGACAGGATGAACGCCTCGTCGCGCAGGTGCTCCTCGGTGACGTCGGAGAACCGCCAGACGTGGGCGACGGCCTCGCCATCGCGCCGCACCGGCCAATAGACACGCTCCAGATGCCGACCGTCAACCATCTCGAGTCGATCACGGCACGTGACCGCGCGGGCCACGATGGCCCGGCTCGATTCGAGGAAACGCTCGGGCCCGACGACGCTGTCGGCGAGCAGCCTGGCCAGCTCCGAGCCCGATCGGCCGACGATCTCGTCCGGTCGCTGGGCGAGCCGGAAGAGATCGCAGTAGTTGTCGGTCACCCAGAGGATGCGGAGGGAAAGATCACTGACGATGACCGAGCTGGGGTCGGCGGCGAACAGATCGGCGATGGTGAAGCCGAACTCCGGGTCCAGCGCGGACTGCCACCCTCCCTCGGTGCCGGCCGAACGGGTCATGCGCCAGAGGAGGGGTGGTCGGCCACGTCAACCGCCGATCTGGCTCATCGAACGACGGGGCCGGACGAAGGTGACCTGGTTGATCTGGTGGCCGGCCCACTTCGTGCCGACGGCTCGGCGGATCTCGGCTGCCAGGGCATCGTCGTCGGCGCCACTGCGCATGAGGGCGCGAAGGTCGAACTCGGACGTTGCGAACAGACAGGTGCGGAACTGGCCGTCGGCCGTCAGGCGCACGCGATCGCAGTCGTCGCAGAACGGCTTGGTGACGGTGGGGATGACACCGACCATGCCCTTGCCGTCGAGGTAGCGCCACCGGTCGGCGGGGGCCGCACCGCGCGCAGGCACCTGCTCGAGCGGGAACTCGGCGGCGATGGCCGAGACGATCTCGTCCTGACTGACGACCTTGTCGTTCATCCAGTGGCCGGTGGCATCGAGCGGCATGAACTCGATGAAGCGCACCTCGACATCATGATCGCGGCCGAAACGGGCGAGGTCGAGGACCTCGTCGTCGTTGACGCCGCGCTCGATGACGGCGTTGATCTTCACGGGCGAGAAGCCGGCTTCCTTGGCGGCCTCGATGCCGTCGAGCACCCGGACCAGTTCGTCGCGGCGGGTCATCTGCAGGAACCGGTCGGCACGCAGGGTGTCGAGGCTGATGTTCACCCGGTCGAGACCGGCGTCGCGCAGCTCGTGCGCGAGCAGGCGAAAGGTCGCCCCGTTCGTGGTGATCGACAGGTCAGGCTTCTTGCCGGCGAACGCCGAGTCGGAATGCTCGGGCACCTTGAGCTGGGCGAGCTTGGCCACGAGCACCGGCAGATGGGCCCGCACGGTGGGCTCGCCACCGGTGAGGCGGAGGCCGTCGACCTGGAACCGCTCGACGAAGATGCGGGCGAGGCGCTCGAACTCCTCGAACGACAGCACCTCGCTGCGGGGCACCCACACCATGCCCTCTTCCGGCATGCAGTAGGTGCAGCGGAAGTTGCAGCGGTCGGTGACCGAGATGCGCAGGTCGCGGATGGTGCGTCCGAATGGGTCGACGAGGACCTGATCGGGGGCGGCGGACATGGTGTCAGCCTACCCAGAGCACGATCGTGGGTACCGAGCCGCCCGCCTCGACGCCGTCGCCGTCGACCAACACGGCGATGCCGGTGGCGAGCGCGGTGGCTGCGAGCTGGTGGCTGCCCTGGCCGCCCACCGAACGCACGTGCACGCGACCGTCGGGCCCGAACGCCGCGTGCACCCGCGCGTAATGGGTCTTGCCGTCAGGTCGGCGGCGGATCGGCTCGTCGGCGATCGCCTCGACGGTGGGGCGGTCGATGGCCGGGTGGCCCATCATCTGCCGCAACGCCGGTCGGGCGAAGAGCTCGAAGCTGACGAGCGAGCTGACGGGGTTGCCGGGCAGCCCGAAGACCGGCACCGATCGACCGTCGGTCGCAGTGAGCAGACCGAACGCGAACGGCTTGGCCGGCTTGATCGCGATCTGCATCCACCGCATGTCGGCAATCCGTGACAGGACCGCCTTCACGACGTCGTAGTCGCCCATGCTGACCCCGCCACTGGTGACGATCGCATCGCACTCGTCGGCCAGCCGCCGCAGGGTGGCCTCGAGCACCACCTCGTCGTCGCGCACCACACCGCCGTCGACCACCTGGCATCCGGCGTTGCGCACCGCCCCCACGAGCATCGTGCGGTTGCTCTCGCGGATCTGCCCACGATGCAGGGGCGACCCGTCGTCGACGAGCTCGTCGCCGGTCGAGAGCACGGCGACCACCGCTCGGCGGAACACTGCCGGCGTGCGGTCGTTCACGCTGGCGAGCACACCGGCGACCGCCGGTGTGATGATCGACCCGGCGCCGAAGAGGACGTCGCCGACGCTCACGTCCTCACCCACGCCGCGCACCGCATCGCCGGCCTCGACCGACCGACGCACCAGCACACGGTCACCGCCGTCGAGGCGCTCGGTGTCTTCGACCATCACGGAGGCGTCGGCGCCATCGGGCATGGGTGCACCGGTCATGATCCGGATCGCCTGCCCTTCGCGCACGACGACGTCGCTGGCCGCTCCGGCTGCGACCTCGTCGACCACCACCAACTCGACCGGGGCAGCGGCCACATCGGACGCCCGCACGGCGTAGCCGTCGACCGCGGAGTTCGCGAACGGCGGCACGTCCTCGGTCGAGACCACCGGGCCAGCGAGCACCAGGCCGATCGCGTCGGTCAGCGGCATGGCCACGACGTCGAGCGGCGGGCAGTGGTCGAGCACGTGCCGGCGGGCCTCTGATTCGTGGATCACGAGGCGCACGGTAGCCACTGCGGCGCCAGACTGGGCCGGTGAGCTCGTACACGCCATTCTCGTCCGACGGACACACCGCACGGTGGGTCACGTGGGACGACGAGGGCGACGAGCAGCTCACCCTGCTGTGGGAGAACGAGGGCTGGACCGCCAGCGGGGTCGTCAGCAGAGAGCGGGTCCAGTATGTGCTCCGGCTGTCGGCGACGTGGCAGGTCCGTCAGTTCATCCTCTTCCGCGACCTCGATGAGCCCGACCTGTGGCTCGCCACCGATGGCGGCGGGCGGTGGGGCGAGATGAACGGCGCGCACCGGGTCGAGCTCGACGGCTGCTACGACGTCGAGCTGTCGATCACCCCGTTCACCAGCACGTTGCCGATCAGGCGGCTGCCGCTGCACGTGGGGCACACGGCCGACGTGAGTGTGGCAGTGGTGG
>JBBDMO010000025.1:7029-7910 GCA_040878255.1 Ilumatobacteraceae bacterium
ACGTCGAGACCCTCGACGTCCACGCCGAGCACCGGCGCTACACGCGGGCCGGGTCGCACCACTGGATCGTCACCGACCTCGACGGCGGCGGAACGAACGAGTTCGACGTCGATGAGCACGGGCTCGCCCTCGACGTGGTGCAGCACTTCCGCCGATCAGGCTGATCGTCGGACGCCCGCACGTCGGCCAGGCACGATCAGCTGCGCGCCATCAACTCCTGCAGCCACGGCCGGAGCTGTGCACTCATCACCGGGTCGGCGAGGGCGAGCTCGATGACTGCGGTGAGCCAACCGAAGGGGTTGCCCGTGTCGTAGCGGAGCACGTCGCGCACGACGCCGTGGAACGGGCTGCGTGCCGCCTGCGCCTTGAGCGCATCGGTGAGCTGGATCTCGCCACCGGCACCCGGGCGGACACGGGCGATCTCGTCGAACACGTCGGGGGTCAGGACGTACCGCCCGACGATGATCAGGTCGCTCGGGGCGTCGGCGGGCTTGGGTTTTTCGACCAACGAGCGAATGGCCACGACGCCGTCCTCGTCGACCGGCCCGATGGGGTCGATGACACCGTACGAGCCCACCTCGTCGAGTGGCACCTGCTTCAGCCCAACGACACTGCCGCCGGTGGTCTCGCACAGGCGGGCCATCTGGTCGAGCAGCTCGGAGGTGCCCATCAGCTCGTCGGGCAGGAGCACGGCGAACGGCTCGTCGCCCACCGCGTCGCGGGCGCAGCCGACGGCGTGGCCGAGCCCGAGCGCCTCGTCCTGGTAGGCGAAGCTGACCTTCACGTCGCGCCCGATCGACTCGAGCCGGTCGGCCATCGAGTCGCGGCCGGACGAGCGGAGCTTGGCGATGACCTCGGGCTGCGGGCGGAAGTACGCCTCG
>JBBDMO010000026.1:0-7848 GCA_040878255.1 Ilumatobacteraceae bacterium
GACGACGAACAGGTCGAGCGCGTCGGGGAAGGCATCGTCGAGCATCCGCTCGCGTCGGCGACCGGGCCGCGGATCGCGCGCCGCGACCAGCGGTGGCGCGGCACCGCCGCGTGAGGCACCACGTGACACGCCGGCAGTGCCGAGCACGACCGCCAGCACGACGGCCAGTGCTGCAACCGCGCTCATGTCGGCTCGCCGGCGACCAGCCGGCGCATCCACCACCAGCCGACCCCGTTCAGGACGAGGCCGACCAGAGTGCACGCCACCACGATCGGCGACGTCGCGTATGCCGACCGGACCTGCGCGCTGCTGACGACGCCCCATCCGGCGAACACGAGTGGCAAGACGGTGAGGAGACGCGCGCTGAGCCGTGCCTGTGAGGCCTGCGCCCGTCGCTCGGCCGCCCAGGCGCGACGCTCGCGGGCCACGGCCACTGCGCGGTCGAGCACCTCGGCTGCGGCCCCACCGGTGGCGTGGCACAGGCGGAGGCTGTGGGCGAACCATCGTTCCTCCCGGCTCATCTGGTCCGGCAGTTCATCGAGTGCACGGTCGAGCGTGAGCCCGCGCCCGAGAGCCACTGCCAGTTCGGGAAGCACGTGCGGATGGCGCCGGAGCGAGATCGCGATCGAGGCCGGCACGCTCGCGCCGCCGCGCACCTCGGAGGCTGCGAGCTCGAACGCAGCGATGCAGCCGCCGACGGGCACTGACGGGGTGACCGTGCTGCCCGAGACCGGTCGCGACGGCGCGGGGCGATGTGCGGCCACCGCGAGGGCCACTGCGGCGGCGACCAGCAGGCCGGCCAGCGCACTCACTGTCGGCCTCGCGACAGCGGGTGGACCGATCGGTCGGCCGACGCCAACAGGCGCAGCGGCGATGCATCGTCGGTGCCGACCTCGACCACCTGCGCAACGCGACGTCTGCCGGTGGCGCTGCGCTCGACCTGGACCACGACGTCGATCGAGCGCTGCACCTGCTCCCTGACCGCGTGCAGCGGCCACGACGGGCCTGCCTGCACCACGAGCGATTCGAGCCTGACCAGTGCTTCGGCGGGTGAGTTGGCGTGCACGGTGCACATCGACCCGTCATGCCCCGTGTTGAACGCCTGAACCAGGTCGATCGCCTCGTCGCCGCGAACCTCGCCCACCACCAACCGGTCGGGGCGGAGGCGCAGCGCCGCGCGCACCAGGGCCGCCATGGGCACGGGCGGGATCCCTTCGGCGGTGCCCGGCCTGGTCTCGAGCCGCAGTACGTGCGGTGCATCGAGTCGCAGCTCGGCCGTGTCCTCGAGCGTGACGACACGTTCGTGCGCTGGCAGTTGCCCCGCCAAGGCGTTCAGCAGCGTGGTCTTCCCCGACGACGTCGCGCCGCTGACCAGCACGTTGCAGCGGGCGGCAACGACCTGCGTGAGCACCTCGACGATGTGCGGGCCCCCGAACGCGTCGAGCCGCAGGGCGTGGGGTGAGAACTTCCTGATCGACAGGCAGGTGCCGTCGACCGCCACCGGCGCGAGCACGGCGCAGACGCGAGATCCGTCGGCAAGGCGTGCGTCGACCACCGGCGTGGTTCGGTCGAGCCGTCGTCCGACGGGCGTCAGGATGCGCTCGACGACCGTGTCGACGACGCGTGGCTCGAGTGTGCCGACGTACTGCGTGCCACCGCGGCCTCCGACGCGCTCGACCCAGACGTCGCGCCCGGCGTTGACCATCACCTCCGACACGTCGGGGTCAGCGAGCCAGCGGTCGAGCGGTCCGAGCCCCAGGACGGCACCGGTCATGCGACGTGCTCCGCCGGGTGGACGCCACCGAGCTGGCGGGCCAGTGTGGCCGGCAGGCGGGTGGCGAGCAGTCCGGCGTCGACCGCCCGGGCGACCGCGGGGTCCCATGGCACCGTGGCGAGCACCGGCACGCCGAGCGCGCGCTCGATGTCGGCGGCAGCAAGGGCACGGCCCGGTTCTTCCACGAGTACGGCGCCGTGGGCCACCGCGGACAACGTGGTGGCGCGGCGCAAACCCAGATAGCACTGGCGCACCACGATGAGAGACGAGGCCGCGCAGTGGTGGATGGTCGACGGGCCGCTGATCTCGCCGGCGTCGACCACGACGGGGTGCGGGCACGTGGACCACGCGGCGACCAGTCGTTCCGCGTGCACCTCGGGCAGGCATGGGCCGTGCACCGACGATGCGCCCGGGTGGACCAGACCCAGGTTCGGGGCGACGTCGACGGCCAGCCGCCACAGCGCGTCGGCAGTGGCGTGCGGCGATGCCAACCAGTCGGCGATGCCAGGCCCGGATGGTGTGGCCACGCCCAGCGCGGCGGCGATGTCGCCCCCGAGGTCGATGATGACGGTGGGCCCGGTGCGGGCCGAGAGGAGTGCCAGCGATGCGGCGACAACGGTGGTGCCCGAGCCGCCCTTGGCCGACCAACAGAGCGTGTACATGCGCCCTCCAGGAGATCGTGATGACCGTTCGACTGGGGGAAGGAAGCCGACCGTATCGGCGCGGTGCGGGTGAACCAACGCGCTCCGGTCGGCCGCGCCGGAATCGGTCACCGTACGCTCGGCCGCCGAGGCATCGGGTTGCTACGACGGTGGTGCCGACACGACACGGGGGTCATCGATGGGACAGGGAACACACGACGTCGCGGTGCCGCGCACCCCGGCCGACATCACGCCGGCATGGCTCAGCGCTGCGCTCGGCACTGAGGTCACAGCTGTCGAGGCCACCGACATCGGTGCCGGCAGCGGCCTGTTCGGTGTGGTGCTGCGCCTGCAACTCACCCACGACGGCAACGCCCCCGACTCGTTGATCGCCAAGCTGCCCACGACGGCCGAGGCCAACCTCGTCGTCGGCAACGCGCTCGGCATCTACGAGCGAGAGGTGCGCTTCTACTCCGAGCTCGCTTCGTCGGTGCCGATCCGCGTGCCGCAGTGCTACTTCGGTCGCATCGACGACACGGGTTCGGTGCTCCTCCTCGAGGACATCCGCGACCTGTCGGTCGGCGATCAGGTCGCGGGCATCACCGAGCGCGACGCCGAGCGCATCGTCGATGCGCTCGCCGCGCTGCACGCCATGTTCTGGGAGCGCGCGGACCTCGAGTCGATGACGTGGCTGCCCACACTCGACGCGCCGGTCTACGCCGCCACCGTGCCCGGCATCTTCCACACGTCGTGGCCCACGCTGCGCGAGAACTTCGCGCACATCCTCGGTGCCGATGACATCGCGCTCGGCGACCGGCTCGACGCACGGTTCGAGGAGATCATGGATCGCTGCTGCACCGGGCCGATCACGGTCATCCACACCGACTCCCGCCTCGACAACCTGTTCTTCCATCCGACGGGGGACGAGATCGCGTTCATCGACTGGCAACTCATGATCCGAGGTCGCGGCATCTCCGACGTCGCGTATCTCGTCGGCACGAGCCTCGACGCCGCCGAGCAATCGGCCGCCGTGCCCCGTCTGGTCCGCCGCTACCACGACGCGCTGACGACCCACGGCGTCACCGACTACTCGTTCGACGACTGTCTGCGGCACTATCGCGAGCACTCGCTGTACTACCTGGTCGGTGCGTGCACGATGGCGTCGTTCGACGTCGGCAACGAGCGTGGCAAGGCGCTGGCCGACACCTACGTCGAGCGGATGTTCTCGAACGCTCGTGTCTGCGACGCCGCCTCCGAGCTCTGAGGTTCGCCCCGGTAGGGTTGCCGACGGAGGTGTCCGTGCACCTGGTGGGCACCGCCGCCTTCAAAGCGGTTGAGACGAGCGATCCTCGTCTGGCGGGTTCGATTCCCGTCCACCTCCGCCACACACTCACCTGCTCGACCTCGGCGGCTTGCTGATGGACCTGCGGGACCTGCTGGGCCACGACGTCGACGTCGTAACCGAGGCCGGGCTGCGATCGAGGGTCGGCAACCGGGTCTTGACCGACGAGGCGTCGGCGTCCGGCCCCCACGACGTCGAGCGCTGTGGGCGGACATGTGACGACGACAGCGGCTGAAGCCTTACCGCTCACCAATGACGCAGTGGTGTGACGAGCGCTGTTCCGTGACCGCTATCGGGCGGCGCCTGCGCTGGTGGCCTCTTGCACCTCGATCAGGCGGCCCGAGGTGACGTCATAGATGTACCCGTAGATCGCAATGCTGGAGGGCACCAGCGGATGGTGACGGATTCGAGTTACATCCGCCTTCACGCTCTCGGCCTGGTCACGGATCGTCAGCCAGTCGATGTAGTCCGCCTCTGCGGAACCCGGCCCCTCGCCGACGTCGTAGAACCCCTCGTCACCGAGCGCTGCTGTTTCGAGACTCTTGGCGAGCAGTCCACGCATCACCTCGTCATTGAAGAACTCCATCCCACAGTTCGTGTGATGGATGACGAACCACTCCTTCGTGCCGAGCAACTTGTAGGAGATCACAAGGGAGCGAATCGCGTCGTCGCTGGCGCGCCCTCCGGCGTTGCGGATCACGTGGGCGTCACCCTCGCTCAGACCTGCATACTTCGCCGGGTCGAGTCGTGCATCCATGCACGTGAGGATTGCGAACTGGCGTGCTGGCGGAAGTGCCAGTTGACCCTTGTCGCCGAACTCGGCTGCGTACGCGTCATTGGCGGCGAGAACTTCGGGAAGAACGGACATGATGGCTCCTTGCCGGTTGGGGAGGGTCAACACGCGCATCGTATCCACGATAATGCCGACTGCATCGGTCAGGAATTGGCCCGGTCGAACGGGCACCCACCCCCGGGATGTTGCGGGCCGAGACATTCGTCCTCGCGCCGCAGTGTCACCTCCGCCGCACACGCACCTGCTGCGACCTTTGCCGCGATGTGGTTGTCTGCAGCCGGATCACGGCAAAGGTCGGACTGACGCCGATCGTCCCGTGTGGCGAACGTCCGCGACCTCACCAGCGCGCTCGAGATGTGGGGACGTCTCGCCGAGTCCGGCTTCACCATGCTCGCCGCGTCGAACCAACCGGTGGCGATCGCCCGAGCAGATCGTGTCATCGACCTGCCCTGATCAGGGCAGGGTCAGGCCCAGGGGAGGGCATCGAGCACGGCGCGCAACCGGGCGGGGTCGACCTTGGGTCGGCGGTCGGCGGTCATCAGACCGTTGACCTCCTGCTCCGTGTCGGCGATCTGGGTCCAGCACCAGCCGCGCAACCCGGGAACCGATTCGGCCGCGGCCACGAGTGCGGCGAAGCGCGCGAACAGGTCGTCGGGACTGCTCGCCCCGACGTATTCGAAGCGGTCGGTGGGTGAACCTCCGCCGATCGACAGCCCGACGCCGCCGATCTCCGACAACACCAGTGGGCCGGCCATCCCCGGCGGCGGGGTGCAGCCGTCGGCCCAGATCCGCACATCGGGCACCATCTCCGCCAGCAGTGTGCGGTCTGCCGTCGCCGGGTCGTCGATGCCCGCGAAGGCGAACCATCGGGAGAGGTCGAAGTCAGGTATGTCGTCGCTCAACGTCGTCCGCCCGCGATCCCATCCGCGTGCCTCGATGCCGGTCCAGCGTGCGGCCAACGCCACCGGGTCCTGGTCGTAGTCGTGCACGTCGACGACATCGGTGTCGACGTGGCCCCATCCGCTGTTGTCGACGACCGGCCGCGTGGGGTCGAGCGCCTTCGTCTCGGCGACCAGCCGGCGCACCGTCGTCTGGTGCTCGGGCCGGTGGTGCACCCCCTGCACACCCCACGATTCATTGATCGGCACCCAGGCGATGATGCAGGGATGGCTGCGGTCGCGCCGGATCGCCTCCGCCCACTCGGCCGACGCGTCTTCGAGCAGCTGACCGCCGAGACGGGCCAGACCGAACGGTGACGGCAGCTCCTCCCACACCAGCACGCCGAGAACGTCGGCGTGCCAGAGAAAACGAGGGTCCTCGACCTTCTGGTGTTTGCGGACGCCGTTGCAACCCATCGCCTTGACGAACCGCAGGTCGTCGAGCATCGCCTCGTCGGTCGGCGGGGTCATCAGCGATTCGGGCCAGTACCCCTGGTCGAGCAGCAGCCGCTGGCGCACGGGCTCACCGTTGAGCAACCACTCGTCACCCACGACGGTGACCGTGCGGAAGCCGACGTGTCCGTGCACCGTGTCGAGCACGGTGCCGGCCGCGTCGAGCAGTTCGGCGCGCAGGTCGTACAGGACGGGATCGTCGGGGGACCACGGGCGGACCCGGGCCAGGTGTCCCGTCACGGACAACGCATGGTCGGCCACGAGCACCACCGGTGTGCCGTCGACATCGATCGTGAGTCGCAGTCCATCGGCGCCGTCGCCACACACGTCCGCGGTCGCGACCAGCGATCCGTCGGCCCCAGCAACGACCGCGAGCTCGTCGATCCATGCGCTGCCGACCACCTCCACCCACACCGGCTGCCAGATCCCGCTGGTCGGCGTGTAGTGCACCATGAACGGGAACGTGGCGGTCTGCTTCCCGCGCAACTGGTCGCTCCGGAAACGGTCGATCGCACGAACCACCACCTCGTGGTCATCCGGGCCGGCCTGGGCGAGCGCACCGGTGATGTCGCAGGTGAACGACGTGTGGCCGCCGCGGTGCGATCCGACCTCGAGCCCATTCACCCACACCGTTGCCTCGAAGTCGACCGCACCGAGGTGCAGCAGGGCGCGTTCGCTCACGCCGAGGTCCGGCATGACGAACGACCGTCGATACCAGATCACCTCGTGCTGGTCGGTGGTACCGATGGTGCTGGCCGCGCACTGGAAGGCGAACGGCACGACGATGTCGTCGTCGAACGTGGCCTCACCGATCGATTCACCACCGAGCGAGCAGCGCCAGGTGCCGTTGAGACTTGCCCATCGGTCGCGGCGTCGATCGGGCCGAGGGTGCTCGGGTCGGGGCGGCGGCGGCGGCGGCGGGGTCATCTCGTGGAGCATCGCACATGCCCAGCAGGGGACGCGATGCCGCCTCCGTCACGGGAGCAGCCCGTGCCCTCGAGGGCGCCATGGTGTTCCGCGAAGCGGCGTCAGACGACTTCGTTGCTGAGCGGTTCGCCGCGCACGAAACGGCCGAGGTTGTCGACGAACAGGTCACTCGCCCGCTGATGATTCGAACGCGTGGCACCTGACGAGTGCGGGGTGATGATCACGTTCGGCAGATCCCACAGCTCGCTCTCGGCGGGCAGCGGCTCGACCTCGGTGACGTCGAGCGCGGCGAAGCCCACCCGACCGGTGCGCAGCGCATCGACGAGCGCGGGCTCGTCGACCAGCCCACCACGCCCCACGTTGACGAGGTGCACACCCGGCCGCATCGACGCGATCGCGGCAGCGTCGACGAGGTGCTGCGTGTCCGGCGTCAGCGGCACGGCCAGGACCACCGTGTCGGCGATCGCCAGCAGCTCGTGAAGTCGGTCGAACGTCCAGGTCTCGCACGGCTCGTCGCCGGCGATGGTGCGCCGCATTCCGATCGTGCGCATGCCCAGTTGGTCGAGTAGCCGGGCGCTCTCGATGCCGATCGGACCCATCCCGATGACGGCAACCGTGGTGCCCTCGACGTCGTCGACGTCATGCACCCGCCAGTCGTGCGCCGCCTGGTCGCGCAGCGTGCCGGGCAGGTCGCGCCGCATGGCCAGGACGCTGAGTACGACGTGATGTGCGATCGAGCGCGCCGCGGCGCCGCTCGAGTTCGTCAGACGAACGCCTCGGTCGAGGAACAGGCGAAAGATCGGGTGATCCACCCCGGCGCTGAAGGTGTGCAGCCACCGCAGGTTCGGTGCATCGAGGCATACCCGCATGAACGACGCCGAGTGATCGGGCCACAGATCGTCGGACAGGCTGGCGATCTCGACACGGGCGATCTCGTCTGGTTCGACGCGCGCTGCCTCGCCGTCGGGCGCGGCTATCGG
>JBBDMO010000027.1:0-3720 GCA_040878255.1 Ilumatobacteraceae bacterium
CTACGACCTCGGCGGTGCCCGATACCTGCGTGACGGCGAGATCCTCAGCGATGCCGTGCTCGACGAGCTGCGCTCGTTCGACGCGATCCTGCTCGGCGCCGTCGGCACCCCCGACGTGCCGCCCGGTGTCATCGAGCGCGGCCTGCTGCTCAAGATGCGCTTCGAGCTCGACCTGTACGTGAACCAGCGACCGTTCATCGGTACGGGGCCGGGGCACACCGAGCCGCACGACTTCGTAGTGATCCGCGAGAACACCGAGGGCCCCTACGTGGGTGAGGGCGGCGTCCTGCGCAAGGGCACACCGCACGAGGTCGCGACGCAGGGTTCGGTCAACACGCGCATGGGCGCCGAGCGCGCCATCCGGTACGCGTTCGAGTTGGCTCGCACCCGCAACGGCCGAAAGCACGTGACCCTGGTGCACAAGACCAACGTGCTCACCTTCGCCGGCGACCTCTGGCAGCGCACCTTCGACGCCGTGGCCGCCGAGTACCCCGACTGTGCGACGGCGTACAACCACGTCGACGCGGCGTGCATCTACTTCGTCCAGGATCCGCACCGCTACGACGTCGTCGTCACCGACAACCTGTTCGGTGACATCCTCACCGACCTCGGCGGGGCGGTCAGCGGCGGCATCGGTCTGGCGAGCAGCGCCAACCTCAACCCGGCCCGCACCGGCCCGAGCATGTTCGAGCCCGTGCACGGCTCGGCGCCCGACATCGTGGGCACCGGGAAGGCCAACCCGGTGGCAGCTATCCTCAGCGCGGCGCTCATGCTCGACTTCCTGGGTGAGCCCGAGGCAGCCGACCGCATCCGCGCCGCCTGTGACCAGGCGGGTAGTGGCAGCACCACTGACATCGGTTCACAAGTCGCCGCCGCCGTGGCAGGCTGACCAGAACCTCGTACACCACGTCGTACAACTCAAGGCACACTCGCACGAAGGGGCATTGCATGCCGATCCAAAGCACTCCGAAGATCTGGATGAACGGCGAGCTCGTCGACTGGGACAAAGCCCAGGTCCACGTGCTCACCCACACCTTGCACTACGGCACGGGTGTGTTCGAGGGGATCCGGGCGTACGAGACCGCCGACGGTCCCGCTGTGTTCCGCCTCACCGAGCACATCGAGCGGTTGTTCCGCAGCGCGCACATCCTGGGCATGGAGATCCCGTACACGGTCGCCGAGTTGGTCGCTGCCACGAAGGCCACCGTCGTGTCGACGGGCCTGCCGGCGTGCTACGTCAGGCCGATCGCGTACTACGGCTACGGCGAGATGGGCATCAACACGATGCCCTGCAAGGTCGATGTTGCGATCGCCTGCTGGCCATGGGGTGCATACCTCGGTGACCACGCCGTCGAGAAGGGCGTCCGCATGAAGATCTCGTCGTGGACCCGGCACGACCACAACACGATGCCGCCCGCTGCGAAGACCGTCGGCAACTACGTGAACAGCTCGTTGGCCAAGGTCGAGGCGCTCAAGGCCGGATATGACGAGGCGATCATGCTCGCCCCGAACGGCCTCGTCGCCGAGTGCACGGGCGAGAACATCTTCGCCGTCCGCAACGGCATCATCCTTACGCCGCCGCTGTCGGCCGGCGCCCTCCAGGGCATCACCCAGCACTCGGTCATCACGATCGCGAAGGACCTCGGTTTCGACATCCGCGTCGACAACATCGCCCGCAGCGATCTCTACATCGCCGAGGAGATCTTCGTCTGCGGCACCGCGGCCGAGATCAGCTCGGTCAACTCGGTCGATGACCGGGCCATCCCGTGCCCCGGGCCGATGACGAAGGCGATCGCCGAGGTCTACGCCCGTGCGGTTCGCGGCCAGGAGGACGCGTACAAGGACTGGTGCGAGCTCGCCGTCTGAGCTGACCTCGCAGCCGGGACCCTCGGTCCCTGGCGAGATGGGTCCGGTGTCGGACAGTCGCCTGGGGATTCATCGGGCGGAGGTCAACCATGGGCGCACATGTGGTGAGGACGGACGCCGGACGCGTGACGTGTCCGCCGGCGTCGACGTTCTCTCCGACGCTCGGCGTTGCCGTGATCGCCGTCGAGATCGGTGTGCCGGTGACGGACATCGACCCCTGGGAGGCGACGCGGGTCTCACTGCTCGCTGCGGTCGACGCCGTCGGCCGAGGGCTGACGGTCCTGGCCGGGACGCTCGACGTGCAGGAACTGGCGCTCGAGTTCGGTGTGGGGTTCGCAGAGTCCGATGGGACATGGGACGACGGTGTGCGCCGTGCGCTCGCGATCAGCCCCGCCGGTCTGGTCGCCCTTGCGCAGCACGACACGGTGGTGGTCGCGACACGGCTTCAGGCTGCGGCATCGACGCTCAGCGTCGACGATGCCTGGATCTGCGGCTCCGTCTGGGGTGGGCCCACGGGGGCGCCGCGCGGGGACGGCTGGATCGGGCCCGGCAGCGTCGTTCGAACATCGGTGGCACTGGCTGCAATGCACGAGGGTGACGCCGCCTCCGCGGCCTGGACCATGCGTGCTGCCGGCTGGTCGTGCCGCTCGGCGTCGGGCCCGGTGATGGCTGCGCAGGGCGATGTGCCGCCAGCCGTGGCCCAGCGGGTAGCAGTCCGGGCCGGCGCTGCGGTCCTGCGTGCCACGCTCAGGCGGAGCTCGCCACTGTGGCATGCCGGGTGTGAGCGATCTGTTCGCGTCTCGGCGGCCACGGCAGCCTGCCGCCTCGTGCTCGGGCTGGTCACGGCACTGCTGGTGGGTCTCGTCGCGGCAGCAGTTGCGTGGGGTCGCGTTCCCGCCGCGACTCCATGGCAGGCGGTGGTGTTGCTCGTGAGCTCGAGCCTCGTTGTCGCGTCGGGTGCCGCCTCGATCGACACGTCGGTGCGCACGGTGGGAAGCGCACTGGCCGGCGGCGCCGCCTCGCACCATCGGCGCTTCCGCCTCCGGGTCGGACGCCTCGCGCTGCTCGACCGACCCGTGGCCGTTGCCCTCACGCTCGTCGTCGAAGTGGCGCTGGTCGTCCGCGCTGGGCTGCTGCAGGTGGTCCCGGGCCGTACGGCTGCCGAGCAGCGTGGCGATGTCGTGGCCCTCGCGGTCGGTGTCGCTGTGCTGGTGCCGCTCCTCGTGTCGCTGCGGGTGATCATCCGAGCCCGGCCCCGTCGGAGCTCGACTCGTCTGCAGGTGTCGCTGCCAGTGCGCATCGACGGGCGTGCGGGCACGGTGGTCGATCTCGGTGCTCGCGGGATGGCGGTGCGCCTCGATGCGGCACCGATGGTTGGGGCCTGCGTCACCGTCGCGCTCGGTCAGCCGGGGGCCGAACTGTGTGTGCCAGCGGTCGTGGCGCGAGTCGGTGCGACTGGCGAGTCCGGCACCGGGAACGTGGTGCTCGGTCTGCGCGTGGTGGTCTCGCCCGCCACCGATGACACCATGGCGTTCCAGCGGATGTGGGTGGAACACACGGCCGGTGCGGTGCGAGAACGGTCGCTCTGGGCTCCTGCCGATCAGGTGACGAGCCGCCAGGCCACCGGTCCGATCAGGGTGATGACCGCAGTAGCCGCAGTGGTCGTGGCGTTCGCCTTCGCACCCCCGTTCCCGGCGAGCGCAGCTGCGTCGGGGCGTGATGTGCCCGGAACGAGAAGCGCCCCGCCGTTCGCAGCTGGTCCGAGGACCGGCGCGCCCGGCGGGGCAACTCCTGTCGGGATGATCCACCACTGATCGATCACCCGGAGTTACCCTTCGTTTCGACCAATGTCAT
>JBBDMO010000027.1:3730-7576 GCA_040878255.1 Ilumatobacteraceae bacterium
GCCCGGCCGATTCCGTTTGCGACGCACCCAACCTCGGTTGCCCGAGCTCGGCCGAGCCGACGTGGCCGACTCGGCCGTCACCGGTTTCCCGGATCGGCTTCGCCGGCGCCGACGTCGTCGACCCAGTTGCCTGGAACACGCCGTCGTGCGGATCATCCCCACAGGACCCGCATGTACCTCACCCGGGGGCTTCGGTGTGCGCTGTTCTGTGTTGGAGATCACTCTGGTCTGCGTATTCACCCTGGTCAAGGGGTATTTTTCAATTCACAGGGTTATCCACCGGAAAGAGCCGTCATCCCCAGAAGATCGTCGTCCGTCCACTGTTCGTCCACATGGTCGTGCACAACCGGACCGCCTCGGTGGGGACCCTCTCAGACTCATGGTTGACGTTCCGGGGTCGGGGCGGCACAATCAGGACCATGTCGTTGCAGCCCAGCACGCAGCTCGCCCACATCATCATCATTCGATAGCGCACGTGGTCACCCCCACGTGCGCTCACAGCCGCCCTCCGGGGCGGCTGTTTCGTTTCCCGGGCACGGGTGTTTCCCCCGGTGCCCGGTCATCACCCTCACGGCACGAACACATGGACAGGATCGAGACATGAGCACAGACGCTCCACAGCACATGGTCGAGGTGTTCGACACGACGTTGCGTGACGGCCTCCAGGTCGAGGGCGTGTCGGCCACCGTCGACGACAAGCTCCGCATCGCCGAGCAGCTCGACTTCCTCGGCGTGCATTACATCGAGGGCGGGTGGCCCGGGGCCAACCCGAAAGACATCGAGTTCTTCGCTCGCGCCGCCACCGAACTGCAGTTGCACTCGTCGACGATGGTCGCTTTCGGGTCGACCCGGCGCCCGAAGGGCAAGGTCGACGACGACGTCACGCTGCGCAACCTGCTCGACGCGAACACCTCGGCGGTGTGCATCGTGGCCAAGAGCTGGGACTACCACGTGATCGAGGCGTTGCAGACCACGCTCGACGAGGGCGAGGCGATGGTGGCCGACAGCGTGCAGTTCCTGCATCGTGCCGGCCGCCGGGTGCTCGTCGACATGGAGCACTTCTTCGACGGCTACAAGCGGAATCCCGAGTTCAGCCTGCGCGTGCTCGAGGCCGCGGTCGTGAACGGCGCGTCGCACCTCGTGTTGTGCGACACGAACGGCGGCTCGCTGCCGCACGAGGTCGACCAGATCGTCGCCGCCGTCCACCGTCACGTCGGAAGCGACGTCATCATCGGCATCCACTGCCACGACGACACCGGCTGCGCCGTGGCCAACTCGATGGCGGCGGTGCTTGCCGGTGCCCGGCACGTGCAGGGCACCCTCAACGGCCTCGGTGAGCGCACCGGCAACTGCAACCTCACCACGGTCATCCCGAACCTGCAACTGAAGCTCGGCGTGCAGTGCCTGCCCGAGGGTCGCATCGAGCGGCTCACCTCGGTCAGCAACCACGTGGCCGAAGTGCTCAACCGGCCGCTCAACCCGCAAGCGCCCTACGTCGGTTCGTCGGCGTTCGCACACAAGGCCGGCCTCCACGTCAGTGCGATCGCCCGGGCGAAGGACGCGTACGAGCACGTCGACCCCGAGCTCGTCGGCAACGGCACTCGTTTCGTGGTCAGCGAGATGGCCGGTCGTGCCACCATCCAGATGAAGGCCGACGAGCTGGGTCTGTCGATGGACGGCCCGGCCGTGAACCAGGTCATCGACGATTTGAAGCGGCTCGAGCACGAGGGATACCACTTCGAGGCCGCCGATGCGTCGCTCGAGCTGCTGATGCGCCGCGCCACCGGTTGGGAGCAGACGTTCTTCAAGGTCGAGAGCATGCGCGTCATCACCGACGAGCTCCCGAACGGCGAGTTCAGCACCGAGGCAACGGTGAAGGTCTGGATCGGCGACGACCGTCAGGTGCACACGGCCGAGGGCAACGGTCCGGTCAACGCGATCGACACGGCACTGCGCGCTGCGCTCGGTGTCGCGTTCCCGCACCTGGGCAAGGTGCACCTCACCGACTACAAGGTCCGCATCCTCGATGGTGCCACCGCAACGGGCGCGGTCACACGCGTCCTCATCGATTTCACCAACGGGGTGCGCAGCTGGACCACCATCGGCGTCAGCACCAACATCATCGAGGCGTCGTGGAAGGCGCTCGATGAGGGCCTGGTCTACGGCCTGCTGCACGCCGGCTGACGGCACCCCCGCCGTCGTTCACGTCACAGGACCTCGTTCCGATGAGCTGGGTCGGGTAGAAAGAGCAGGGTATGGCCGTCCCCAAGTTCGCACCCACCTCGCCTGTCGACGACGCGCGCAGCTACCACTCGCCCGATCACGTCCCGGGCGCATGGATGCCGTCACGTCCCGCCGAGGTGCGCGGCTTCCAGCCCGAGGGTGGCCGCCTCGGCTATCAGGGCCCCGACCAGGGCTTCGGCATCAAGATCGCGAATACCTTCCGTCCGAAGCTCCACCTGACGCCGGGTGAGACCCTCGACGATGCGGTGCGCGGGTGTCTCGGCATCGGCCTCCGTCGGGCGTCGCTGTTCAGTCGTGCCCCTGTCATCCACGACTTCACGATCGCGTTCACGGTGTGGGGGTTCCTCGACATCGTTGCCCCGGCCGAGCTCGTCGGTGTGCGGGCGAAGGCGTTCCAGGGCGTCGCCCACATCGCCCATGCCTACGACCAGCAGCGCTCGCTCGTCGACATGGTGCCCGAGGCCACGCTCCGGATGAGCCCCCAGCAGGTCACGGCCGCGTATCCGGTCCAGTGGCGCGAGCTCCTCGGTCTGGCGTCATGAGCGCTGCACAGCCGATCACGCTCACCGACGAACAGCGCGAGTTCCGCGCCGTCGTGCGGCAGTTCACGGCCGACAAGATCACCCCACTCGCGGGCGACATCGACCGTGGCGAGGAGTACTCGTGGGCCACGTTCAACGCGATGAGGAGCATGGAGCTGACGGCGCTCAGCTACCCGGTCGAGTACGGCGGATCGGGTGCGTCGCTGGTCGACCAGGCGATCGTCGCCGAAGAGCTCGCCCGTGGTTGCGCATCGACGAGCCTGCAGTTCCTCATCTCGAAGCTCGGCATGCTGCCCGTCATCAACTTCGGCTCCGAGGAACTGAAGCGGACGTACCTACCTCGCGTCGCCGCCGGCGACAGCCAGGCGAGCTACGGCCTCAGCGAGCCCGATGCCGGCAGCGACGTCGCCTCGATGACCACCAAGGCCGTTCGCGATGGCGACCACTGGATCATCGACGGCACCAAGTGCTGGATCACCAACGCCGGCATCAGTGACCTCTACACGATCTTCGCGCGCACCTCCCCCGACCGGCACACCGGCATCACCGCCTTCCTGGTCGAGGCCGACTGGGGCATCCAGGTCGACAAGCTCGAGCACAAGCTCGGCATCAAGGGTTCGCCCACGGGCGTCATCCGCCTCGATGGTGTGCGCGTGCCGGACACCCATCGCCTCGGCGAGGTCGGTCAGGGCTTCGCCGTCGCGATGCACACCCTCGACCGCAGCCGTCCCACCATCGGTGCGCAGGCGGTCGGCATCGCCCAGGGTGCGCTCGACTTCGCGATCGACTATATGAAGCAGCGCACCACCTTCGGCAAGCCGGTCGGTTCGAACCAGGGGCTGCAGTGGATGGCCGCCGATTGCGCGATGCGCATCGAGGCCGCCCGCAACCTCGTCTACAAGGCGTGCGCGATCGCCGACGAGGGCGACCCGTACGGCGAGCTGTCGATGGCCGGCGCCATGGCGAAGTGCTTCGCCAGCGATGTCGCCATGCAGGTCACCACCGACGCCGTCCAGTTCCTCGGCGGCTACGGCTACACGAACGAGTTCCCGGTCGAGCA
>JBBDMO010000028.1:0-7564 GCA_040878255.1 Ilumatobacteraceae bacterium
CACCGACGAGGCCGACGTGTCGTACGCGTTCGGGTACCTCGGTGACGTGATGATCCAGTTCATCGCGCAGCATGACGACACGCCATCGATCTACCGAGACATGTTCGCTGCTGGCGAGGAAGGGTTCCACCACCAGGCGTTCCTGGTCCACGACTTCGAGGCTGAGCACCAGCGGATGACCGACCTCGGGTACGAGTCGGCCTGCCGCCTGTTCGCCGACGGGGTGGACGCCGCCTATTTCGACACTCGTGACATGAACGGCGGCTTCACCGAGATTCACGGCGACCCGCCGCACATCCTGGCGGCCTTTGCACAGTGGCGCCGGGCGCACGAGCTGTATCGCCCGGGTGTCGACCCGCTGATCATGCAGCGCCCACCCCGCGACGCTCGCTGACGGCTGCTCAGCCGCCGGGGCAGTACACGCGCAGCGACTCGGGGACCTCGATGTCGCCCGGCACCATGGGGTCGCCGTCGCACACGGTCATCCAGTCCTGGAGCACCCAGCGCGTCCCCTCGCCTTCGAGGATGGCGGGGCGGCTCAGGCCGGCGGCGTCGGTGTAATACGCCGCGGCCCAACCCTGATCACATTGGAAGTCGACGATCGATGCAACGTCGTCGCCGATGCCCTTCGCGATCGACGCCTCGTCACACGTCGCGCTGCTGCCGGCCGATGGCGTCGAGGTGGTCGTGGCGACAGCTGTCGTCGGTGGCGTCGAGGTGGTGGCAGCTGTCGTCGGTGGCGTCGTCGTGGCGGCGGCTGAAGCCGTTGTCGGTGGCGTCGTCGCTACAGCTGCGTCCGTCGACAGTGGCGGCGCCGCTGTGGTGGATGCAGGAAAGAGGTTCGTCGAGTCGGCCGTGGACACGCTGTCGCTGCCGCATCCGATCAACGAAACAGCCAGGATGACGACAACACCAAGACGGCAACTCACTGACACGTTCATTCGTTCTCGATTCCGACACAGCCGCTGGGGGTGGAGCGATGAAGCTACTCCCGAGGCTCACTCGGCGGCTCATCGATCAGGGCGTCGGTGAGGCGATCGAGCGGACACCAAGGCGGAACGGGCCTTCGATTCCATCGACGAGGTAGAAGGCAAGGCGCTCGATGCGGGCCGGGTCGAGGGTTTCGTCGGTCACCCGCGGATCGAGGAACCGGTTCACCGGCATGAACGACGCCCACGGCAGTACCACGTCGGTGAGGCCATCAGGCGATGTGGGGAACGAGCTGATCCAGCCACCGGACTCGTCGTCTGTGCGCACCTCGACGGTCCAGGTGCGGCCATCACCGTCGACCTGCATCCGCGGTCCGGCGCTGCCGGCCCAGTCGAGCGCCCGTTGCGGATCGATCTCTGGGCTGCGGATCGATGCAAAGCCTCCGTTGTTGGCGAGCGACAGCTCGCCGGCGAACACCAGCGCGCCAGCGGTCCATGCCAGCTCGCCGATCGACACGCCGCCCATGACCGTGTCGTTGGTGACACGCCACCCCTCGGCGGCATCGGCGGTCGGGAAGTCGAACACCGGCGGACTCGTCGTCGTCGTTGTCATCACGGTGGTCGGTGCCGCCGGCGAAGGCGTCGCGGTGATGGGAGCAGTCGAGGTCGTCGAGGTGGCAGCGTCACTCGTCGGCGCAACCGTGCCATTGGCGGCGCGTCCGTCGCTGCCGCACGCCGCCAACGCAACGCAAGCAACTGCCGTGGCGACGACAACGCCGAACGCTGATCGCAAGGTCATGTCGACATCGTCTCACTGCGGCGGACTGCTTGCGCAGTGGTGGCGGATCGGCTGGCGCTGCGACCAACCTTCGGGTCCTTGGTCCCTTGGGCATCCGCATGCGCCTTCGTACCCTGCGGACGGTGAAGAGTTCCGCGCGTGTCCGTTCCCGCCTGCTCGTCATCGGCCTCGCCGCGACGGTTGCCATCGGTGCCGCCGCGTGCGGCGACGACGTGGCCCCGCACTCGCTCGTCGGGTTCCGCCCCAGCGCCGAGCAGCGTGTCGACACCGTCCCGATTCCCGACGCCTCGGCCGGCGGCCAGCCGTTCGTCTTCCGCGCCGAACCCGACGGGTTGCTGCTGGTGTCGTTCGGCTACACCCAGTGCCCCGACGTGTGCCCCACCACCATGGCCTCGGTCCGCAGCGGCCTGCGATTGATGGAGGACGAGGCCGAAAACATCGGCCTGGCCATGGTGACCGTCGATCCCGTTCGCGACACGCCCGAGGTGCTGACCGGGTTCGTGCAGAGTTTCGTGCCCGGGGCACATGCCCTGCGCACCGACGACGTCCAGGTGCTGCGTCAGGTGTCCGATCTGTTCGGCGTCACCTTCAACATCGCGACCAACGACGACGGCGAGGTCGGGGTCTCACACAGCGGCTTGCTGTACGTCGTCGACGACACCGGCGTCGTCCGGCTGTCGTGGCCGTTCGGCGTGAAGTCGGCCGACATCGCAGCCGACCTCGAGTTGCTGCTCGACGAGGGCTCGGCGGTATGAAGCGGGCGCTCGCGCTCGCCGCCCTGCTCGTGGTGGCGCCGCCGCTCGCGTCGTGCGGCAGCGACCAGTCGATGAAGGAGGCCGTACCAGTCACGACGGTGCCTGGGCCCTACGACTACGACTATGTGATCCCCAGTGGCACGTCCGCGCAGATCGCCCGGGGCGAGGACCCCGGCATCATGCCGTCGTCGCTCGATGTGCGTGTGGGTGAGACCATCCGCATCGTCAACGACGATGTCGTCGGCCACAGCGTCGGCACCTTCTACGTGATCGCAGGAACCACGCTGGTGCACCGCTTCGCAACCGCGGGCGTCTTCGAGGGCGAGTGCTCGACCAGCCCTACCGACACGTTCATCCTCACGGTGCGGCCGTGAGGTGATCGGCGACGAGGTCGCGGATCCCCTGCTCGTCGAGCGCACCGGAATGGACGGTCAGCACGGCACCATCGGCGTCGACCACCACCGTGGCCGGCAGGGCCGTGACGCGCAGGGCATCGGTGAGCGCGCCGTTTGCGTCGAGGTACTGGTCGAAGGTGACGCCCACCTCGTCGAGGAACGCCTGAGCTGACGCTGCGTCGTCGCCCTCGTTCACGCCGATGAACCGAACCTGATCACCGATGTCGTTCGCAACCTGCTCGAAGGCTGGCATCTCGGCACGGCACGGCGCGCAGTAGGTGGCCCACAGGTTCACGACCGCTGGTCCGTCGAGATCGGATGCCGAGATCACCTCACCGTCGGTGATGCGGATCACGTCGACATCGGGAAGCGTCTCCGCGCCGCTGCTGCCGGACCCGCACGAGGCAAGTCCGAGGGCGGTGACGGCGACGACGAGCGTGGGCCGACCCCTCACGGGGCGTCGTCGCGCACGGGCACGGTGACCACGACCTCGCCAGCGTTGTCGAACGTGAGAGTGAGCTCCAGCTCCTGGCCGACCACCAGCGGGCTCACGAGACCCACGATCATCACGTGGTACCCGCCGGGCTGCAGCTCGACGGCCTCTCCGGCCGGCAGCTCGATTGCCTCGACCTCGCGCATCTCCATCGCCGGGGCCATGGTGTTGCCGCTCATCGCGCCGGTGGTCGGCGTCATCGCGGTGGGATCCGTCATGCCGGTTTCGCTGGACATCACCGTCTCGTGGATCTCGACCGTCTCGGCGATCGATGCGTCGAGCGACGCACCCAACAGACGGTCGTCGGCCGCACTGGTGATCACCATGTAGGCAGCGCCGTTGGCCGCACTGGCCGGGCTGGTGCGCGCCCACGCGCCGGTGATGGTGACCGCAGCGACGCCTACCGCCGTCGTCGTGGCCTCAGCTGGGGCGATGGTGTCGGCTGGGGCGGCGGTGTCGGCTGCGGTTTCCTCGTCGGAGCCGCACGCGGCGAACAACAGGCTCGCGGTGCAGGCGAGGGTGAGGATCGAACGGCGCGTCATGTCATGGCTCCTGGGGGTGAGTGCTACCTACACGGGAACGATGCCCGCCCGATCACGCCGGTTGACAAGGCCGAAGGTCCCGAGTTCACCCGACGTGACCGACGACGCCAGGCCCCGCGCAGGACGGCGTGACCATCAGGGTGACGGCTCAGCCGAGGCGGTCCAGCACGTTGGCGGTGATCCGCTCGACCTGGGCGTCGCGTGCGGCAAGTCCGTGAGCCCAATCGGTGCACCCGGACGTGACCACCGTGCCGCCACCCGCGGACGTATAGCTGCCCAGCACGGCATGGCCATGGGCGATCCGCTCGACGGCAGCCGGATCGCGGGTGCCGAACAGTCGAGCTGCGATGAACTCGTCCTCTGCCGGCTCGTTCGGTGCCGGCGGTCGCGCTGCCGTGGTTCGGGAGAAGTGAGCCGCCGGTGCAGTGCCCAGGATGGCGAACGACGCGGGTGTGCCATCGCTGCCGGTCGGGTACGGCAGGCCGTCGATGGTGGTGAAGTCGCAGCCGTCGCACTCGTAGCCGACGATGGTCGCAGCAGCACCCAGCACGTCGCCGTACCCGATGCCGGTGCCCTCGAACAGCCAGTGATCGGGCCGGTGGATGGTGTAGCCGCCGGCGCCGTTGGTGACCCGCTTGCCGATCCGGTGGTAGCCGCCGCGAGCGAAGCTCACCCCGGTCATGTTGTTCTCGGGGCGGCCGATGAGGTGATCGCTCCAGATGCTCGTCAGTTCGGCGATGCGGTCGGTGTCGAACACGGGGTCGCGCTTGAACTGGCCCTTGTACCCGACCATGGAGGTCGCCGGACCCTGCGCGGAGTGGTCCTCGAGACGCACCTGCCAGAACGCCGTGTTGCCCGAGAAGAAGGCCACGTTTCCACCGCGGGCGATGAATCCCTCGACGGTGTCGCGCATCGGGCCGGACCAGTACTCGTCATGGCCCACCGACAGCATCAGGCGGTAACCGTCGAGCATCGTTGGATGATCCTCGAGGTCGGCGTTGGTGCACACGTCGATCCCGTAGCCCTCGCGCTCGGCCCACTGCAGGAACGGCAGTTCCCAATCGGGCCAACCGGCCGAGCCTGCGTACGGCGAGAGCCGATGCTGGCGCAGGTACCCGACGTGGGTGTTCATGTCGGGGTCGGGTGGGTGCGTGGTCGTCACCCGTCGACCTGCTCCCGGTGGCTTGTGGAGGTAGCCGCGCGCCATCGGCCGCTGCAGCGATGCGGTGGTGCCACCGGTGTAGAGGTTCTGGCCGCCGAAGTCGTTGTAGGCGTGCCAGGTGTTCGTCGCCAACTGGAGCAGGATCGTGTTCGCTGAATCCGCCGGTGGGCGAACGACGAAGAAGGCGTGGTCGGTGCGGAGCTTGCCGCCGCCCACGTCGATGGTCAAGGTGACCTCGTAGTAGCCCGACCGCCAGTCGAGCCCGGCGGTGATCGCCGTTGCAGCCGGCCAATCACACCCGTGAGCGGACGCGTCACGGGGTGTCGGATGGTCGCCTGCGGGCACGGTGTCGGCCCATACGACGTCGCGAGCGACGCCCACGCGGGCGATGCTCACCGACACGTCTCGGGCTCCAGCCGACGACAGGTGGAGTGCCACAGCGTCGCCCGGGGCGATCGATTGCGGCCAGCAGTATCCGGTCACGGTCTCGTACGGCACGGGCGCAGTCTGTCACCCAACGTCTGTGCGCACCCCGGTCACCGGCCCGCACGGGCGGCGCTGTCTATCTCAACAGGTCGCCACCTGCTGAGCCCATGAGCTCCTCGGACTCCAAGGCTTCGGTCACCGCGTCGCTGCGGGCAGGTCGGGCATCCATGCTGTCGACTCCAGCCGATGCGAGCCCAGGCACAGGACGAAACCGGGCTCGCTGCGCTCGACGACGTCGAGGCCGAGACCGAGACCGAGATCTACGGCACCGGGGGACACCTTCGCATCTGGCCGCAGTTCACCCCCGACCATCCGGCACCTGACGACTACGTGCACTGCACACTGCCGATGTACGCCGCGCAGATGGCCGACTTCGTGCGGTGCTGCCACACCGGGGACACGCCGGTCGCCAGCGCCGAGGTCGGCATCGTCGCCCTCGACATCGTCGAACGCGTCATGGCGCAGCAACCACCCCGGTGACGCCGCCCGCTCTGAGGACAGGGCCGATGGTTCCGGTCAGCTCTGGAGCAGTGCTTCCATCTCGGTGATCTCGGCCTGCTGGGCGGTGATGATCTCGGCAGCGAGCGCCAAGACGTCAGGGTTCGAGCCGTCGGCCTTGACGGTCTCGGACTGACTGATCGCACCCTTGTGGTGGGCGATCATCATCTCGAGCCACATCTGATCGAACTCGCCGCCGTTCATGGCCGACATCGAGTCCATCTGCTCGGCTGACATCATTCCGTCCATCGACGACATGTCATGACCGTCCGACGAGTCCATGGTCATCGGTGCGCCGGCGGCGGTGAGCCAGCCAGTCATCAGCTCGACCTCGGGATCCTGGGCCGCTTTGATGCGGGTGGCCAGGTCGATGACGTCGGCGCCGGCACTGCGGCTCGGGTCGAGGGCGATCTCGGCCATCTCGATGGCCTGCTCGTGGTGGGCGATCATCCCCTGTGCGAACTCGACATCGGCGTCGTTGAGCACCACCGAGCCTGTCGCTCCGGCTGCTCCCGTGGATGCGGACAACGCCACGGTGGTGTCGGCCGAGGACGAGTCGTCCGAGCCGCATGCGGCGAGGGTGAGCGTCAACGCCAAGACGGCTGCGGCTGGGGCGGTCAGGCTTCGGCGGAGGTGCATGGGGGGTGACCTTTCGAGGAGAGGTACTACATCGCGTAGTATACGTGAGTGGTCGAACCGGCGGCCGCGGGCGCCGCCTGGGTCGAAGGTGGCGACACGACCATCGCGGCGGTGATCGCAACGATGGCCATGCCGATCGCGAACTCGGTGACCACAGCGCGGCGAAGCGCCCCGATGTTCCGCCCGAGGGCAGCCGGGGTGTCGAGGCGTTGGTCGAGCCGGCGCCGGTTCGCGTTGGCCACTGCCAGCATCACGGCGAGGACGGCGAGCTTGGCAACCAGGAGGCGCCCGTGATTCGCATCGAGCAGATCGAGCGGGCTTCCGACGAGCCGCAGCGTCTGGACGGCCCCGGTGGCGACGAGCACGCCGACGCTGATCGCCGCCACACGCGAGAACCGGCGCACTGCAGGCACGAGCACTGCGTCGGCTGCCGTCGGGATGATGATCCACCCGACGATCGCCAGACCGGCGATCCAGAGCCCGGCCGCAGCGTGGTGGGCAACGTCGGTCAGCACCCCGATCGCAGGCCAGCGCATGGAGCGCGAGTGGCCGGCGAACGCCCAGGTGCCGAGCAGTCCCAGACCGGCCAGCGAGACCGCCGTCCAGTAGACGTCACGATGCACGATGCTGGCGCGGAACACCACGAGCCACATCGCCAGAGCGAGAGCGATGCGCACCGCGAGCGCCATCCCGGCGTCGGTGGTGGTGGCAGCGTCGACAGCACCGAACGATGACCACGGTGCCATGCCGCTCACGTCGGATGCGACCACGAGCAACTGCACGAACCCGAGGCCGGCGGTGGCGAACAGCGAGCCGCTGAGGACGCGGCGCAGCATCGGGTGGTCGCCCGCGTCGGACCACACGGT
>JBBDMO010000029.1:0-7541 GCA_040878255.1 Ilumatobacteraceae bacterium
CACCTGCACCGGTGATGGCGACGACCCGACCGTCGTCGATCACGACGGCGGCGTTGCGCACGATGCCGAGCGGGCCGTCACCGAGCGATGGGTCGTTGGTGACGAGCAGGCCGATGTCATCGACGACGACGCTGCCGGTGCGCTGCGTGCTCACGTCGGCTCCCCCACCGCCCGGATGCAGCGGCCGAGCTCGGCGGCGACGTCGACGCTGCGGTGCACGCCGTCGCTGACGACGACCCGACCGCTCGACACGACGTGGCGCACGTCGGCCGCTGTGGCTGCGAAGACGACGGCTTCGAGCGCGTGCTGAGGCAGCGTGCCGGCGGTGCGGACGCTGTCGAGGGTGATCGTGACCAGGTCGGCCAGGGCGCCGTCCTGGATGCGGCCGGCGTCGGGCCAACCGATGCTGCGATGTCCGTCGTCGGTGGCGGCGCGCAGGAGGGCGGGCGCACCGAGCGTGCCGCGCAGGTTGCTCGCAAGACGCTCGTCGAGTTCGACGCCCCGCGCCTCTTCGAGGAGGTCGATGACGGCGTGCGAGTCGCTGCCGAGCGAGAGACGGGCACCGGCCTCGGCCAGCCGTGCCGCCGGGCCGATGCCATCGGCAAGGTCCCGCTCCGTCGTGACGCACATGCACACGGTCGAGCGGTTGAGTCCCAGGAGGCGGATGTCGTGGTCGGTGAGGTGGGTGGCGTGCACTGCGGTGAATCGATCGGACAGGGCGCCGCGCTCGTCGAGCAGTTCGGTCGGGGTGAGCGCCCACGCCGTCACGCTCTGGTGGTTCTCGGCCGGTTGCTCCGACACGTGGGCGTGCAGCGGTGCACCACGTTCGTCCGCCCACGACGCGACCGTCGCGATGCTGTCGGGGTCGACGGCGCGCACCGAGTGGATCGCCGCGCCCATGCGCGCCGTCGGTGACACGAGGTCGGCCGCCGCCGATGCCCGAGTCGTCCAGGCCTGCGCGCTGCCGTCGCTGAAGCGACGCTGCGTCGGGTCGGGCTCGATGCCGGTTCCGTCGTGGTGGATGCCGCCGTGGAGATAGCAGGTGTCGAGCAGGGTGATCCGCACGCCCGCCTCGTCGGCCGCCGCCACGAGTGCGGCACCCATCGCGTTCGGGTCGGCATAGGGGTGTCCCCGAGCGCCATGGTGCAGGTAGTGGAACTCCCCGACGCACGTGATGCCTGCCATCGCCATCTCGCCGTACACGGCACGGGCGAGCGAGTGGTACGAGTCGGGGTCGAGCCGGTCCGCCAGCGCGTACATCTGCTCCCGCCACGTCCAGAACGATCCGACGCCCGCCTGCGTGCGCCCGCGCAGTGCACGGTGGAAGGCGTGGCTGTGGGCGTTGGCGAGGCCGGGCAGGGTGAGTCCGGCGAGGCGCACGGCACCGTCGGGTGCTGCCACGCCGGGTGTGACGGTGACGATGCGGTCGCCATCGACCTCGACCAGCACGTCGGGCACCGCGGTCTCACCACCGAGCCATGCGAGCTCGAGGTGGTACGTGCTCAGGAGCCCACTCGTTCGACGAACGCGGTGATCCGCTCGATGAAGTCGGCACGGTGGAAGCGCTCGAACTGCTCCCACGTGGTGAACGTGGTGGGGTCGGTGACGCGGTCGAGGAACAGCACGCCGTCGAGATGGTCGCACTCGTGCTGGAACGTGCCGGCCGTCAGTCCGCGCTTGATCTCGTCGTGGGCGACGCCGTCGCGGTCGAGGTAGCGAACCCGCACGGTGACGCTGCGATGGACGGTGCCGCGCAGGTTCGGCACCGAGAGACAGCCCTCGTTGATCTCGACCAACTCGTCGTCGACAGGCTCGATGACCGGGTTCACCACGATGGTCAGCGGGATGCGCGGCTTGTACGGGTACCGGGGGTTGTCGTTCACCTCGATCGCGGCGATGCGGATCGCCTCGCCCACCTGGTTCGCGGCAAGGCCGGCACCGTTCGCATCGCGCATCGTCTCGACGAGGTCGTCGATGAACGTCTGGATCTCGGGTGAGGCCAGCTCGTCAGGGGTGAGGTCGCGAGCCCTCTCGCGCAGCACCGGGTGGCCGACGGTGACGATCGGTCGAATGCTCACGTGCGGATCCGCCGGGGCCGGGCGGCCGGCATCCAGTCGGGGCCTGCGGTCTGATCGATTCTCGCCATGAGCCGGGGCGCGACCGGCGTGACGAGCTCGCACAGTGCTCGGGTGCGGTCCGCGCCGAGGTGTCGCCAGGCTCGCTCGGACGCACGATCGGTCTGCCGCTCGAGTTGGTGGCGGAGGTCGATGCCCGCCTCGTTCACGCGCGTGCCATCGGCCAACCGGCGTTCGGTGAGCGATGCCATCGCCTTCGTCAACGCTGCGTCGTCGGCACCGCGGCTGCGGGGGATCCACTCGCCCGGGTACCCCATCCATGCGTCGTGCAACAGGCCCGCCTCGACGCCGGAGAGACCGTTCGCGGCGAGGATTGCGAAGTGCGTATCGCCGCGCCACTCGCGGATGCAGTTCAGCGCGAGCCACGCCGACACGAGCGGGTCGTCGTGGTGGCGCGGCCATTCGGCGTGGGCGGCGAAGAGCACGCGTCCGTCGAGTGGCAGGGCGTCGACCGCATCCCACAGCGATGGCGCCATCGCACCGAGTGCATCGCAGATCTCGGGCACCCAGGCGCGCAGGCCCTCGGCCACAGCCTCGTTCCGGATGCGGTACGCGTCGGCGAAGGTGGTGTGCTCGCGTGCCAGGCCGAGCGAGAAGCGAATGAACACCGGGCTGATCGAGTAGAACGCGGCGATGACGGCGTTGTCGCCGGCCGGGGCGAGCGGCGCGGCGCGGGTGGCGACGTAGTAGCCGGTGCCGTTCGGGACACCGAGGGCGGCGTAGCGCGCGATGGCGCCCGGGTCCCAGAAGATCCACCCGATCAGCTCGTGCGAGGCGAGCGATGCCTGCGCGCTGAGCTGCTGCCAGTCGGTGGTGTCGTCGGTCGCTGCAGCGTTGCTCATGACCCAGCTTCCCAGAGCACGGGGAAGAGCGGGTGGTCCAGTGGTGCGCCATCGGCCAGCTCGCCCTCGAGGCCGGGGAACGGCGGGGACGTCACCCATCGACGCGGCGCGTGCACCATGTCGTCGCCGAGGAAGCGCACCGAGAGCACGCGACGGCGGTTCGGGCCCTCGACCCCGGCCGAGCCGTGGAGCGTGAGCATGTGGAAGAACACGGCGTCGCCGGGCTCGAGCTCCCAGGCGAGGATGCGGAAGCGCTCGGGGTCCGCATCGATGTCGGGGAGCTCCGCCAGCGAGCCGTCGGGGAACCACTTGGCCTGGCCGTCGAGGAAGGTTCGCGGCATGAACCACGGGCCGAGGTGCGTTCCGGCGACGAGCTGCAGGCTTGACGCTCGGCTGACCGGATCGACGGGGCACCACATGCTGATGTTCTGGCGGCCGTCGACGTTGTAGTACGGGAGGTCCTGGTGCCACGGCGTGCGCTGGCGCGTGCCGGGCTCCTTCACGAGCACGTGGTCGTGATAGAGCCGCACCCGCTCGGCTGCGCCCATCAACTCGCCAGCGATCGCTGCAGCGCCGGACGTGCGGATGAACGCCTCCATCTCGCCGATGCGCTGCCAGTTGCAGAAGTCCTCGATGAACGCGCCGTCGTCGGTGGCGCTGGCCCGCTTGGCCCGGGGCGAGAGGTCGGCGAGCACGGCGTCGATGGCGGTGCGGGCGAGGTCGATCTGCTCGGCAGTGAAGGCCCCGCGCACGCACACCGCGCCGTCACGCCAGAAGTCGCCCTCGACCCGCATCACGCGTCCCCGGGGGTCGACTCGGTCATCGGGATGCGCACACCTCGCTGGGCGGCGACCTCGTTGGCGCGCTCGTAGCCGGCATCGGCGTGGCGGATGACCCCCATGCCCGGATCGTTGAGCAGGACCCGCGACAGCTTCTCGGCGGCGAGGTCGGTGCCGTCGGCGAGGCACACCATGCCGGCGTGGATGGAACGACCGATGCCGACACCGCCACCGTGGTGGATGCTGACCCATGTGGCGCCGCTGCTCGTGTTCACCAACGCGTTCAGGAGCGGCCAGTCGGCGATGGCGTCGCTGCCGTCGAGCATCGCCTCGGTCTCTCGGTAGGGCGAGGCCACCGAGCCGGAGTCGAGGTGGTCGCGGCCGATCACGATCGGCGCCTTCAGCTCGCCCCGCCGCACCATCTCGTTGAACCGCAGGCCGAGGCGATGACGTTCGCCGTAGCCGAGCCAGCAGATGCGGGCAGGGAGGCCCTGGAACGCGACCCGCTCCTGGGCGAGCGTGATCCAGCGGTGAAGGCCCTCGTCGTCGGGGAACTCCTCGACCACGGCGCGGTCGGTGGCGGCGATGTCCGCCGGATCACCCGACAGTGCCACCCAGCGGAACGGGCCCTTGCCCTCGCAGAACAGCGGACGGATGTAGGCGGGCAGGAAACCCGGGTAGTCGAAGGCACGCTCGTAACCGCCGAGCTGCGCCTCGGTACGCAGGCTGTTGCCGTAGTCGAACACCTCGCTGCCCTTGTCGAGGAAGCCGACCATGGCGCGACAGTGAGCTGCCATGGCCTCGCGCGACCGGCGGATCAGCTCGTGCGGGTCGGTGCGCGCCATCTCGGCGGTGGCCTCGGGGGTGAGGTCGACCGGCACGTAGCTGAGCGGGTCGTGGGCGCTGGTCTGGTCGGTGACGATGTCGGCCGGGAAGTCCATCTCGAGCAGGAGCGGCACGAGCAGTGCGGCGTTGCCGACGAGGCCGACCGACAGTGCCCGGCGCTCGTCACGGGCGCGCACGCAGCGGGCCACAGCATCGTCGACCGAGTCGGCGATCTCGTCGAGGTAGCGGTGCTCGACGCGCCGCTCGGCGCGCCATCGATCGACCTCGATGCACAGTGCCACACCACCGTTCATGGTGACGGCGAGCGGCTGTGCGCCGCCCATCCCGCCGAGGCCCGCCGTCAGCGTGATCGTGCCGGCCAGCGTGCCACCGAACCGCTTGCGTCCGATCTCGGCGAAGCACTCGTACGTTCCCTGCAGGATGCCCTGGGTGCCGATGTAGATCCACGAGCCGGCGGTCATCTGGCCGTACATCGTCAGGCCCATCGCCTCGAGGCGGCGGAACTCGTCCCAGTTGCCCCATTGCGGCACCAGGTTCGAGTTCGCCAGCAGCACGCGCGGCGCCCACTCGTGCGTGCGGAACACGCCCACCGGCTTGCCCGACTGCACGAGCATCGTTTCGTCGGCCTTCAGCGTGGTGAGGGTTCTGGCCATCGCATCGAACGCGTCCCAGCTGCGCGCCGCGCGGCCGGTGCCCCCGTAGACGACGAGGTCATCGGGGCGTTCCGCGACCTCGGGATCGAGGTTGTTGTGCATCATCCGATGGGCGGCCTCCTGGGGCCAGCCGAGGCACGACAGATCGGTGCCGCGCGCAGCTCTGACGGGACGTGGGCCTGACATCTACATGACCTCCAGTGGTCCGATGGCGGATTCGACGGCAGCGAGCACCGATCCGTCGGCGAGCAACTGCTCGGCGGCGCGCAGGTCGGGTGACAGCCAGCGGTCGGGGCCGGGGCCGGCGACGCGGGTGCGGAGCACCTCGATCGCTGCACCCGTGCCAGGTCCGGGCGTCAGCGGCGAACGGAGGTCGACTGCCGCCGCAGCCGACACGAGTTCGACGGCGAGGATGCGACGGAGGTTGTCGATCGAGCGGCGCAGCTTGCGGGCCGCCGCCCAACCGTTCGACACGTGGTCCTCCTGCATCGCGCTGGTGGGAAGCGACTGGGTCGAGGCGGGGACGGCGAGGCGCTGGTTCTCCATGGCCATCGCCGCCTGTGTGTAGTGGGCGATCATCAGCCCGCTGTTCACGCCGGCATCGGGCGTGAGGAAGGGTGGCAGGCCGTGGGATCGGGCGGTGTCGAGCAGTCGGTCGGTCCGGCGCTCGCTGATCGAGCCGAGCTCGCTCGTGGCGATGGCGAGGAAGTCGGCGACGAACGCAACCGGCGCGCCGTGGAAGTTGCCGCAGCTCTCGACGCGCCCGTCGGGCATGATCATCGGGTTGTCGATGACCGCGTCGAGCTCGCGCTCGACGATGGTGCGGGCGTGGGCCATGGTGTCGAGCGCAGCGCCGTGCACCTGCGGCGTGCACCGCAGCGAGTAGGCGTCCTGCACACGCGAGTCATCGACACGGTGGCTTGCCACGATGGCCGATCCGGCCATGAGGCGGGTGAGGTTGCGGGCGCTGAGCGCTTGACCCACCTGCGGGCGGAGGGCCTGCAGATCGGCCGCGAAGGCCCGGTCGGTGCCGAGGAGGCTTTCCACCGTCATCGCTGCCGTGAGATCGGCGATGCGGGCGAGTGCCGACAGGTCGTGGAGTGCCAAGCACAGCATGCCGAGGATGCCGTCGGTGCCGTTGATGAGCGCGAGGCCCTCCTTGGCGCGCAGCGTGACCGGGGTGAGCCCTGCGCCGTGCATCGCGTCGGCGGTGGGAACGATGCGGCCCTCGGCGTCCCACACCTCACCCTCGCCGATGAGGGCCAGTGCACAGTGGCTGAGCGGCGCCAGGTCGCCGCTGGCGCCCAGCGAGCCGTGTTCGCGCACGACGGGCGTGAGGCCGTGTTCGAGCAGAGCGAGTTGCAGATCGACGAGCGCCGGGCGAGCGCCCGACCGGGCGATCGAGAGGCTGCGCGCCCGCAGCACGAGCATGGCGCGGACGACTTCGGGCTCGATCGTGTCGCCCATGCCGGTGGCGTGGGACCGCACGAGCGCCACCTGGAGCTCGGCGGTGCGTTCGGGCGGGATGACGGTGCTGGCCAGTGAGCCGAAGCCGGTGGTGACGCCGTACACCGGGCGTTCGCCCGACACGAAGCCGTCGATCAGGTCGGCCGACCGCTGCATCGCTGCGCGGGCGTCGGGGGCGAGCGTGGCCACCGCGCCGCCGCGGGCCACGGCGACGACGTCATCGAGGGTGAGGCCGGTGCCGTGGAGGAAAACGATGTCTTTCATCTGGTGGCAGAGCCTGCCATACTGCGCAACGTGCGGCAAGCCTCTCCACCGGACACTCCCCGTGCAACCGATCGTGGCCTGAGCCTGGTCCGGGCCATCGCCGACAACCCGTCCGGCCTGCCGCTCGCCGACCTGGCCCGCGACGTCGATCTCAGCGCCAGCACGGCACTGCGGCAACTGCGTTCACTCGAGGCGGCGGGCTTTGCCGCCCGGCGCGACGATGGCTGCTGGGTGCCCGGGGCGGAACTGCTGCGCATCGCCCGCACCCTGGCTGCGACGGCCACGCTCCCCCGGCTCGCCGAGCCGGTGCTCGCCTCGTTGGCAGAGGCCACCGGTGAGTCGGCGTACCTCGCCGAGATCGCCGACGAACAGCACGCCGTGTACGTCGCGATGCAGGCTGGCAGCCATTCGGTCCGGCATGTCAGCTGGCTCGGGCACACGGTCGCTCGTCGAGGCGCCGCCGTCGGCCGTGCGCTCGTCGGCAAGGTCGACGCCGACGGGGTCGCTGTCCGCACCGATGCCGTCGAGGACGGCATCACCGCCGTGTCGGCCCCC
>JBBDMO010000030.1:0-1887 GCA_040878255.1 Ilumatobacteraceae bacterium
CCACGTTCGCCAGGGTGCCGGCCGAGGCGCAGCCCGTCGCCGACCGACTGTCGTTCGACGCCGTCGAGCGGTACCCCGCCGACGGCGCGTTCCTGTTCGTCACGGTGCGCGAGCCGAAGATCACCATGCTCGACTGGTTCGTCGGTTCGCGCCAGTCCGAGGTCGGCTTCCTCAGCACGCAGGACAAGTTCGGCGTGCGAACCCCCGAGCAGCAGCGGCAGATCAGCGTCCAGATGATGCGGACGGCGAAGGAGACCGCCGAGTACGTGGCGCTCGAGACGCTCGGCTACCCGGTCGACATCATCCCCGGCGACGTCATCGTCAGTGAGATCGTCTGCCTCGAGCCGAACCCGACCACGCAGCAGTGTGACGACTGGGCGCCGTCCGACGACGTCCTCGATCCGGGCGACAAGCTGCTCGCCGTCGACGGCACCGAACTCACCACGATCGACGACCTGAGTGCGATCTTGAAGGAGCGTCAGCCGGGCGACCGGGTCTCGGTCGACTTCGATCGGCCCGGGTCGGGCGAGCAGAGCGGCGAGGTCGAGCTGATCGCCTCGAACGACGGCACGAATCGCACCATCATCGGCTTCGTCCCGTTCGACACGGCAACCGCGAAGCTGCCCTTCGAGGTCGGCATCGACAGCGGTGCCATCGGCGGTCCGTCGGCCGGGTTGGCGTTCACGCTCACCCTGATCGACGAGCTGACACCGGGCGAGGTGACCGGCGGCAACCCGGTCGCGGTCACCGGCACCATCCGCATCGACGGGACCGTCGGCGCGATCGGCGGGTTGGTGCAGAAGACATCGGCGGTGAAACAGACCGGTGCGAAGGTGTTCATCGTGCCGTTCGAACAGGGCGAGGAGAACCTCGCGCAGGCCCGCGCCGTCGCCGGCGACGATCTCGACATCGTGGTCGTGAAAGACGTCGACGAGGCACTCGCCGCCCTCGCCACCTACGGTGGCAATGGCCTCGAGCTCGGCACGCCAGGCAGCGATTTCGTGCCCGCCGCGTAGCTCGAGACATCGCCGGGACGCAGCCTGGCCGGTGCATGCCCGCCGAGCGCGACCATGCCACCCATCGACTCTGTATGAGACCTACGATTCGTCCCGATGGCCATCTCGTTCACGCGTCCCGACCCCTCGTCGCCGAGTTCGGTCGCATCGGCGGCATTCTCCACCACCCGTAAGGGTTTCGAGCAGGCCGAGGTGCGCGAGTTCCTCCGCATGGTCGCCGCCGAGCTCGCCCGCCTGCAAGAACGCGAACGGTTCCTCGAGCGCGAGCTCCGAACCTCGCAGCGAGCCACCTCGCCGTCGTCGATCACCCTCGACGAAGAGCTCGTCACGAAGATGCTCGGCGAAGAGGCTGCGCGCATCATCCACACCGCGCGTGACGCCGCATCCCAGATCAAGATCCGTGCCGAGGACGGCGCGGCGCGACTGCTGCGCGAGGCCACCGACGAGGCGCAACGTCAGCGCGAGGAGGCCGAGATCGAATCGTCCCGCCGTCGCAGCGATGCTGCTGCCGACGCCGAGGCCGAACTCGAGATGGCCAAGCAGCAGGGCCGCGAGATGGTGAACGAGGCTCGCGCCTATCGCGAGCGCGTGCTGGGCGAGCTCGCCCGTCGTCGCGAGATGGCCCGCCAGCAGATCGAACAGCTCGTACACGGACGCGACCGCCTGCTGCACGCGTTCGAGCGGTCGCGACTCGTCGCCATGGATGTCATGGCCGAGTTGACGCCGCTGGGCGAGCCAGACGAGTACGTCGACCTGTCACCCACCACCGGCCCCGTGCCGATCATGGTGAAGAACTCGCCCCGCCCGGGCAGCGCAACCGCCGAGGCTGCGGCCGCGGCGGCGCTGGCGGCAGGCCCTCCGCACGAGTCGT
>JBBDMO010000030.1:1897-7484 GCA_040878255.1 Ilumatobacteraceae bacterium
GGGCCGACGACGACCTCACGGTGGCGCACCCTGCCCCCATCCTCGACGTCGACCTCGACGACCCGCCTGCGCCGACCACCGTCGGCGATGACGACTCGACCGACGCTGTCCGCCTCGACATCTCGCTGTCCGATGACCGCGACGCCGATGGCGCCGATGACGACGGACGCGCCAGCGCGCCGGTCGTATCGCTGTTCGGCGGCGAAGACATCGCAATTCCGGTCGCTGAGACGCCGGTTGCTGAGACGCCGGTTGCTGAGACGCCGGTTGCCGCCGAGCCTGTGGCTGCAGTTCCGGCCGACGATGTCGAGGCCACGTTGCCTGTCGCCAAGCAGTCGGCAGACGATCTGTTCGCTCGACTTCGCGCGGCTCGTGCCGCAACCGTGGTCGAGCGAGCGGGTGAGGCGCTCGAACTGACCGAGATGCAAGTGCTGCCAGGGCCGGCGACCGCTGAGCCCGAGATCGCTGTGCCCGTGGCCGTCGAAGCCGTTGAAGCCGTTGAGGCCGTTGAGGCTGTTGTGCCGGCCAGCGAGGACTCGGTGTTCAACGTGACGCCAGCGGCGCCCGCCGCCGTGGCCGTCGTGGCCGACTCGCCGTTCGCCCGTCGCGACGAGGCGCTCACCCCGCTCATCGTCGCCTCGGCCCGCAAGCTGAAGCGTGTGCTGGCCGACGAGCAGAACGAGGTCCTGCACGTGCTGCGCTCGAAGGATCCGATCACCTCCGTCGAGCAGCTCCTCGCCACCGACGCCGAGCAGGCCACCCGGTACGGAGCAGCGATCTCCGGTGAGCTCACGGCGGCAGCAGTTGCCGGTGCGACCTCGATGGGGGCGACCCTGAAGGCGGCGCTGCGCGACGTGAAGAAGGCGAACGCCGAGCGTTCCGCCACCGACGTCCTGACCGCCGAGATCGTCCAGCCGCTCCGCGCGCGCCTGGCGCGGTGCGTCTCGGATGCGGGTGGCGACAACGCTGAGTTGGCCTCGCTGGTGCGCCTCGTCTATCGCGAGTGGAAGACGCAGCGCATCGACGAGCACCTCGACGACATCGCCCGTACAGCGTTCGGCCGTGGCGCGCTGGCCGGTGTGGCACCCGGTACCCCGATCTGCTGGACGGTCGACCCGGCCGGCCCCGAGTGCCCCGACGCCGAGGACAACTCCCTCGCCGGCACCGTGGCCGCGGGTGGGGCGTTCCCCACCGATCACCACTGTGCACCGGCGCACAGCGGGTGCCGGTGCATGATCGCTCCCGTGCACTGAGCCACACCGCCGTTGCGGCCCGCCGACCCCCGCACTGCCGGGCCGCCAGATAGCCTCCGCCACCATGCGGTCCGCCTCCGATCTCCCGCCCCGTCAGCGTCGCTCCGGGTCACTCGGTGATCGTGGTCGGATCATCCTCATCTCGGTTGCGGCGGTGCTGTTCGTGCTGCTGCTGTCGGCACGGTTCCTCTCGCGGTTCTACATCGACTACCTCTGGCACAAGAGCGTCGGTCGCGGCGACGTCTTCTGGGGTGTGATCGGCAGCCAGGTCACGTTGTTCGCCGTCTTCGGCCTCGTGTTCATCGCCGTCGCCGTGGTGAACCTCATCATCGCCGACCGTTTGGCGCCGCTCGCCTTCTCGGCCAACATGCACCCGGTCGTCGAACGGTTCCACGAGGTGTTCGGGCGCAAGCTTCGCCTCGTCCGCATCGGTGTCGCCGTCGTGTTCGGCGTGCTGTTCGCCCTGCCAGCGACCGCCCAGTGGCGCAGTTGGTTGCTGTTCCGCAACAGCCAGTCCTTCGGCCTGGATGACCCGCAGTTCAGCAAGGACATCGGCTTCTACGTGTTCCGCCTGCCGTTCATCACGTTTGCGCTCGACTGGTTCTACGCCGCGCTCATCTTCGTCACCCTGCTCGTGCTGTTGACCCACATCCTCAATGGTGGCGTCGTGTTCCAGCCGCCGCGGCCGAAGGTGCGCCGTGCCACCAAGGCACACATCGCCGTGCTGCTGGCGCTGCTGGCGCTGGTGAAGGCGGCCGACTATTGGGTCATCCGCTACGAGCTCACCACCGAGCGACGGGGTTTCGTGCAGGGAGCCACCTATGCGGTGGTGAACGCTCAGTTGCCGGCCGTCGTGTTGCTTGCACTGATCTCTCTGCTGGTCGCCGGTCTGTTCCTGTCGACCCTCCGCACCGATTCGTGGCGGCTGCCTCTGGTGGCGTCGGGTCTGTGGGTCGTCGTGGCACTGCTGGGTGGAGTCGTCTACCCGGCGGCGGTGCAGGCGCTCGTGGTGAACCCGAACCAGAAAGACCGCGAGGCCGTCTACATCGAGCGCAACATCGAAGCGACCCGCCACGCGCTCGGCATCGATGACGTCACCGAGACGCCGATTGCCTTCAACAACCTCTCGTCAGCCGAGATCGCCGCCGACATCTCACCGCTCGAGAACGTTCGGTATCTCAACCCGGGCACGCTCGTCGACCGGTTCCGGACCGACGAGGGCCTGCGCGCCGGCCTGACGATCCGCGACCTCGACGTCGACCGGTACCAGGTCGACGGACGCGAGCAGCAGGTCATCGTCGCAGCTCGCGAACTCGACCTCAACACGATCGCGAACAAGAGCTGGCAGGGCCAACACCTCATCTCGACGCATGGATGCGGACTCGTCCAGGCGCCGGCCAACCGTGTCACGAGCAGCGGACGGCCCGACTATCAGGACCTGCAGCTGACCCGCCCCGAGCTCTACTTCAGCGAAGGCCTCGACGGCTACGCGATCGTGGGCACCACGGTGCGCGAGGACGCGTGCCCCGGACAAACCGACCCGGGCGCCTACCAGGGCAACGGCGGTGTGGCGCTCAACTCGGTGTTCCGCCGGATGGCGTTCGCCCTCGACTTCCTCGATTACAACCTGCTCGGCTCGAGCGCCGTCGACAGCAACTCGCGGCTGCTCTGGATCCGCGGTGTGCGCGACCGCGTCGCGAAGGTGACACCCTTCCTGACCCTCGACGGCGACCCGTACCCCGTGGCGCTCGGTGGTCGCGTGATGTGGGTCGTCGACGCGTACACGACCTCGAGCCGCTACCCATACGCGCAGAACGCGAACCGGACCCAGCTCGCCGACAACAGCGGGCTCGACTTCGACTTCAACTACATCCGCGGCAGCGTGAAGGTCGTCGTCGACGCATACAGCGGTGCGATGAGCTTCTTCGTCGTCGACGACACCGACCCGATCGTGCGGGCGTGGCAGGCGGCCTTCCCCGACCTGTTCGCCCCGATGTCGGCAATGCCCGCCGGCCTCGATGCGCACCTGCGCTACCCCGAGGACCTGTTCCGCCTGCAGACCGACGCGTACTCCAAGTACCGCCTCGACGCCGACGCGTTCTTCGACCGCAACGGTGCGTGGTCGGTGGCGCAGGGCCCGTCCGCCTTCCCACGCACGACAAGCGGGGTCACCACGGCCACCGCCGCCGATGCGACCATCGCCACCGGCCAGAACGACTTCGCCCTGGAGACCGGCTCGGCGCGGTTCGTGCCGTACTACACGATGTTCCGCCAGCCGGGTCAGACCGACCCGACCTTCCAGATGCTCCGACCGTTCGTGCCGTTCAGCACCGACGACAACCGCAAGGAGCTGCAGGCATACATGATTGCCAGCAGTGACCCGGACAGCTACGGCAAGCTGAATGCCTTCGTGGTCGACGGCAAGGTCGACGGCCCGGCCACCGTGGCCGCCACGATCGAGAGCGAGAACAGCATCTCCGCGCAGATCACGCTGCTCGACCAGGGCGGCTCGCAGGTCATCTACGGCGATCTGCAGATGGTGCCCGTCGGTGACGGTCTGCTGTACGTGCGTCCTCTGTATGTGCGGTCCGACGCGGCACCGCAGGCCAGTTTCCAGTACGTCCTGGTCGCGTACCAGGGCAAGGCGGCCTTCGGTGAGAACCTCGCCCAGGCACTTGCCAAGCTTTTCCCGGGTTTCGGCAAGAACATCGGCGACGTCCTGGGTGAAGCTCCCGACCCCACCGACCCTGCCGAGCCCACCGAGCCGTCGACCGCCACGCCACAGGAATTGCTCGCCCAGGCCGACGAGCTGTTCCAGCAGGCCGACGAGGCGTTGCCGGACTTCACCAAGTACGACGAGCTCAACCGCCAAGCCCGCGATCTGGTCGCCGAGGCACTCGCCCAGCTCCAGGCCGGCTGACCAGTTCGAGCCGACCCGTGCCGCAGCCGTTCACCCCGACCTTTGCCGTGACAGCGTCGTCCACGACACCGCTACGGCAAAGGTCGGGATGGACGGGGCGTTACTGCGTGTTCCGGCCGCGCAGCTGACGGACCTGCTCGGCAAGCAGCGCCAGGTCTTCGCGGAAGCTGATCTCGTAGCGGGCCTGCTCGGTTGCGAGGCGCACCTGGCCGCTGCGGAGCGACTGGACCACCGCATCGTCGACCTCGACGGCGGTCGTGGTCTCGCGGGTGGCGAGCGAGTCGATTTCTCGGCCGAGCTCGGCCAGCTGGTTGGCGAGCTGGGTGCTGACACTCTGCAGTCGATCGTCGAGCTGCGCGGCCTGATCGCGTGCGGTCTGGGCGTCGAGCTCGCTGGTCTCGACGCGGACGGCGAAGCGTGCGAGCTCAGCCTGCAGGCCGGTCGTATCCGGGACGGTGGCCGCGATTTCGTCGAGACGCTGGAGCAGCCCGTCGACGTCGACGCCGCGCACACCCAGTTCGTCGACGCGGGATTCGAGTGCTGCCAGCTCGGCAATGCGGGTTTCGAGTGCTGCGAGTTCGGTGATGCGGGGTTCGAGTGTCGAGAGGTGGTCGACGCGGGTTTCGAGTGCTGCGAGTTCGTCGATGCGGGGTTCGAGTGTCGAGAGGTGGTCGACGCGGGTTTCGAGTGCTGCGAGTTCGTCGATGCGGGTGGACGTGTTCGCGAGCTGCTCCTCGAGCGCCGCCGCCTGGGCGCGCACGGTGTCGGCCTGCTGCTCGCCGACAACGATGCGCTCCCAGATCTCGTCGACTCTGCCATCGATGGACGCGTGCGATGCAGCGACGAGACCCTGCACGATGTCGTCGGCCGGCGCGGCCACGTGTGTGTCGTCGAGGCGCTGCTGCAACTCGGTAGCGGCTGAACGCAGAGCCGCATTCTCCTCCTCGGTGGCAGCGAGGCGGGCACCGAGTTCGTCGAGGCGGGCGGTCATTGCGTTGCGCAGCTCGACCAGTGCGTCGGCGTTCGCCGTGGCGCTGGTGTCGGCAGCAAGTCGCTCGTGTAGCGCTGCGGCGCTGTCGCGGGCGATGCGGGCATCTTCGGCCGTCAGTGCAACGCGCTCGGCGAGTGCACCGACCCGGCGCTCGGTCTCGGTGTTGTCGGGCACCGTGGGGATCGCGGCGGCAACCTCGTCGATGCGCTGGCGGAGTTCGTCGATCGCCGGCAGCGGCGCACCCTGGGCGGCGCCGACCTCGTCGACGCGGTGCTGCACCTCGCTGACGCGATCGTCGAGCGAACCGACTCGAGCTGCCAGCATCGCTTGCGCGGCGACCTGGCCGCGCATGCTGGCGAGGTCGCTGACCTGATCGCGCGCGGCGCGGGCCTGGCGAAAAGCGTGGACCCGTCCCTGACGCTG
>JBBDMO010000031.1:0-7428 GCA_040878255.1 Ilumatobacteraceae bacterium
TGAGCGTTGGGCGGTTCAGCGTGGCGAGCGGCTTCATCGCCGCACGGACGACCAACAGCTCACCGGTGGACATGCCACCCTCGGTGCCACCGGCCAGGGTGGTCTCGCGCCGGTAGTCGCCCGCCTCGGCGTCCCACGAGATGGCGTCGTGCGCCGCGCTCCCCCGCCGGCCGGCGACCTCGAAGCCGTCACCGATCTCGACGCCCTTGACCGCCTGGATGCTCATGATCGCCTGTGCCAGAGCCGCATCGAGCTTGCGGTCCCAGTGCACGTGGCTGCCCAAGCCGATCGGGACGTTGTAGCCGAGCACCTCGACCACGCCACCCAGCGAGTCGCCCTCCTTGGCCGCTGCCTTGACCTCGTCGATCATCGCCTGCTCGGCGGCGGGGTCGAAGCAACGGACCGGGGACTCGTCGACACGGGCGAGGTCGGCCATGGTAGGGCGCTCGGCAGCCTTCGAGCGCGCCGGCCCCATCTGGATCACGTGCGACAGGATGTCGACGCCCAGTTCGGCGAGCAGCTTCTTGGCGACCGCACCGGCGGCCACGCGGGCAGCGGTCTCGCGGGCGCTGGCGCGCTCGAGCACGTCGCGTGCATCGGTGAAGCCGTACTTCTGCATCCCGACCAGGTCGGCATGGCCGGGACGCACCTGCGTGAGCGGGTCCTTGGTGACACCGGGGGCGGGCGACATCTCCTCGTGCCACTTGTCGCTGCGGAACCACTCGCTGTTCTTGATCTCGATCGCGACCGGCGAGCCAAGCGTGCGGCCGTGGCGGACGCCGCCGAGCAACGTGAGCTCGTCCTGCTCGAACTTCTGCCGGGGGCCGCGGCCGTAACCGAGCCGGCGGCGGGCCATCTCGGACTGGATGTCGTCGACGGTGATCGACAGACCCGCGGGGAGCCCCTCGATGATGACGACGAGGGCCTGGCCGTGCGATTCGCCGGCGGTGAGGTAGCGCAACACGCTGGAGAGGCTACCGGGGCCGTGCGTCCAGCTCCCGGAGCGCAGCGGCATGCATGACACCGACATCGGGCAGGGTGCCGAGCCACAGCTGCTGTTGGAGCGCCGCCTGGTGCACGAGCATGCCGAGGCCATCGACCGTGCGAGCTCCCGCCGCCTCGGCGGCAACCAACAGCGCTGTGCGCAGGGGGTGGTACACCAGGTCGGCCACCACCTGCGCGCTGTGCAGCACAGCAGGGTCAACGGGCAACTCGACGGTGCCCATGCCGATCGACGTCGCATTCACGAGCAGCTCGGCACCGCCGACGTCGGCGTCGCCCCCGACGCGACCGACTGCGCCGGCGAGCGCGGCGCACGCGATGGCGCGTTCGAGCGATCGGTTCACGACCGCGATGTCGGCAGCACCCGCTCGGGCCAGCGCATCGACGACAGCGCGTGCGGCACCACCGGCACCGAGCACCGTGACCCGGAGGCCGAACACCTCGACACCGGCAGCTGCAAGCGACGCGACGAAGCCGGCACCGTCGGTGCTGTGGCCGCGCAGCCGACCGCCAGGCAGGCTGACGACGGTGTTGACGCTGCGCAGTGCGGCGGCCGCAGGGTCGAGTTCGTCGACGGCGTCAGCGACATCCTCCTTGTGCGGCATGGTGACCGACAGACCACCGATCCCGAGGGTGCGCATCGCATCGAGGGCAGCGCCAGCCCCACCGGGCCCGACCTCGAACGCCGCATAGACCCAATCGGCACCCGATGCCAGGAAGGCGGCGTTGTGCAGGGCGGGCGACAGGCTGTGCCGCACGGGCGAACCGATGACGCCGGCAACAGTGGTGGTCGCGCTGATCACGCCCCGCAGGATGTCACAGCAGGCCCGCGGCGCGCGCCTTTTCGATGTTGGCCTCGTGCTGGGCCAGGGTGACGGCGAAGGCGTGTCCGCCATCGGAGTCGGCAATCACGTAGAAGAGCCACGCGCAGTCGACCTTCGCTACTCCCTTGCAGTCGGCGCCACCCTCGGGCGGATTCGGCGCAGGGTCGAGCACTGCGGCGATGGAGGCACGGCCGGGGTTGGCGATGGGAGTGGGCGGCAACCCGGTGGTCAGATAGGTGTTGTACGGCGAGTCGATCGCCTTGAGCACGACGAACGGCAGGTCGGGGTTCTGGCCGTAGTAGAGCGTCGCGTCGATCTGCAACGGCATGTTTCGCTGGGCGGCGAGGCGGTTCAGGATGACCCGGGCAATGAGCGGCCGATCAGCATCCACCTTCGCCTCGCGCTCGACCATCGAGGCAATGACGAGCACCTGGTACGCCGTGAGGCCCTGGACGTAGCCCTTCACGACGATGTCCTCCTGGCGGCCGACGCGCTCCATGAGATCGACCATGCGCTGGGCCACCTGCAGTTCGGACTCACCGTTGGAGACCTGGTAGGTGTCGGGGAACAGCAGCCCCTCGAGGTTCGTGGTGCCAGGAGGAAGCCACTCGGAGCGGATCTGCCCGCTCTGGGCAGCGTTCACGAAGTCGGATGCGGTGAGGCGAGGCACGCTCTGTGCGAGACGATCTCCCATCTTCGCAACGGTGTAGCCCTCGGGAAAGGTGACCGAGGTGAAGGTCCGTTCGGGTGGCGTTCGCAGCACTCGCATCAGGTTGCCCATGTGATCGAGGGGCCGGAGCGCGTAGTAGCCCGGGGTGAGCTCGAGGCCTCCCTGACGCCCCACGTACCACCGAAAGACGCGACCATTCGTGATGAAACCCTCGTCCTCGAGACGGACGCTGAGCGTCTCGACCGTCTCGCCGGGGTTCACCGTGAAGTTCACTGCGATGCCCGGATCTCCCTTGGGATTGATCTCGTTGAGGTACCACCAACCCAGCGAACCGGCGACGAGCACACCGACGGTGAGGATTGCGAACAGTGAATACACCGCCCATCGCACGTACCACGACGCCCGACGGCTCGTCTCGACCACGAGAGCGTCGGTGACGTCAGGATCGTCCCACGGGTCGTGCTGCCAGTCTGGGCCACCCGCACCCCGCTCGTCGAGGGTCACCCATCCCATCGGTGTGCGCCTCGTGCATCGAGCCAACTCTGCAGCATCACCGCGGCGGCCACCTTGTCGATGACACGCCGACGCGCCTGGGCATTCATCTTCTGCTCCATCAGTGCAGCATCGGCCGACACGGTGGTGCGACGCTCGTCGAAGGTCTCCACGGGCACGCCGACCACCGTAGCCAACCGTTTTGCCTCGGTGATCGCGCCCCGCGCTGCAGGCCCGGTGCTGCCGTCCATGTTCAACGGCAGACCGACGATCACCATCTCGGCCTCCTCTTCGATGACGAGCGCGGCGATCTTGGCGTGATCGGCCTGGATAGTGCCCGAACGAGCGATGACCGTGAGCGGCGACGCAATCGTGCCGGAACGGTCGCTGACCGCGATGCCGATCCGCTTGGAACCGAGGTCGACGCCGATCGCACGCATGCGACCGAGTGTGTCAGGCCTGCGCTGCGTGCTGCGCGATGCGGAGCGCCTCGTCGAGACCGTCCGGGTTCTTCCCGCCGGCCGTGGCGATGTCGCCCTTGCCACCGCCTCCACCACCGACGGCCTTGGCGGCGTCCTTGATGAGGTCGCCTGCCACCTTGCCGGAGACCGGCGTGACCGCCGCGACGAGCGAGACGCCGCCGGTGTCGGAAACGCCACCCAGCACCACGATCTCGACGCCGGGCTGCTGACGCACGGCGAGCGCGAGCTCGCGCAGGTCACCCGGCGTCATGCCGTCGACACGGGTGACGACGATACCGTCGACCGCTTCCGCAGCCAGCTCGGTCGACCGACCGCTGGCGAGCTGGGTCCGCAGCGCCTTGACTTCGTCCTGGAGGGCCTTGATCTCGTCGAGCCGACGCTGGACACCCACGACCAGTTCGTCGGCGCTCGAGCCAACCAGGCGGGCGGCGTCGCCGATGGCTCGCTCGTCGCGCTGCAGCAGGGCCAGGGTGTTGGCGCCGGTGACCGCTTCGATGCGGCGCAGGTTCGACCCCACGCTGCTCTCGCTGACGACCTTGATGATGCCGATGTCGCCGGTGGCCCGCACATGCGTGCCACCGCACAGCTCGATCGAGCTGCCGGCCTCGAGCACGCGCACGATGTCGCCGTACTTGTCACCGAAGAACGCCATGGCGCCCATCGCCATTGCCTCGTCCTTGGTCGTCTCGAATGATCGGACCGGAGCGCTGTGCAATGTCTCGCTGTTCGCGATCGCCTCGATCTGGGCGATCTCGTCGTCGGTGACGGCGGCGTAGTGGCTGAAGTCGAACCGGAGGCGGTCGGGCCCGACCAGCGAACCGGCTTGCTTCACGTGCTCGCCCAACACCTGGCGGAGCGCATGGTGGAGGAGGTGGGTGCCGGTGTGGTTGCGGCGGGTGGCGTCGCGCCGCTCGACATCGATGGTGGCCTCGACGGTGGTGCCGGGCACCATCTCGCCGGTCAGCACGCGTGCCAGGTGACGACGCAGGCCGGGCAGGGCGAACGTGGTGTCGATGACCTCGGCGACGCCCGTGTCGGCGTTGATGGTGCCGGTGTCACCGACCTGGCCACCGCTTTCGGCGTAGAACGGCGAGCGGTCGAGGAAGATCTCGACCGTGCCGTGCTCGGCGCCGGGCAGCACGGCCAGAACGCGCGCCTCGGTCGTGTCGGCCGCGTAGCCGATGAACTCGGTGACACTGAACTGTTCGACGACCTCGCGGTAGGCGTCGAGCCGGTCGTCGTCGACGGCGGTGCCCTTGCGGCCGGCCTTGGCCCGCTGGCGCTGTGCCTGCATCTCGGTCTCGAACCCCGCCGCATCGACGCCGACACCACGCTCGCCGGCGATCTCCTCGGTGAGCTCGAGCGGGAAGCCATACGTGTCGTGGAGCATGAACGCCGTCGACCCAGGGAGGCTCGAGGGGTTGGTGACGAGCTCGTCTTCGAGGATGGTGAGGCCCGTCTTCAACGTCTGGCGGAACCGCTCCTCCTCACGGGTGAGGACACCGACGATGAAGTCGCGATTCTTCGCAACGTCGGGGTAGGCGTGGGCCATCACGTCGATGGCCGTCTCGACGAGCGACGGCATCACGAGCTGCTCGGTACCGAGCAAGTACGCGTGACGAACGGCGCGCCGGATGATGCGGCGCAGCACGTAGCCGCGGTTCTCATTGCTGGGGAAGACGCCGTCGTTCACGAGCATCGTGCTGCTGCGGGCATGTTCTGCCAGGACGCGCATGCTGAAGCTCGTGCGGTCGTCGTAGTCGCCGGGCGTGTACGTCTTGCCGGTGAGACTGCACGCCTGCTCGATGAGCGGGGCCATGAGGTCGGTCTCCCACACGGCGTCGGTGCCCTGCAGCAGGCACAGGATCCGCTCGAGGCCGGCGCCGGTGTCGATGGATGGCTTCGGCAGCAGCGCGCGTGAGCCGTCGGCGCCCTGGTTGTACTGCATGAACACGAGGTTCCAGAACTCCATGAACCGGTCGCCCTGCGGGTCGTTCAGCGGGCCACCATCGGGTCCGAACGACGGGCCGCGATCGATGTGGATCTCGGAGCACGGCCCACACGGGCCGGTCTCGCCCATCTGCCAGAAGTTGTCCTTGTCGCCGAGCCGTTGGATCCGGTTCATCGGCACACCGACCTGCTCGTGCCAGATCGCCTCGGCTTCGTCGTCGCTCTCGTGGACGGTGATCCAGAGCCGATCACCGTCGAGACCGAGCACCTCGGTGGTGAACTCCCACGACCACGGGATGATCTCGTTCTTGAAGTAGTCGCCGAAGCTGAAGTTGCCGAGCATCTCGAAGAACACCAGGTGGCGCTTGGTGCGGCCAACGTCGTCGAGGTCGTTGTGCTTGCCACCTGCACGAGCGCACTTCTGCGAGCTGACCGCCCGCTTGTACGGCGGGGCCTCGTCGCCGACGAAGTACGGCTTGAACGGCACCATGCCCGCAACGGTGAACAGCACGGTGGGATCGTGCGGGATGAGGCTCGCCGATGGCACCACCTGATGGCCGCGATCAGCGAAGAAGCCGGTGAAGGCGGAACGAAGCTGGTCAGCGGTGCGAGGAGGTGTGCTCATGCGGGACCGAGCCTACCGAGGCTCTACATTCGCTGGCGTGGCCGATATCGACGACGACGTGCACGAGTGGATCTCCTTCGACGACGGGAGCGACCGCCGCACCTGGGTCGCCGACGCGACGTTCCTGCGCTCGAACTGGAGCTGCATCTATGGCAGCGGCTGCAAGGGCGTACTCGACGCCGACGCCACCGAGATGGCGCAGGGCTGCTGCAGCTACGGCGCCCACTTCGTCGACGACGACGACGTGCAGACCGTGGTCAGCGCAGTCGTGCGGCTCAGCGATGCCGACTGGCAGTTCCGCAAGCAGGGCATGAAGAAGGGCTTCCTCGACACCGCTGACGACGGTGCCACCGTCACACGTCTCGTCGACGATGCGTGCATCTTCTTGAACCGGCCGGGTTTCGAGGGCGGGCCGGGCTGCGCGCTGCACCGCGCAGCGCTGGCGGCCGACGAGCGGCCGATGGACTGGAAGCCCAACGTGTGCTGGCAACTGCCGCTGCGTCTCGACAGCCACACCGACGACCATGGCCACATGATCTCGACGCTGCGCGAGTGGAAGCGACGCGACTGGGGTCCCGGCGGCGACGAGTTCCACTGGTGGTGCACCGAGACCCACGAGGCGTTCGTCGGCTCCGTGCCGGTGTACGAGTACCTACGCGACGAGATCGTCGGCATGGTGGGCGACGAGGTGTACGACCGCATGGTCGACCTACTCACCCGCCCCGAGTGGGTACCGCTCCCCCACCCGGCCGTTCGCCGCTGACGACGACCCCACAACGCGGTTAGCGATGAGCGGCACACAGCCACTCACCGCTCACCTCAGAGGGTTCTGAGGGGTCAGCTGACCTTTTTGTTCGATTTGCGGCGCTCTTCGAGGCCGAGGTGGCGCTTGCGGATGCGGATGCTCTTCGGGGTGACCTCGACGAGCTCGTCCTCCTTGATCCACTCGATCGCTGTCTCGAGGCTGTGGATCTTGGGGGCGGGCAGCTTCACGGCGTCGTCGTGGCTGTGCGTCCGGATGTTGTTCTTCTCCTTGGGCCGCACGGCGTTGACGACCATCTCGTCTTCACGAGCGCACTCGCCGACAACCATGCCCTCGTACACGTTCTCGCCGGGATGGACGAAGAAACCACCGCTGAGCTGCAGCTTGTCGAGGGCGTAGCCGGTGGTGACACCCATCCGGTCCGAGATCATGGCGCCACCGCGGTTGTCGGGCATCTCGCCGGCCCAGGGCATCCAGCCGAGGTGGTGCTGGTGAAGCAGTGCGGTACCGCGGGTGGCCGTCATGAGCAGGGAGCGGAAGCCGATGAGGCCGCGACTCGGGCACTCGAAGGTGACGATCGTGCGGCCGGCATCGCCGGGGCGAAGGTCGGTGACCCGACC
>JBBDMO010000032.1:0-7409 GCA_040878255.1 Ilumatobacteraceae bacterium
ATGGACCCCGTCCGAGTCCCCTCCATCCCTGCCGCCAGCTTCGCGCTGCCGCCCGTCGCGGAGCTCGACCGCCTCGTGCTCACCGGTGGAGGCGCCGGAGGGAACCGCCGCCCGGCCCCGGGACCCGCTGTCGAGGAGTACCTCGACCTCGACCGTCGGGTTGCCCCGCGAGTCGAGGATCTCACGGCCGACGATGCTGACGATCTCGCTCATGACCCCGCAGAGTAGTGCCGTGCCTTGATCTCGTCCCACAACGCGTCGAGGGTGGCGAGGTCGGCGGCGAGGAGGTCGATGCCGCGCTCGCGCGCCAGTGACTCGACGCCCTCGAAGCGGGAACGGAACTTGCGGGTGGCGGCCCGCAACGCTGCTTCGGGTTCGACGCCGAGGTGCCGGGCGACGTTGACGACGGCGAAGAGCAGATCGCCGAGCTCGTCGGCGACGTCGGCAGTGGTGCCGTTCGTCATTGCGTCGACGATCTCGGCGGCTTCCTCGGCGATCTTCGGGAGCGCACCGCCGACGTCGGGCCAGTCGAAGCCCACCTTCGATGCCTTGCGCTGCACCGCGTACGCATAGCTGAGCGAGGGCTGCGAGGTGGGGACGCCATCGAACACGCTGTTTCGCTGCTTCTCGGTGCGTTTGATCGCATCCCAGTTCGACACGACCTCGTCGGCGTCGGCCACCTCGACGAGGTCGCCACCCTCGGGCGGGAACACGTGGGGGTGGCGGCGGACGAGCTTGTCGTGGACCTGCTGGGCGACGTCGGCCATCGTGAAACGGCCCTCCTGCTCGGCGATCGTCGCGTGGAACTCGATCTGGTAGAGCAGGTCGCCGAGCTCCTCGACGAGGTGGTCATCGGTGGTGGGGTCGTCGGCGTCGAGGCCCTCGATCGCATCGACGACTTCGTAGGTCTCCTCGAGCAGGAACTTCACGAGCGATCGATGGGTCTGTTCCTGGTCCCACGGGCAGCGCTCGCGCAGCACACGGGCGAGCTCGTGGAAGCGAACGAGCTCTGCCCCCACGGGTGCGCCGAGGGACGGCACGTAGACGCTGGTGAGGTGGTCGGCCTCGACGGTGCGGTCGAGCTCGGCCCAGGTGGTGTGGATCACCGCTTCGTCCGGTGTGCCGAGGCGCTGGAGGATGATGACCGGTTCGTCTCCGGTGGCGCTCTCGACAGCGAGCTTGATGTCACTGAGCACCCAGTTGGCGTGGGTGTGGGCCACGAGCATCGGGCCGCCGTAGCCCGCCGCAGCCAGCGCGAACTGGTGCCCGTCGACGAGTTTGATCGAGGTCTCGACCGGGTCGATACCGAGGCGCTCGTACGCGAGGTCGAGGAACGAGATGGCCGGCGCGATGGTGCACTCGATGCGCTCATCGGCGCGCAGGCGGCCGACGGTGCGCTCAAGCACGAGGGGTGAGCCGGGCACCGCGTAGAGCACGTGGCCGTGCTCGGTCGCTGCTGCGACGAGCCGTTCGACGATGGTTGTGTACACGTCGGTGAAGGTGTCGGCAGCGTCGTAGACGTCGTCGAAGCTGGTCGCATCGGGTCCGACGAGGTGCGCCGACGGATGGCGCCGGGTCCGGACGAAGCGGACGGGAGTGGCCTCGATGAGGCCGAGCGTGTGGGTGGTGATCCAGCGGTCGTCACCCGGCCCGAGGCCGACCACGGTGACGCTCGGCCGGCGGGCGCTCATGAGCCGAGTGCGAGGACTTCCGCGGTCACGGCGTCCCAGTACCCGTATCGCGAGTCGACCTGCACATCGGCCTGGCCGACCAGCTCGGGGAGCACCGTGGCGCCGTTGGCGGTGAGCGCGACATCGGCCTGCGCTTCGTCGCTGAGGGTGTCGAACGGACGGACCACCATGACGGCGTCGAGTGTGGGCAAGCTCACGACGAACGGTGCACCGACGGCGTTGACAGCGATCTGACCGCCGAGTTGTGGGTCGATCTGGTCGAGCGGGAAGCACTCGGCGCCATCCGCAGTGGTGACCACGCCGCCGCTGTCTGCCAGCCCCTGATCGATCGAGAACTGTGCCGCAGCGTCGGCGAACGACGTGCCCGACGACAGCGCATCGAGCAGCGGCGCGGTGTCGTCGGCGGATGCGACCGGGATGACGCCGAGGCAGATGACGCCCGACGACGCAGGACCTGCGTCGTAGAACTCCTGAGCGACATCGAGGTTGCCCGAAGCAAGCGCGGCGAGTGCCGTATCCAGGCGACTGTCGAGGTTCTCGACGGAGGCGGCCTGGTCGGAGGGGACGCCGGTCTCGGTCTCGAGGACCACGACGCGCACCCATTGGGTGATGGCCGCCCGGGCGATCGCCGCGTCGAGGATTCCGTCGTCGGAAGCACCCGTGGCATCGGTGCTCGTCACCAGTGCAGCGAGCGAATCGGCGGACAGTTCGACGTCGCCGACGCGGGCGGCGTTGGCGTTGTCGGTGAAGGTGGAACAGGAGGTGAGGGCGAGCGCAGCCACGAGCGCAGTGGCGGCGAGGAGCGGGCGACGGATCACGGCGGCGACGCTAGCGGCGGCGCGCCGATGACGGGCAGCTCCCCGAGTCAGCCCACCGGGATGAGCTCGCGCAGGAAGCCGACGAGGAACCCGGCCGGTGTCACCCCGCGCGGGATGGGCAGCACGAGCTGCTCGGTGTCGTCCTTGTAGAGCGCCGTGCGGCTCAGTCGCTTCAGGCGCATCGATTCGCTGACCTTCAGTGGCAGCGGAGCGAGGCGCGCCGCCCCCGACTGGATCTGGACGTCCTTCAGGCCGAGTCGATGGCATTCGGCCCGGAGGTGTCCGACCTCGAGCAACGCGGAGGCAGGAGCGGGCACCGGGCCGTAGCGGTCCTCCCACTCGGCGCGGATGTCGTCGACCTCCTGGGCGGTGGTGACACCGGCGAGGCGGCGGTACGCCTCGAGCCGCAGCTCTTCCTTGCCGACGTAGTCGACCGGGAGGAACGCGTCGGTGGGCACGTCGAGCTTCACCTCGTTCGGCCGCTTCACGGGCTCACCCTTCATCTCGCCGACGGCCTCGGTGACCATCTGGCAGTAGAGGTCGTACCCCACTGCAGCGATGTGCCCGCTCTGCGATTCGCCGAGCAGGTTGCCGGCACCGCGGATCTCGAGGTCGCGCATCGCGATCTTGAAGCCGCTCCCGAGGTCGGTCGCCTCGCCGATGGTGCGCAGCCGTTCGTACGCCTCCTCGGTGAGCCGGGCGTCTTGCGGATGGAACAGGTAGGCGTAGGCGCGGGAACCACTGCGGCCCACACGACCGCGCAGTTGGTGCATCTGGCCGAGGCCGAGCAGGTCGGCGCGTTCGACGACGAGCGTGTTCACCGTGGGCATGTCGATGCCGCTCTCGATGATGGTGGTGCACACGAGGACGTCGAACCGACCCTCCCAGAAGTCGACCACGACCTGCTCGAGGGAACCCTCATCCATCTGGCCGTGGGCGATTGCGATGCGGGCCTCGGGCACGAGCTCGCGGAGCCGATGCGCAGCGGTCTCGATCGAGGTGACGCGGTTGTGGACCCAGAAGACCTGACCCTCGCGGAGCAGCTCGCGCCGGATGGCCTCGACGGCAACGCGCTCGTCGTACTCGCCGACGAAGGTGAGAATCGGCTGACGGTCGGCCGGCGGTGTCTGCAACAGCGAGAGGTCGCGGATGCCGACGAGGCTCATCTCGAGCGTGCGCGGGATCGGGGTGGCGCTGAGGGTGAGCACATCGACGTTGTGCTTCATCTTCTTCATCGACTCCTTCGCCTGCACGCCGAAGCGCTGCTCCTCGTCGACGATGAGCAGGCCGAGGTCTTTGAACTCGATGCTGTCCTGGAGCAGGCGGTGCGTACCGATGACGCAGTCGACCTCACCGGTCTTGAGCCCATCGATGACCTTCTTCGCCTCCTTCTGCGTGAGGAAGCGACTGAGTACCTCGACACGGATGGGGAAACCCGCGAACCGGTCGGCGAAGGTGTTGCCGTGCTGCGTGGCAAGCAGCGTGGTCGGAGCCAGGACCGCCACCTGCTTGCCGTCCTGGATCGCCTTGAACGCGGCGCGGATCGCGACCTCGGTCTTACCGAAGCCGACGTCGCCGCAGATCAGCCGGTCCATGGGGAAGGCTCGCTCCATGTCGGTCTTGATCTCGTCGATCGCCTTGCGCTGGTCGGGGGTGGGCGCGTACGGGAAGGAGTCCTCCATCTCGGACTGCCACGGCGTGTCCTGGCCGAAGGCGTGGCCCGTCGCGTGGATGCGCTTCTGGTAGAGCACGACCAGCTCTTGGGCGATCTCGCGCACGGCGCTGCGCACCTTCGACTTGGCCTTGGCGAAGTCGGCCCCGCCGAGGCGGTGCAGGCTCGGTGTCTCGCCGCCGACGTACTGGCGCAGCATGTCGATCTGGTCGCTGGGGACGTAGAGCTTGTCGCCACCCTTGTACGACAGCAGCAGGTAGTCGCGCTCGACACCGCCGATGGTGCGCTTCACCATGCCGTCGTACTGGCCGACGCCGTGTTGGTGGTGCACCACGTAGTTGCCGGGCTTCAGGTCTTCGAAGAAACCTGCGCTCTGACGTTTGCGCGGCCGGGCCTGGCGGTGGGCGCGCCGGCGGCCGGTGAGGTCGCCCTCTGCCACCACGGCCACCTTTGCGGCGGGGATGGTGAAGCCCCGGTGCAGCGGTGCGGTGATGACGTATCCCCCGGGGCGTCCCAGGTCGACGTCGGCACCCGCAGGCACGACGGTGAAGTCCAGCCCGCGGTCACGCATCAGTGCGGCAAGGCGCTGTGTCGAGCCTTCGCCGTCGGCGGCCACCACGACGGTGAACCGGTCGACGAGGAGTTCCTTGAGTCGCGTCGTGAGCCCTTCGCCGTCGCCCACGACGGGGCCCCACCCGCTGGCTGACACGATGGGGGCGTCGGGGTTGGTGGCGGTGGAGCTGATCGTCCACATCTGCTGGTCGCCGGCGAGCAGCCGTTCGGTCTCGGCGTGCAGGCGGGGGAACTGCCGCTCGGCATCGCGCGCCCAGGTGCTGGCGAGCGTGCGAGCGAGATCGTCCTCCTCGGCCAGGAGGTCGTTGGCGCGGTCGCGCATGCGGCGGGGCTCGACGAGCACGACCTTGGCCGACTCGGGGAGCACGTTGGTGATCAGCCGCTCGCCCTGACCTGTCGCGTCGACCAGCCACGGCAACCAGCTCTCCATGCCGTCGAACAGCGTTCCCTCGGCCAGGCGCTCCCACTGCTCGCGGCCCCAGGGTTCGGTGGCGATCAGCTCGGTAGCCCGGGCCCGGACGGCGTCACTGGGCAGCAGCTCGCGAGCCGGGAAGATCATCGCCTCGGCCAGGTCGCTCGTGCTGCGCTGATCGCTGACGGTGAACTCGGTGAGCCGGTCGACCTCATCACCCCAGAGGTCGATACGGATCGGCGCTTCGGCGGTGCTGGGGAACACGTCGATGATCGCGCCGCGCCGGGCGACCTCGCCGCGGTGCTCGACCAGCTCCTCGCGGCGGTAGCCGAAGTGGATCAGTGTCTCGAGCAGCCCGTCGGCGTCGATGACGTCACCCGGCTTCACCCGCACCGGGTCGACCGAGGTCGCGTCCGGCCCGAGCTTCTGCAGCAGGGCGCGCACTCCGGTGACGACGACCGCCGGCATGCGGTCGGGGGTCCGCAGGCGCCACAGCACCTCGAGCCGGCGGCCCATGGTCTCGACGCTGGGGCTGACGCGCTCGAACGGCAGTGTCTCCCAGGCGGGGAACAGCACGACGTCACCCGCCGGCAGGAACTGGCTCAGGTCGTCGAACAGCTGACCCGCATCGCTGCCGGTGGGGCACGCGACGACGAGCGGTCGGCGTCCGCCCAAGGTGCTGAGCGCAGCGATCGCGATCGGCCGCGCCGCCTCCGGCACTGCCACGAGCGCCTGTGGGTCACCGAAGGCGTGTGTCAGCCCCGGCTCGGACCGAAGCAGGGACGGCAGACCGATGAGCGACATGGGCGAGCCAGCGTACCGATCGCTGTCCCCCGGCATGTCCATCGTCTGGCCCGCACACCATGTCGCACATCTGGTCGCGAATCTGGACGAGAACCGCATGGGAACGCGACCAGAATGGGGCGGCCATGACGTCGTCCCTCCACGCCCGTTCCTTGCAGCTGACGATCGGGAAGACGGTGATCCTTGCCGATGTCGAGCTCCAACTCGCGCCGGGCTGGCGCGTCGGCCTGGTCGGCCCGAACGGGGTGGGCAAGTCGACGCTGCTGCGGGTGCTCGCCGGTACGCAGCGGATCGATGCCGGCAAGGTGACCGTGGCCCCGCCCTCTGCCACCATCGGCTACCTGCCGCAGGAACCCGACCGCAGCGAGCACGAGACGGTGCTCGACTTCCTCGCCCGCCGAACCGGGGTGGCCGAGGCGACCGCCGAACTCGAGGCCGCCACCACTGCGCTGTCGATCAGCGAGGCGGGTGCCGACGACCGCTACTCCGACGCGCTCGACCGGTGGCTCGCGCTCGGCGGTGCCGACCTCGACGCCCGGGTCGGCCCCGTGTGGGCCGAGCTCGGCCTCGTCGATCGGGTGCTCGGCCAGCCGATGTCGACCCTGTCCGGCGGTGAGGCCGCGCGCGTCGGCCTGGCCGCGCTGCTGCTCGCACGCTTCGACGTTTTCCTGCTCGACGAGCCCACCAACGACCTCGACCTCGATGGCCTCGCTCGCCTCGAACGCTGGGTCACCGGTCTGTCGGCACCCGTTGCGGTCGTGAGCCACGACCGCGAGTTCCTGCGTCGTACGGTCACCCACGTGGCCGAGCTCGACGAGTTCACGCATCGGCTGACGATGTTCTCCGGTGGCTGGGACGCCTTCCTCGCCGAGCGTGACCTTGCGGCACGACACGCTCGCGAACGGTACGAGGAGTACGCCGACAAGCGGGCGAACCTCGCCGGCCGGGCGCAGCGCGAGCGCGAGTGGTCGACGCAGGGCACGAGCAAGGCGAAGAAGAACCCGGCCGACAACGACAAGAACGTGAAGAACTTCAAGCTCAACCAGAGCGAGCAGTTGGCCGGCAAGGCCGCCCGCACCGAGAAGATGATGGAGCGCCTCGACGTGGTCGAGGAACCCCGTGAGGCGTGGCAACTCCGACTCACCTTCGGTGAGACGGCCCGCAGCGGCGATGTCGTAGCCCGTCTCAGCGGCGCGGTCGCGTCGAACGGCTCGTTCGTGCTCGGCCCGGTCGACATCGCCATCGCTGCCGGAGACCGCGTCGCGATCGTCGGCCACAACGGCAGCGGCAAGAGCACGCTGCTCGACGTGATCCTCGGTCGCCGGCCGCTCGATGCGGGCGAGCGGTGGTTCGGCCCTGGTGTGGTGGTGGGCGAGCTCGAGCAGCGACGTGAACAGCTCAGCGACGATGCCACCGTGCTGGCCGCGTTCATGGCAGCC